>DATGOB010000037.1:0-53998 GCA_036010205.1 Promicromonospora sp. | reverse complement strand
CCGTGAGATGCGGAAAGATGCGCGCATGAGGTTTGAGTACTTTGTGGCTCCTGACGACGAGACGGCGGTCCTGACGATCGACGGCGATGAGATCGACGGAGCCGAGGCAGCCCACGTGGTCGACCCCGCCTCGGTGCTGGGCCAGCTCGAGCGGCTCCTCGGTGGCCCCACCGCCGACGACGGCCTGCGCAGCGCCCAGCTCGTCGCCGAGAGCCCCGACGGCGCCCGGCTGCTGATCCGGCTGTCGAACCACCTGGTGACGCTGTTCGGCATGGTGCGACCCGCCACGCTGGACGACGTCGTGAAGCACTGGTCGCGCTCGCGGCGGTTCCGCCGGGCCGAGCCGGAGGATCTCCACGCCTTCGCCGCGGGCCTGCACGAGCTGTGCCGGGGCGGCGGCAAGCGCGTGTACTGCCGCGCCACGGCCGACGAGAGCGAGCTCGCCGCGGCCATGGCGCCCGCGGGCGCCCCGGCGGGCGGGGCGGAAAACTCCGACGAGCCCCGCCCGCTCCCGCGGCGTCGATAGGGATTCCCCTTACTGACAGGTTAGTAAGCGCCTCCGTAGGGTGAGGTGCCGCCGCGACGACGCGGCGCCACACCCTGCCGGAGGCTGTCATGTCGGGTTTTCTGGTCCCCTCTCTGGTCCCACGAGTGCGCGCACGGGCGCGCGCCGTGGTCGGCGCGCTGGGCGCGCTCGTCCTCGCCGGCCTGCTGGGGGTGGTGGCGACGCCCGGCGCGGCCGCCGCCACCACGGGCACCGTCGTCGGTGCGGGCAGCGGGCGCTGTCTCGACGTCACCGAGGGCTCGACGGCGAACGGCACCCGCCCGCAGGTCTGGGACTGCACGCCGAACAACGCGAACCAGTCGTGGACCTTCGCCGACGACGGTTCCGTGCGCGGCCTCGGCAAGTGCCTCGACGTCGCGGACGGGTCCACGGCGGACGGCGCCGTCGTCCACCTCTGGGACTGCTACGCGTCCCTGGACAGCCAGAAGTGGACCCTCACCGCGGCGGGCGACCTCGTGAACCGGGCGGCGGACAAGTGCCTCGACGTCGTCGGGGGCGGCACGGCGAACGGGACGCGCCTGCAGCTCTGGAGCTGCACCGGTGCGAGCAACCAGAAGTGGTCGCACCGCGGCGGCTCGGTGCCGCAGCCGGACCCGGACCCCGTGCTCCCCGACCCGGCCAACCCGGACCTCGGGCCGAACGTGTCGGTCTTCGACACCTCGATGTCCCGCAGCGCGATCCAGGCGCAGCTCGACCGGGTCTTCGCCGCGCAGGAGGAGAACCAGTTCGGGCCCGAGCGGCACGCGTTCCTGTTCTACCCGGGCTCGTACGACGTCGACGTGAACGTCGGCTTCTTCACTCAGGTCGCGGGCCTCGGCCTCGTGCCGGACGAGGTGAACGTCAACGGCCACGTGCACGTCGAGGCCGACTGGTGGCCGGACGGCTCGCAGAACGCCACGCAGAACTTCTGGCGCTCGGCCGAGGGTCTGTCCGTCACCCCCGCCGACGGCAACGACCGCTGGTCGGTCTCGCAGGCCGCGCCGTACCGCCGCATGCACCTGCGCGGCAACCTCGCCCTGTCCGACGGCGGCTGGTCGTCGGGCGGGTTCATCGCCGACTCGCGGATCGACGGCACCATCGACTCCGGCTCGCAGCAGCAGTTCCTCACCCGGAACTCCGCGATGGGCCGCTGGGTGGGCTCCAACTGGAACCAGGTGTTCGTCGGCACCCAGGGCGCGCCGGCGGACAGCTTCCCGGCGCCGCCGTACACGACGCTGCCCACCACCCCGAAGATCGCTGAGAAGCCGTACCTCTACGTCGACGACAACGGCTCCTACCGGGTCTTCGTCCCCGCGGTGCGGACCGGCACGACCGGCACGACCTGGGCGGACGGTGACCCCGCGGGCCGGTCGCTGCCCATCGCCGACTTCCACGTCGTGCGCCCGGGCGACTCCGCGGCGAGCATGAACGCCGCGCTGGCCGCCGGCAAGCACCTGCTGGTCACCCCCGGTACCTACCCGGTGAACCAGACGCTCCAGGTGACCCGGCCCGACACGGTCGTGCTCGGCCTCGGCCTCGCCACCTTCGTGCCGCAGGGCGGCATCGACGCCATGCACGTGGCCGACGTCTCCGGGGTGCGGCTGGCGGGCATCATGTTCGACGCCGGCACCGGAGGGTCCGAGGTGCTGCTCCGGGTCGGGCCGCGCGGCGCCGCGGCCGACCACGCCGCGAACCCGACGGTCCTGTCCGACGTGTTCCTCCGGGTGGGCGGCTCGATCGCGGGCCGCGCGGTGATCAGCATGGAGGTCAACAGCGACGACGTCATCGGCGACCACGCCTGGATCTGGCGCGCCGACCACGGCAACCCCGGGACCGTCGGCTGGACGGTCAACACCGGCCGCAACGGGCTGATCGTCAACGGCGACGACGTGACGATGTACGGCCTGTTCGTCGAGCACTACCAGCAGTACCAGACCATCTGGAACGGCGAGCGCGGGCGCACGTACTTCTACCAGAACGAGATGCCGTACGACCCGCCGAACCAGGCCGCCTACATGAACGGCTCGACCCAGGGCTGGGCCGCGTACAAGGTGGCCGACTCCGTGACCGACCACCAGGCCTGGGGGCTGGGCAGCTACGCGTACTTCAACGTCAACCCGTCGGTGGTCAACGCGCGGGCGTTCGAGGTGCCCGTGCGGCCGGACGTCCGGTTCCACCACATGGTCACGGTCTCGCTGGGCGGCGTCGGCACGATCCGGCGGGTCATCAACGAGACGGGCGACACGGTCAACAGCTCCCGCCACGAGACGTTCCTGACGACGGGCCCGTGACACCTGCCTCGCGTACCGCCTCAGCGCTGGGCCGCCGGGCGGACGATGATCTCGTTCACGTCGACGTCGGCCGGCTGGGCGAGCGCGTACGAGACGGCGCGGGCGATCGCGTCCGCCGGGATGGTGTTCCGGCGGTAGGTGACCATGAGGTCGCGCGCGCCCGGGTCGGAGATGTGCTGCGCCAGCTCGCTCTCGACCACGCCGGGCGAGATCGTCGTGACCCGGATGCTCGGGTCGGACTCCTGGCGCAGCCCCTCGGTGACCGCCCAGGCGGCGTACTTCGTGGCGGAGTACACGGCCGACGTCGGCGACACCTGGTGCGCGCCGATCGACGCGACCGTCACCAGGTGCCCGCCGCCCTGCCGCCGGAAGTGCGGGAGCACCGCGGCGACGCCGTGCAGCAGCCCGCGCACGTTGACGTCGATCATGCGGTCCCACTCGTCGACCAGGCCGGCGTCGAGCCGCGAGAGCAGCATGACGCCCGCGTTGTTCACGACGACGTCGATGCGGCCGTGCTCGGCCACGACCCGGTCGACGACCGTGCGCACGTCGTCGCGGTCGGTGACGTCGAGGCGCTCGGCGCTCGCGGAGCCGCCGTCGGCCCGGATGCGGGCGACGAGCGCGTCGAGGCGGTCGGTGCGGCGGGCGCCGAGGACGACGTGGTGGCCCTCGCCCGCGAGGCGGAGCGCCGTGGCCTCGCCGATGCCGCTGCTGGCGCCGGTGACGAGGACGATCTTGGGGGTGGTTCGTTCCGTGGTCATACCGACCAGCCTCGGGCGACCCGCCGCCGGCAGGAAGGGGCGCGGTCTTCCTGGGTGCGACACACCCTGGATGCTCCGGGGAGCGCGGGTACCGTCGAGGGATGACCTCCTCACCGCTCGGCGGCTACCTCCGCGGCCGGCGCGACCAGCTCGCGCCCGAGGCGCTCGGGCTGCCCGCCTCCGGCCGGCGCCGCGTGCCCGGCCTGCGCCGCGAGGAGGTCGCGATGCTCGCCGGCGTCAGCGTCGACTACTACGTGCGGCTCGAGCAGGGCCGCGAGGTCAGCCCCTCGCCCCAGGTGCTCGACGCGCTGGGCGAGGTGCTGCGTCTCGACCAGGACGGGCGGGAGCACCTGTACCGCCTGGCCGGGCTCAGCCCGCGCCCCGCGGCGCCCGCCCCGGTCGAGGAGGTGGACGCGTCGCTGGTCGAGCTCCTGCTCACCTGGCGGGACAGCCCTGCGATCGTGTTCGGCCGGGCGTACGACGTGCTGGCCGCGAACCCGCTGGGCGAGGCCCTGTTCGGCGGGTTCGCCGTCTCGCGCAACCTCGTGCGCCGCACGTTCCTCGACCCCGCGGCGCGGAGCTTCTACCCCGACTGGCCGGACGTGGCCGAGAACACGGTGGCGGGCCTGCGGCTCGCCGACGGCAGGACGCCGGGCGACCCCGCGATCCGCGCGCTCGTCGACGAGCTGCGCGTCAAGAGCCCCGAGTTCGCCGCGCTCTGGGAGCGGAACGACGCGCGGGGCAAGCGGCTGACGACCAAGCGTTTCCTGCACCCCGACGTCGGGTACCTGGAGCTGCGCCTGCACGCGTTCGAGGTCCGCGGGGCGCCGGGGCAGGAGCTCGTGGTGTACCACGCGACCCCGGGCTCGCCGTCCGCCCAGGCGCTCTCGCTGCTCGGCTCGGTCGCGGCGACCCGCGCCATCGGCTGACACGCGCCGCCAGAGACCCCCGCCGTCTGAGATCCTAGGTCCCGTGGCAGATCGGATATCCCCTGGCGTCCCCACCCAGCCAGGCCCGCGGCCCCGTGTCGACATCCCGTACCCCCGGCTCTCGCCCGGCCTGCGGAGCTACTTCGCCACCGAGGGCGGCGGCGCGACCCTGCTGCTCGCGGCGTCGGCCGTCGCGCTCGTCTGGGCGAACGTGGCGGGCGGCTCCTACCACCACCTCTGGGAGATGCCGGTCAACCTGACGGTCGGCACGTGGGAGCTGCACCTGACCCTGCACCACTGGGTCAACGACTTCCTCATGGCCATCTTCTTCCTGGTGGTCGGCGTCGAGGTGAACCGCGAGCTCACGGTCGGCGAGCTGCGCAGCTTCCGCGCCGCCTCCGTGCCGCTGTTCGGCGCGATCGGCGGGCTCGCCGTCCCCATCGGCCTCTACCTGCTCATCAACCCCACCCTGCCCGACGCCGCGGGGTGGGGCCTGCCGATGTCCACGGACACCGCGTTCGTCATCGGGGTGCTCGCCCTGGTCGGGCCGCGCTGTCCCGACCAGCTGCGCATCTTCCTGCTGACGCTCGCGATCTTCGACGACATCGGCGCCATCGCGCTGCTCGGCATCTTCTACTCCGACCAGCTCATGGTCGGTGCCCTGCTGCTGGCCGCCGCGCTCGTGGTGGTGCTGTTCGCGATGCGGTGGATCGGCATCTGGCAGATCACGCCCTACCTGCTGGTCGGCGTCGTGCTGTGGGTCGTCGTGCTGCAGTCGGGGCTGCACCCGACGCTCGCGGGCGTCGCGGTCGGCCTCGCGGTGCCGACCGCACGGCGTGGCCACGACGACGAGGCGCGCTGGTACTTCGGTGTCTACGGGCGGGCGCTCATGGAGGAGCTGGACCCGGCCCGCTCGCGCCTGGCGGTGAGCGCCGCGCGGTCCGCGGTGCCGGCGAGCGACCGCCTGCTCGACGCGCTGCACCCCATGAGCTCGTTCGTGGTCGTGCCGGTGTTCGGCCTGGCCAACGCGGGTGTGGAGCTGTCCGGCGAGGCGATCGGCGCGGCGATGTCGAGCCCCGTCACGCTGGGTGTGCTCGTCGGCCTCGTGTTCGGCAAGGCCGTCGGGGTGTTCGGCGGCGCGATGGTCGCGCTGGTCACGGGGCTCGGCGCACTGCCCGGCCGGGTGCGCTACGGGCACCTGGTGGGCGGCGCGTTCCTGTGCGGCATCGGCTTCACCATCGCGCTGTTCGTCACCGAGATCGCCTTCGACGACGAGGCCCTGATCAACGAGGCGAAGGTCGGCGTGCTCGCCGGGTCGCTGCTGGCGGGGGTCATCGGCGCCCTCGTGCTGCGGTACTTCGGCGAGCGGCTCCCGCTGTGCTCGCCGAACGAGGCGCAGGGCGGCCCGCCGCCGCTGCCCGAGGGGGTGTGGCGCGCGCCGGCGTGACGCGTCCCGGGACCGGGGTCGCGCCGCGCGGCCTCAGTTGCCCAGGAAGGCCGCCAGCACGTCGAGGTGGTCGGCCACCCGGCCGGCGGTGAGCATGCCGCTGCCCGCGGCCGTCTCGCCGGCGGCGGGCGCGAGCGCCTCGGCCGCCCGCCGGGCCACGCGCACGTCGCCGACCGCGACGGCCGCGCGCCCGGCCAGGACCCACAGCACCTCGGCGAGCAGGCCGGGCGGGGGATCGGTGAGCCGTCGGACGGCGTCCGCCGCCTCGGCCGCAGCGCCCCGCGCGAGGTGCAGGTGCGGCCGCGCCCACGGTGCCCAAGGACCCCACCCGGCATCGTCGGCGGCGGGCAGCCCGTCCGCGGGCCGCCCTCGCCCCACCCGGAGCGCGAGCAGCGCGAGCGGGAGCAGGCCGTCCGCGACCCCGGGCATGCCGGAGCCCGCCAGCGTGCCGGACGCGGCGCGGTAGGCGCGCTCGGCGTCGGCGACGGGGGCGCCCGATGCGGCCTCGCGCAGGGCGCCGAACCACTGCGTGAACACCGCGACGAGCGGGCGCTCGTGGCGGGTCCCCAGCGCGTCCGCGGCGTCGGCGTGCCGCTGGGCGGCCTCGAGGTCGCCGAGGGCCGACCGGGCCTGCAGGCGCACCAGGTGACCCAGGATCTCGAAGGTGCTCAGGCCGTGCCGCCCGGCGAGGGACACCAGCTCCGTGCCGATCGCGTCACGCTCCGGGGCCAGCCCCGTGCGCTCGAACCGCGTCAGGTACCGCCCCGCCAGGGCGAACGCGAGGGCCGCCGGGTCGCCGGAGCGCCGGGCGAGCGCCTCCGCCTCGTGCGCCGCCGACGGGCCGCGGGGCCCGGGCAGCCCGCGGGACTCGACGGCGACGGTGGCGAGCAGCCGTGCGCGGACGGCGTCCGGCGCGCCGGCGGGCAGGGCACCCAGCGTGCGCTCCGCCGCGGCGACGAGCTCGGCGGCGAGGGCGGCGTCGTCCGACCGGGTCCAGGCGCCCGGCACGTCGGACGCGTTGATGACGCGCGCCGTGAGCTCCGGGTCGCCGAGCTGCTCGGCCGCGCGGACCGCCGCGACCCTCCGGTGCCGGGCCTCGGCCAGGCCGTCCCCGCCGGTCAGGGCCAGGGTGCGCAGGAGGGTCGCCGTGGACTCCAGCCGGGTGCGGGCCCCGGCGGCGACCACGCGCTCGTAGGCGGCCGTCGTCTGCTCCCAGACGTCCCGGGCCGCGGGCGTGGCCCCGTCCTCGTCGTGGCGCAGCAGGCGGGTCTCCAGCTCGGCGAGACGCCTGCCGGGGTCGACGCCGAGCTCGTCCGCGAGCAGCGCGCGTGCCCGGCGCAGCACGGCGAGCGCGTCGGCCTGGCGCCCCGACCGGTACAGCGCGAGGGCGAGCAGCCGCCAGGCCTCCTCGCGCCACGGGTGCTCGGCCGCGTGCGCGTCCAGCTCGGGCACGACGTCGGCGGCCTCGCCCAGCGCGATCCGGGCCTCGGCCCGGCGCTCGACCGCGACCAGCCGCACGCCCGCCAGCCGTGACCGCTCGGTCACCGCCCAGGGCTGGTCGAGCCCCGCGTACGGGGTGCCGCGCCACGCGCCGAGCGCCCGGTCGAGGATCGAGCGCGCGGCGGCGGGCGGGAGGTCGCGCGCGTCGCCGGTCGTGCGCTCGAGCTCCTGCGCGTCCACCTCGGCGCCGCGCAGGGCGTACCCGGGGCCGTCCGTCACGAGGTGCCGCGCGGGCGTGCGGGGCGCCCGTCCGGGCTCGAGACGACGGCGCAGGTCGGCGACGAACGTGCGCACCGCCGCGACGGCGCCGCGCGGCGGCTCGTCCCACAGGTCGTCGACGAGCCGGTCCGTGGTGACCAGCCGCCCGCCCGCGACGACGAGGCGCGCGAGCACCGCCTGCTGGCGCGGCCCGCCCAGGGGCACCGGCACGCCCTCCACCCAGGCGGTGACGGGGCCGAGCACCCCGACCCGGAGAGGTCCGCTCATCGGGTCCTGCTCATCGATCACTCATCCACGTCCTGGAGATTCATGGGCATGACACCGACGATCACACCAACGATCACAGATTTCGACTACCGCCGCGTGCCCGTCGGCGACGTCGCCCTCAACGTCGCGGTCGGCGGGGCGGGCAGCCCCGTCGTGCTGCTGCACGGCTTCCCCCAGACGCACCTCATGTGGCGGCACGTCGCCGCCGACCTGGCCCGCGAGCACACCGTGATCGTGCCCGACCTGCGCGGGTACGGCGCGAGCGACAAGCCCGCGGAGACCGGGCCCGACACGTACTCCAAGCGGACGATGGCCGTCGACGTGGTCGCCCTCGCCCATGCCCTCGGGCACGACCGGTTCGCGCTCGCCGGGCACGACAGGGGCGCGCTCGTCGCCGTCCGTGCCGGCCTGGACCATCCCGACAGCGTCACCCACCTGGGCGTGCTCGACGTGCTGCCGACGCTCGACATGTGGGACGTGCTGCACGGCGCGGACGCGGCCGTCGCGTTCCACCTCTACCTCATGGCGCAGCCGCCCGGCCTGCCGGAGCGCCTGATCGCGGCGGCGGCCGACGACTTCTTCGGGTTCTTCCTCGACGCCTGGGGCGCCGGGCAGCAGGCGATCCCCGCCGACGTGCGCGCGGAGTACCTGCGGGCCTCCCGCGCGGCGGTGCCCTCGATCGTGGCGGACTACCGTGCCTCGGCGGGCGTCGACGTCGAGCACGACCGCGCCGACCGAGCCGCCGGGCGGCGCCTGACGATGCCGGTGACGGTGCTGCAGCAGGACTGGGGCGCCGCGCTCGGCTACGACGCGGCGGGCCTCTGGTCCGCCTGGGCGACCGACCTGGAGCACCGCACCCTCGACGCGGGACACTTCATGGCCGAGCAGGCCCCGGCCGAGGTGGCCGGGGCGCTGCGCACGCTGCTGGCCCGCTGACTACCGCCGGAACCACGACTTCTTCCTGCGGGAGAGTCCCATGGTGTCGCGCAGGTCGGTCACCGTGACCGAGTCGGTGTACGGCTCGCCGTTGATGAACAGCGTCGGCGTGCCGTGCACCCCGGCGTCGATGCCGTCCTGGTAGTCCTTCCGGACGGCCTCGGAGAACCGCTGCGCGGGGTCGCCTACCAGGCTCTCCGTGTCCAGGCCGAGCTCCTCGCCGTACCGGACGATCGACGCGTCGTCGAGCTGCATCTGGTTCTTGAACAGGAGCTTGGCCATCGGCCAGAACGCGCCCTGGTGGCCGGCGGCCTCCGCCGCGAGCGCGGCTGTGAGGGCGTAGGGGTGCACCTCGAAGAGCGGGAAGTGGCGCCAGACCAGGCGTACCTGCCCCTCCGAGCCGTTCACGAGCTCGGTGAGCACGGGCTTGGCCGCCCCGCAGTAGGGGCACTCGAAGTCGCCGAACTCGACGATCGTGAAGGGGGCCTCGGGGTTGCCGTAGGCCCAGCGGAACGCGAAGCCGCTGTCGTGGGTGCCCGCCGGGGCAGCGCTCGGCGTCGCCCCGCGGGCGACGCCCTCTGCGGGTTCAGTGGTCATGTCCTCCATCGTCCCACCCGCCTCAGGCACGGGCCGGGGCCGTGGCGTCGAGCAGGGTCGTGGCAGCCGCGCGCGCGTGCCGTGCGGCGTCCGGCGTGCCCGCGATGGCGGCCGTGGTCTGCGCGCCCTCCGCGAGGATCGCGATCTGGGCGGCGAGGTCCGGCGTGCCGCCGATCTCGTCGACCAGGCGCGCGACGTACTCCTGGAAGCTCTGCTTCTGCTCGCGGACGGCGTCCTTGACCGCCTGCGACGACGCGCTCAGCTCACCGTGCGTGTTGATGAACGCGCAGCCGTGGAAGTCGGGCTCGCGGAACCAGGCGTCGAGGAAGTCGAAGATCGCGAGCAGGCGCTCGCGCGTGGTCGTCGCGTTCTCGGACGCCGAGGCGATCCCTGCGTCCCACACCTGCGTGCGGTGCCGTAGGACGGCGACGACGAGCTCGTCCTTCGAGGCGAAGAGCGAGTAGATCCGTTTGAGCGAGACGCCGGCGGCCGCGCGCACGGCGTCCATGCCGACCGCCTGCACGCCCCGCGTGTAGAAGAGCTCGTCCGCCGCGCGAACGACCTGTTCACGAGCGGTCTCTGCCTCGCCCATCGATCTCACCCCATCTTTTCCGTCCGCACGGGTTGCGCGGAGAACGATCGTTCTCTACTGTATCTCACATCGGCGGAGAACGATCGTTCTCCGCTCCAGCAGGATCGAGAAAGAGGAACGATCATGGGTTACATCGAGGTCGGTACCGAGAACAGCACCACCACAGAGCTGTACTACGAGGACCACGGCACCGGGCAGCCGGTCGTCCTGATCCACGGCTACCCGCTGGACGGCAACAGCTGGGAGCGTCAGTCGCGCGAGCTCATCGCCGCCGGCTACCGCGTCATCACCTACGACCGCCGCGGCTTCGGCAAGTCGAGCAAGGTCGGCACCGGCTACGACTACGACACGTTCGCGGCCGACCTGAACACGGTCCTGACCACCCTGGACCTGCGCGACGTCATCCTCGTCGGCTTCTCCATGGGCACGGGCGAGCTGGCCCGCTACGTCAAGAACTACGGCCACGAGCGCGTCGCCAAGCTCGCGTTCCTCGCGTCGCTCGAGCCGTTCCTGGTGCAGACCGACGACAACCCGACCGGTGTCCCGCAGTCGGTGTTCGACGGCATCGACCAGGCCGCCCGCGCCGACCGGTTCGCCTGGTTCACGCAGTTCTACCAGGACTTCTACAACCTGGACGAGACGCTCGGCAGCCGCATCAGCCAGGAGGCCGTCACGGCGTCCTGGAACACCGCGACCCAGAGCGCGCCCGTCGCGGCCTACGCCGTCGTCCCGACGTGGATCGAGGACTTCCGGGCCGACGTCGCGGCCGTGCGTGCCGCGGGCAAGCCGTCGCTGATCCTGCACGGGACCAAGGACAACATCCTGCCGATCGACGCGACCGGCCGGCCGTTCCACGAGGCCTTCCCCGAGGCCGAGTACGTCGAGATCGAGGACGCCCCCCACGGCCTGCTGTGGACGCATGCCGACGAGGTCAACGAGGCGCTGCTGCGCTTCGTCCAGGCCTGACCCCACCTGACACGCACCGCGCCCCCGAGGCGCGGCACGACGCCGGGCCGGTCACCTCCCGCGGGAGGCGACCGGCCCGCCGTCGTCATGGGGCTACAGGTGCAGCACGCCCTCGGCCGCCACGACACCCGTGCCCGTGATCGTCACGCGCGACCCGTCGACAGCCAGCCGGATCCGGCTGGGCCTGCCCAGCCGGCGCCCCTGCTCCACGACGACGGCGGCCGGGTCGCGCACGATCCCGTCCCGTACCAGCACCGCGGCGAGCGGGCCCGCCGCGGTCCCGGTCGCCGGGTCCTCGGCGATGCCGACCGTCGGGTTGAAGAAGCGTGCCGTCGCGTCCAGGCCCGACGCCGGGTCGACGGCGAGCGTGTACACGTAGCAGCCCTCGGCGCCGACGTCCGCGAGCAGGGCGCGCAGGCGGGCGGTGTCCGGCTGCGCGGCGTCGAGGCCCGCGCCGTCGCGCAGCGGGACCAGCAGGTGCTCGGCGCCCGTCGAGGCGACCTCGGCGGGCCTGGCGGCGAGCGCGCCGGTCTCCAGCCCGAGGGCGGCGGCCAGGGCGGGCCGGTCCGTGACCTCGCGGAGGAACCGGGGCGCCGACTGCTCCATCGAGACCTCGACACCGCCCCCCGCCCGCCGCGACACCCGGACGGTCAGCAGGTCCGGGCCGATCTGCTGCACGAACGCGTCGCGGCCCGGGTCCAGGCGGCCGCTGAGGGCGAGCCAGACCCACGCGCCCAGCGCGTTGTGCCCCGCGCCGAAGACCTCGACGCCGCCGGGCGTGAACGAGCGCAGCCGCTGGTCGGCGCCCGGGTCCTCGGGCCGGACCAGGAACGTCGTCTCGGACTGGTTGAGCTCGCGCGCGATCGCTGCCGTCGTCGCGGCGTCGAGCGCGTCGGCGTCGGGCACGAGGGCGAGCGGGTTGCCCGCCAGCGGCGTGGTGGTGAACACGTCGACCCACGCGAACGGCACGTCCACGATCGGCTCCCTCGCTGTCGGTGATGACGTGCTGCACAGCGTAGGGCCTGGCGTGCGGTGATCGGGGGTGACCGTGCGCGCAGCTGACCGGATCGTTCCGCCCCGCGCCCTGATCCGACCTTCCCGGCGCGCCCCGCCCGGCGCCACACTGGCCGCATGAACCGAGCGCTGATCGTGGTCGACGTGCAGGAGTCCTTCCGGGTGCGCCCCGAGTGGGCCCACACCCTCAACCCCGGGGTCGCGGACCCCGTGAACCGCCTCGTCGCGCTCGCGCGTGCCGCCGGCGACCTCGTGGTCTGGGTGCTGCACACCGAGCCGGGCTCCGGCACCCCGTTCGACCCGACGAGCGGTCACGTGCGGCTGTTCGAGGAGCTGGGCGAGCCGCTGCCCGGGGAACCGGTGCTGCACAAGACCTCGCACAACGCCTTCACGACGACCAACCTGCAGCAGCTCCTCACCGCCCGCGGCGTCGGCGCCCTGCGCGTGTGCGGGATCCGTGCGGAGCAGTGCGTCGAGACCACGACGCGCGTCGCGTCCGACCTCGGGTACGACGTCACGTTCGTGAGCGACGCGACGACCACGGACCCGCTGGGGCGATTCGCCGCCGCGGACATCCTGGAGCGGACCGAGGCGGTGCTCCGCGACCGGTTCGCGCGCATCGCGACGGTCGCCGAGCTCGAGGCGGAGGCGCCCGTGGCAGCATCGGCCGGGTGACCGTCGTCCTGTTCGTGCTCCTGCCCGGCGTGCACCTGCTCGACCTCGCCGGGCCGGCCCAGGCCTTCTTCGCGGCGGGGGACCTCGGCCACCCGTACGAGCTGCGGTACGTCGCAGGGGTGCCCGGGACCGACGTGATCCCGTCCGCGCAGGGCCTCCCCCTCTCCGTGGACGCCGACTGGCCCGCGACCACGGCCGACGACCTCGTCGTCGTCCCTGGGTGGCGGGTCGGGACGGACCCGCGGGCCTGGCCGCACGTGGGCGACGTCACCCGCGAGCGGCTGCGCGCCCACCACGCGGCAGGCGGCACGGTGGCCAGCGTGTGCGCGGGCGCGGACGCGCTCGGCCAGGCCGGGCTCCTGGACGGGCGGCGGTGCACCACCCACCACGCCGTCCAGGACGAGCTGGCCGCCCGGCACCCGCGCGCCCGCGTGGTCCGGGACGTGCTGTTCACGACCGACGACCGCGTGGTCACCTCGGCGGGGATCGCCAGCGGCATCGACCTGTCGCTCCACCTGCTGGCCGTGCGGCACGGCCCGGCCGTCGCCGCGCGGGTGGCCCGCGAGATGGTCGTGTACGCGCGGCGCAACGGCGCGGAGCGGCAGGCGAGCGTGATGCTGCGGCACCGGGCGCACGTCGACGACACGGTCCACCGGGTGCAGGACCACATCGACGCGCACTTCACGCTGCCGTTGCCGCTCGCGGACCTGGCGGCCCACGCGGGTGTCGCGGAGCGGACGCTGACGCGGCAGTTCACCCGGGCGACCGGCGTGACGCCGCTGCGCTACCAGCAGCTGCTCCGGCTGGAGCGTGCCGAGCACCTCCTGGGCCACGGGGCGACCGTCGAGGCGGCGGCGCACGCCGTCGGCTTCCGCGACGCCCGCATGCTCCGCCGCCTCCGCAGCCGCTGAGATCAGGCCCCCGCGCCGCCGTCGACCTGGAGGATGGCGCCCGTGACGTACGCCACGGGGCCGCCGCGCGAGGTGCGGCAGAGCATCCGCGACCTCCTGGAGCGGCTCCCGCAGTCGGCGGCGTTCGTCAGCAGCGCCGACGGCGAGGTGCTCGCGTGGAACCCGCTCGCCGCGGCGCTCATGGAGGACTTCTCCGCCCTGCCGCCGCGTGAGCGCAACCTGCTGCGCCGTGCGTTCCTCACGTCCCACGCCGACGGGAACCTGTACGGCGTGTCCGACCGGGAGACGTTCGTCCGCTCCGCCACGAGCAGGCTGCGCACCGCGGCGGCCCGCTACCCGCACGACCCCCGGATCGCGCAGCTCGTGGCCGACCTGCTCGCCGGGAGCGAGGAGTTCGCCCGGATCTGGGCCGACGGCGAGATGCGGATCGAGACGGTGCAGCGCAAGACGTTCCGGCACCCGATGGTCGGGCCCGTCACGGTGAGCTGCGACGTGCTCGACATCACCGACAGCGACCAGCAGGTCGTGATCTTCACGCCCGACCCGGGCTCGCCGTCGGACGAGGCGCTCCGGCTGCTCGGGGTGATCGGCACCCAGCGCATGGACGTGACGACCTAGGCACGGTGTCCGTCGGGACGGTCAGGACCGTGTCGTCGTCCGCGCGGCGCGCTCGGCGAGGAGCCCGCCCACCGCCGGCACGACGGCCAGCAGCCACACCCGGTGCCGCCCGCGGGCCACGGCGAGCGCCGTGACCACGACGGCGAGGTAGGCCATGCCGTGCAGCGGCCCGACAGCGCTGGCGACAGCGGCGTCGTGCACCGTGGCGAGGTTGGCGAACAGCACGACGACGGTGAGCAGCTCCAGCGCGCCGAGCACGCGGAGCGCGAGCTGGCCGGTCACAGGCCCGCACCCGTCGTCGAGCCGGGGCGGTAGACCATGAGCACCACGACCACCGCCCAGAGCAGGTTGAAGACGCCCGCGTGCATGGCCAGGGGCCGCGTGGCGGGCCGTGTCCCCGGGGCGTCGAGCGCGTCGAGCACGCGCCGCTGACCGGGCAGGACGAGCAGGATCAGGACGGCGGCGGCGCCCGCGGTGAGCACCATGGACGTGACGAGCCACGCGTCGGACAGCACGCCGAGGCTCGCGCCGGTGGCGTACCCGAGCACGGGCACGGCGACGCCGAGGTAGGCGTAGACGCGCGTGACGCGGTGCAGGAGCCGCACGCCCGCGGCCGGGCCGGGGTCGCCGGGTGCCGCGAGCGCGCGCCGGGCGGCGGCGGGGAAGATGCTGGCGGCAACGGCCACGGGTCCGACGGCGAGGATCGCGGCGAGGACGTGCAGGGACAGGAACAGTGCGGTCATACCAGGCCCTCGCGGACCGTCGACCGGATGATGTCGTGCATGCCGCCATCGTGCGGGCGCGGTGGTGGCCGGGCCAGTGTCCTTTCTGCCAACAACCTCCGGGATCTGGCCACCCCTGCACCCGGGCGTGTCGCCCTCGGCGGAGGGGCGGAGGGGCGGAGGGGCCGGGGCGGCCGGGTCGCCACCGGTCGCGACGCCAGGGCCGGGCGTGTCAGAGCAGGCCGACGACCAGCGCGAGCACCGCGAGCACCGGCAGCGTGCCCTGCGTGGTGGCGGCCCGGGCCTTGGTGCGGTCCGAGAGCACGAGGACGGCCGCCGCGGCGGCCATCGAGCCGGTGCCCGCCAGCACGAGGGCGACGCCCGCCCCTGTCGACCCGGACGTCGACCCGGACGCGACGAGCACGACGCCCACGGCGGTGACGACCGCCAGGAACAGGTTGTAGAAGCCCTGGTTGAACGCGAGAGGCCGGGTCGTCTCGGCCTCCTGCTCGGACGTGCCGAAGACCGCGCGCGTCCGGGGAGCCGTCCAGGCGACGGACTCCAGGTAGAAGATGTAGACGTGCACGAGGGCAGCAAGGCCTGCGAGGACCAGTCCGGTGGCGATCACGTGGGTTCCTTCGTCGGGCGGCGTGTGCTGCCGCAGTATGGCAGCGGCAGGCACCCCGCGCCCGCGCGCCCCGTGGGAATACCGGACGGCCCCGCGTGGCTCGCTCTGGTATGACGCCGGTGACGCAGGACACGACGACGGGGCACGACGTGCCAGGGCACGTCCATCAGGCGGGGCACCCCTGGGACGTCGAGTGGGCGATGTCCGCGCTGCGCCACGAGCGGCTCACCGACGGGACGACGCTCCGCGACCCGGTGGCCCGGTGGACGCTCGTGCTCGACGGCGGGCTGGTCCTCGAGACCGCTGCGGGCGTGACCCGTCTCAGCCCCGGGGACGCCGTGCTGATCGACGGGCGGACGGCCCGCCGCCTCACCGCCGACGGCGGGACCGAGGTCGCGTACGGCGACCTGCGCCCGGTCGGCGTCGTGCCGCTGCCGAGCCCGCTGGTGCTGCGCGGGTTCGCGGACCGGCACTCCGGCGTCGTCGCGCTGGTGACCACGTGCCCGCTGCAGGTGATGGGCGCCCCCGACGTGTTCGCCGCGAGCTACGCGAACCTCATCGGGGCGTCGGTGACCGAGCACTGGCGCACCGCGAAGGGAACCGGGGCCGCTGTCCCGGCCGGGCGGCCCGGCACGGCGCAGGACCCCGAGGTGGCGCGCGTGCTCGCCGTGATCGCCGAGCGGCCCGGCGAGCCGTGGACGCTCGACCGCATGGCCGCGCTCGTGCACCTGTCGCGGTCGTCGCTCACGGAGCGCTTCCGGCGCGCGACCGGCCACAGCCCGATGCGGATGCTGCGGCAGGTGCGCATGCACCGCGCGCGGACGCTCCTGGCCGACCGGTGCCTGCTCGTGACGCGTATCGCGCTGGAGGTGGGGTACGGCTCGGTCGCGGCGTTCAGCCGGGCGTTCACCGCGGAGCACGGCGGCGTCTCCCCGCTCGCCTGGCGCGCGGCGCCCGCAGGCGCCGCGCGCCAGGCCGCGTCAGGCGCGCGGCAGGCGCACGAACGCCCAGCCGAGACCCGCCGCCACCGCGGCGCCCGCGCCGACCAGGAGCAGCGGACCGACGCCGTAGCCGTCCAGTAGGACGCCGCCGAGCGCCGAGCCCGCGGTGATCGCAACCTGGAACGCTGTGACCTGCAGCGACATCGCCGACTCGGTCCGCACCGGCTCGGCGCGCGCGACCCAGAGCTGGGTCGCGGCGGGCACGGCGTTCAGCGAGAGGCCCCAGAGCACCATCGCGACCGCCAGCACGGGCACGGACGACGCCGACAGGGTCAGCAGCAGGGCGGCCGCCAGGCCGAACGGCGCGGTGGCGGTGAGGGCGCGCAGCCACCGCGCGAGCGCACCGGCCAGGAGCGGCCCGGCCACGCCGCCCGCACCCCAGGCGAGCAGCATCCACGTCGTGGCGCCGGGGTCGACACGGTCGATCGCGAGGCGGATGTACGGGTAGGCGGAGAAGTTGCCGAAAGCCACCAGCACCACGAAGCCGATACCGGCCATGAGGCGCCGGTTGCGCAGCGCCTCGCGCAGCATCCGCAGTCCCGCCGTGGGGTGGGCGGGCACCGACGGCAGCGCGACGGCGAGGGCGACGGCGCTCAGCGCGCTCAGCGCGGCCGCGCCACCGAACGCCGCGCGCCAGCCGACGGCGTCGCCGATCACCGAGCCGAGCGGCACGCCTGCGACCGTCGCGACGCTCGTGCCGAACGCCAGCGACGACGCGACGAGCCGCTGCCGCCCGGGCGCCGCGTGCACGCCGGCGCCGAACGCGAGCGACCAGTACCCGGCGATAGCGACGCCGAGCAGCAGGCGCCCGCCGAGGACGACGGCGAACGACGGCGCCACGGCGACCGCGAGGTTCGACGCCGCGGCGGCCGCGAGCAGGCCCAGCAGCACCCTGCGCCGGTCCGCGCGCGGCAGGAGCACGGCGATGCTCGGCGCGGTGAACGCCCCGGCGACGGCCGTCGCGGCGACCGCGAGACCCGCCGTGCCCTCGGTGACGCCGACGTCGGCGGCGAGCGCGGGCAGCACGCTCGCGGGGAGGAACTCGCTCGCGACGAGCATCGCGATGCCGAACGAGAGGGTGGCGACCGAGCCCCGGGCGCGAGCGTTCTCGGCGCGGGTCGGCGCGGCGGGGGTGCCCGCCGGGGTACCGGGCGGGGTGGTGGGGACGTCCTGGATGGGCATGGCACCAGCGTCCGTGGCGGGCGGAGGCGCGGCTTGATCGCGCGGCGGGCGCCGTTGATCGACCGGCCGGACGGCGTCGGCGGTCAGGCCGCCGCGCGGTCGGCCCGGGCGGCGCGGTCGTGGCGCCAGGCCCGGACCCCTGCGACGACCGACGCCGCGATGACCACGCCCGCCACGACGTACGCGACCGGCCGTACGGCCGGGTCGGACGCCGCGAGGTACCCGACGACGGTGATGAGCACGCCCCAGCTCAGCGCACCGAACACGTTCGCGGTGAGGAACCGCGTGTACGACATCCCGCCGATCCCGGCGATCACCGGCACGAACACGCGCGCCCACGGCATGTACCGCCCGATCACGACCGACCACCAGCCGAACAGCTCGTAGAACCGCTCCGTGCGTGCGACGGTGGCCTGCACCCAGCGGCCCGTGCGCGAGGCGAGGTACGGCCGCCCGTACCGGCGGCCGAGCAGGAACGCGACCTGGTCGCCGGCCACGGCCGCGAGCCCGACGCCGATCGCGAGCACCCAGATGTCGATCCGATCGGTCGTGCCCGCCACGATGCCGGCCCCGAACAGCAGTCCGTCGCCGGTGAGGAACGGGATGAACACGCCGACGAAGAACGCCGTCCCGACGAAGACCAGCCCCCACACCACCAGGTAGAACGCGATCGGGCCGAGCACGTCGAGCCAGCCGGCGACGTCGTCCGACACGGTCATCCTGATCATCGCGGGCGCCTCCGGTCTGCGTGCGGTCGGGCTGGTTAGGTCAGCCTAAGCCGTTCCGCGCCGACCGAGGTAGGACCGGCGTCACGCCCCGGGCCGGTCCACGACGCGGGACATCACGAGGGCCGTGCGCGTCTTCACGACGTGGGTGACCGTGCGGATGCGCTCGACCGTCCGCTCGATCTCCGCCATGCTCGTGGCCATGACGTGCACCATGGCGTCCGCGTCGCCCGTCACCGTCGACACCCGCACCACCTCGGGGATCGGCGCGAAGTCCCGCTCGAGCACCTTCGGCGAGACGATCCCCGAGCAGAAGATCTCGACGTAGCCCTCCAGCGTCCAGCCCATCGCGTGCGGGTCGACGCGCACGGTGAAGCCCGCGATCTCCCCGCGCGCCATCATGAGGTCGACGCGCCGCTTCACCGCGGGCGCCGAGAGACCGACCGCCTTGCCGACCTCGTGGTAGGTGGCGCGACCGTCCTTGAGCAGCTCCGAGACGATCGCCCGGTTCACGGCATCCATGAACGAATCGTTCATCCCTGCGCTCGATATCGCAAGAATCGAGGGCCGGACGCGCAACGGATCGCTGTTCTGGCTGAACCGGCCGACTCGTAGCCTCGCGCCATGACGCAGACCACGACTCAGCGCACCGCAACGCCGCGGCACTACCTCATGTGTCCGCCCACCTACTTCGACGTCGTCTACGCCATCAACCCCTGGATGGACCCGTCGTCGCCCGTCGACCCCGCGAAGGCCCTGGCCCAGTGGGAGGCGCTCCGTTCGGCCTACGAGGCCCGCGGCCACCGTGTCGACGTGATCGACCCGGTGCCGGGGCTGCCCGACATGGTCTACGCGGCCAACGGCGGCATCGTCGTCGGCGGCAAGGCGCTCGCCGCCACCTTCACGTACCCGCAGCGGGCCGCCGAGGGCGTCGCGTACGACCGTTGGTTCGCCGAGCACGGCGAGCCCACCTACCGGCGCCTCGGTCAGACGGCCGAGGTCATGGAGGGCGAGGGCGACCTCCTGCTCGTAGGCCGCACGCTCCTGGCGGGCACCGGCTTCCGCACCACACCCGCTGCGCACGCCGAGGTCGCCGCGCGCCTCGGGCTCGCGGAGCAGGGCATCGAGCTCGTCCCGCTCGAGCTGGTCGACCCGCGCTACTACCACCTGGACACGGCCCTCTCGGTGCTCGACGACGGCGCCGTCTCCGGCGAGACGGTGATCGCCTACCACCCCGAGGCGTTCACCCCGGCCGCCCGCGCGACGCTCGAGGAGCGCTACCCGGACGCGCTCCTCGTCGGCGCCGACGACGCCGCGGTGCTCGGCCTCAACGTCGTGTCCGACGGGCTGCACGTGTTCCTCAGCGACCGTGCCCGCGACTACGCCGACGCGCTCAAGGAGCGCGGCTTCGTGCCGGTGGGCATCGACCTGTCCGAGATCTTCAAGGGTGGCGGCTCGGTGAAGTGCTGCACGCTCGAGCTGCGCCCGGCACCCGCAACGGAGGAGACCCGATGACCACCGTCCCGTACCTCGACGTCGCCTCCGCCGGCCGCTGGGTCGCGCGCCGCGGCCCCGAGGCGGCCATCGCCGCCCTGACCGACGCCCTGGAGCGCGACTTCGCGCGCTGGCCCGAGCTCGACAAGCGACCCCGCATCGCGTCGCACTCCGCGGAGGGCGTCATCGAGCTCATGCCGACCTCGGACGCCGAGACCTACGGCTTCAAGCTCGTCAACGGGCACCCGCTCAACCCGTCGCGGGGGTACCAGACCGTCACCGCCGTCGGCATGCTGGCCGCGGTGCACAACGGCTACCCGACGTTCCTCGCGGAGATGACGCTGCTCACCGCGCTGCGCACGGCCGCGACGTCGGCCCTGGCCGCGCGGTACCTGGCGCCCGAGGACGCGCGGACCCTCGCGCTCGTCGGGTGCGGGTCGCAGGCCGAGTTCCAGGCGCTCGGCATGCGGGCGGAGCTCGGCATCGAGACGCTGCGCGTCTTCGACGTCGACCGCGACGCCATGGAGAAGCTGGCGCGGCACGCCAAGGCGCTCGGCTTCGACGTCGTCCTCGCCGACGACGCGGCCGACGCCGCGCGCGGGGCCGACGTCGTCACGACGTGCACCGCGGACAAGCAGAACGCCACGGTGCTGCACGACGCCGACGTGACCGGCGGGGTACTCATCAACGCGATCGGCGGTGACTGCCCGGGCAAGACGGAGCTCGACCCGGCGATCGTCGCGCGCGCGAGCGTGTTCGTCGAGCTGCCCGAGCAGACCCGCATCGAGGGCGAGATCCAGCGTCAGGCGCCGGACTTCCCGGTGACGGAGCTGTGGCAGGTCGTCACCGGTGCCGCGCCGGGCCGCCGCAGCGCGGACGAGCTGGTGGTCTGGGACTCGGTCGGGTTCGCCCTGGAGGACTGGACGACGCTGCGGTTCGTGCTGCAGGACGTCACGCAGAACGCCCCGGAGCTCCTCGGCCACCTCGACCTCATCGCCGAGCCGGCCGACCCGAAGGACCTCTTCTCCCTGGTCGCCGAGGCCTGACTCGGCGCGCCCCGTCCAGGTCGTCGTGGCCGGGTCCGCGGGGCGCCTCGTCGCGGAGATGTGTTGCTCCGGGTAGACGCGCTCCACTCAGAGCAACACCTCCGCGCGAGACTGGTTCTCCCGAGGCGACACGCCGCGCGACACGCCGTGACAGCGGCGCACGAGCGGATCGGAGCAGGAGCGGATCAGAGGAGCTCGGCGCGGAGCTCGGGCTCGGCGTCGAACGGGTGGAACGGGTGCACCGGCGCCGCGAGGCGGTGGTGGCCCAGGCGCAGCAGGTCCTGGTCGACACCGCCAGGGGTGAGCACGAGCATCCAGTCGGCGGCCATGTCGTACAGCTCCGGCTCCAGATAGCCGATCTTCACCACGACGACGTCGGTGCCGCGCGGGTCGAGGCCCAGCGCCGTGAAGTCCGACTCCCTGTGGTACGGCTTACGGCGCTCGGTGAGGATCACGCGCAGCCCGCCCACCCGCACGACCGTGGTGACACCCGCGTCGGGATCTCCCTCGCTCGCGTGCTCGACCACCCCGCGCAGCCGGACCGGGCCGTGCGGCCCGTCGTCCACCCGGGCGCCCGCCTCGACGTCGACCGGCGCGCCCGGCCCCTGCTCGGCGAAGGCCTTCGCGACCGCGCGCGCCGCGCCGGCGTCGGGGAGCGACGCGTAGATCGCGGTGCTCCCGCCGCCGTCAGCGAACGCCGGCTCGTCCAGGAGACGGGCGAGCGTCCAGGTGACGTCGCCCGCGCCGCCCGCCGTCGGGTTGTCGCCCGAGTCGGACAGGAAGTACGGTCGCGCGGCGCTCGCGAGCGCCGTCGCCACGCACTCGTCGTACGAGGCGGCGGGGGCCACGAACGCGAAGTCGTCGCGCGCGTCCCAGTACCGGCGGCCCAGCCGCTCGGCCTCGCGGACGATCAGTTCCTCGTCGTCGCCCGTGACGACGACCGCGGCCCGGCAGCTCGGCTCGTCCGCCCACGCGTACCCGACCCACAGCGCCGCGTCGACGACGCCCGGCAGCTCGGCGACGCGCGCCACGTCGGCGTAGATCGAGGCGGCCGGGTCGATGCGCGTGCTCGTCCTCTCGCCCGGGAGCAGCACGGGCACCTGCAGCCACGCCTTCCTCGGTGCCCCGCCACCGCGCAGGCGCTCCAGCAGGTTGGCGGCCGCGCGCTCGCGGGTCTCCCACGCGTCCTCGTGCGGCGCCATGCGGTAGCACGTGATGAGGTCGCTCAGCACGGCGAGCTCGCGCGGCACGTTGCCGTGCAGGTCCATCGTCGTGCTGATCAGCGTGCCGGGGCCGACGGCGTCCCGCACGGCCGCCGCGAGGTCCGCCTCGGCGTCGTCGCGGCCCACCACGGTCATCGCGCCGTGGATGTCGAGCAGCAGGCCGTCGTACGGCCCGTGCTCGGCCCGGTGCTGCCGCAGCGTGGCGACGATCTCGTCGCGCACCGCCTCGTACACGTCGGCGGGCACGGCGCCGCCGGGCAGCGAGCGGGCGTGCAGCACGCCGGTCCACTCGGCGGCGTCGCGCAGGGGAGCGCCGTCGGCGAGGAACGGGTAGTGCGCCACGAGCTCGGCGCCCCGCCGGAGCGTGAAGGCCTCCCAGCCGGAGCGGTGCGGGGAGAAGGTGCTGGACTCGATCGACATGCCGGCGATCGCGACCCGGGGGCGGGAGGTGGTCATCGGGGTCCTTCCGGGGTGGTGGCGGCGAGCGCGTGCGGTACGAGCGTGTCCTCGAGCAGGCGCCCGACGCCGACGAGGTTGGCGTCGGGGCCCAGCCCGGACGGCGCGATGACCAGGTCACGCGTCATGAGCGGGTGGGCGCCCTCGTAGATCTGGCTGCGGATGGCCGAGACGAACGGCTCCAGCGTGGACAGCGCGCCGCCGAGGTAGACCGCGCCCGGGTTGAAGAAGTTGACGACCGTGCACAGCGCCGCGCCGAGGTGGCGACCGGCGGTGCGGGCCAGGGTGGTCGCGACGGGCTCGGCGTCGCGGACGAGGGCCAGCACGTCGGCGGTCGCCGCGACGTCGTGGCCCTGCTCGCGCAGCAGGCGCACGAGCGCGGCGCCCGAGGACACGGTCTCCAGGCAGCCGCGGTTGCCGCACGAGCACGGGGTGTCGCCGGCCGCGGGGATGCGCGTGTGCGTGATGTCGCCCGCCGCGCCGCTCGCTCCGCGGTACAGGCGGTCGTCGACGAGGATGCCCGCGCCGATCGCCGTGCCCGCCTTGACCGAGACGGAGTGCCGGGTGCGACGCGCGTGGCCGAAGTGCTCGCCCACGGCCATGGCGTTGGCATCGTTCTCGACGACGGCGGGCACGTCGAGCGCGTCCTCGAGCCACGAGCCGACGTCGAACCCGGACCAGCCGGGCATGCGGGACGGGCTGTCGAGCGCGCGGCGCGCGACGTCGACCGGGCCGGGCAGGCAGATGCCGACGCCGAGCAGGCGTCCGGGTGCCGCGCCGGCGGCGCCACCTCCTGCGGACGCCTCGACGGACGCCGCCAGCTCGCGCAACGCCTCGGTGACCCTGGCGAGCACGGGGGCGGGGCCGTCGGCGATGGCCAGCGGGATCTCGGTGGTCGCGGCGAGCTCGCCGCCGTGGCGCAGGATCCCGATCCGGGCGTGGGCGCCGCCGAGGTCCACGGCGCCGAGGTAGCCGGTGCTGCCGGGCACGCGCAGCGCCCGCGGACGCCGTCCGCCGCTCGACTCGCCCTGGCCCGTCTCCTCGAGCGCACCCGAGGCGAGCAGCGACTGGACACGCTGCGAGACGGTGGACGGCGCGAGGCCGAGCGAGTCGGCGATCTCCTTGCGGGACCGGGCGCGGCCGCTGGACACCAGCACGAGGATCTCGCGCTCGAGCCGTGCCGCCGACACCCGGGGGCGCGCGGGCTGGGCCACGGGCCTCCTCCTGAGGTCAGGTTTATTCACGAACCGGAACAAGTGCTGGCACGAGTGTGCACCACGGCTGAGACGGGATCGGGCAGAGCGGCCTTATTTCGCGGGCGAATTAACAGTCTTGTTACTGCTTCGGCATGGAACCGGGAAACTTCCGCCGTCTACGGTGCTCCATTATTCGGCTGGCGTACCAAGTGCCCGGGCGCACCGCTCCGGGGTCGCCGGCCGCGGACCCAAGGAGACCCAGATGCGCACCACGCAGGCCGGACGGGCCGCACGGCTGGCCGTGGGCGCGGCCGCCGCCGTCGCCCTCCTCGCCGGATGCTCGACCTCCTCCGGCGCGGACGAGTCAGCAGCCCGCACCGACGTCAACTACGCCCTGCCCGCCAACGCGACGCCCAACTGGATCGTGCCGCTCGGCATCGCGGGCAAGCTCGCGACCCACAACTCCGCGATCATCCGGACGCTGTGGGAGCCGCTGGTCGCCTACGACGGCTCCGAGGGCGAGGTGGGGCGCGTCGCCGACGCCGATCTCGCCGACGAGATCACCTTCTCCGACGACGGCCGCACCGTGACCATCACGCTCGACGACCGCACCTGGAGCGACGGCGAGCCCGTCACGTCGGCGGACGTGAAGTTCTGGTTCGACGTGGTGCGTGCGAGCACCGACGTCTGGGCCAGCTACTCCGCCGGCCGCATGCCCGACAACGTCACCGACGTCGCGACACCCGACGACAGGACCGTCGAGCTCACCTTCGACCAGGTCTACAACCCGGAGTGGCTCCAGGCGTCGCAGCTCACGCTCGTCGTGCCGATGCCCGCCCACGCGTGGGCGAAGACGGCCGACGACGACGAGCCCGACCCCACGCTGGCCGAGACCGAGGAGGGCGCGCGGGCGATCTTCGACTACCTCGTCGACCAGGGCGAGGACCTCTCCACCTACGCGGACAACCCGCTGTGGCAGACGATCAACGGCCCCTACGCACTCACCGGGTTCACCGACTCCGGCCAGGTCGAGCTCACGCGCAACGAGAAGTACGACGGCGACGACGCCGCCTCGATCGAGACCGTGAACCTGCTCCCGTACACGTCCGCCGAGGCCGAGGTGAACGCCGTGCGGTCGGGCGCCGTCGACTACGGGTACATCCCGACCACCGGCCTGGACGCGCCCGAGCAGTACGAGAACCTCGGCTACCGCGTCGAGCCGTGGGCCGGCTGGTCGATCACCTACGCGCCCTACAACTTCAACCACCCGGAGATGGGCCCGGTCTACCGCCAGCTCTACGTGCGCCAGGCGCTGCAGCACCTCGTCGACCAGGAGCAGATCTCCGAGGTGATCTGGAAGGGCGCCGCCCTGCCCGGCTACGGGCCGGTGCCGCAGAACCCGGAGAGCGACTTCCTCTCCGACGAGCAGAAGGACAACCCCTACCCGTTCGACCCCGAGGCCGCAACGACCCTCCTCGCCGACCACGGCTGGACCCCCGGCGACGACGGCGTGCTCGAGTGCACCGACCCCGGCACCGGTGACGACCAGTGCGGCGAGGGCGTCGAGAAGGGGCAGCGGCTCGCGATCACGATCCTGTCCCAGAGCGGCTCGGCCGAGACCGACAACATGTTCGCCGAGATCAAGTCGACCATGGAGCAGGCAGGCGTCGGCGTCACCATCGAGACCGCGCCCCTGAACACCGTGCTCTCCTCGATCGCCCCGTGCGAGCCCGACGCGGCCGACTGCGACTGGGAGCTGCCCTACTTCGGCACCGCAGGCAGCTGGTACTTCGGCGGCTACCCGAGCGGCGAGCGGGTCTTCGGCACGGGGGCGGCGTCCAACTTCGGCTCCTACTCCGACGAGACCTTCGACGAGCTCATGCTCGACTCCACCGAGAGCACCGACCCGTCGGTCATGCAGGAGTACTCGGCGTTCGGCGCCCGGAACCTGCCGGTCATGTGGCTGCCCAACCCGGTCTACCAGGTGTCCGTCGTCAAGGACGGGCTCGAGGGCACAACACAGGACCCGCTCGCCAGCTTCCACCCGCAGCGCTGGAGCTGGGCCGGCTGACATGACCACGGCCCTCCCCGCCGCGGGCGGGGCAGCCGACGCCGCCGCGTCACCGTCCGCCCGGACGGCACGCGGCGGCTTCGGCCGCTACCTGCTCCGCCGCGTGCTCCAGTCCCTCGTCGTCATCCTCGTCGTCAGCGTCATCGTGTTCGCGCTGCTGCACGCCCTGCCCGGCGGGCCGGCACGCGGCGTCCTCGGCCAGCAGGCGAGCCCCGAGCAGATCGCGGCGTTCGAGGCCGCCAACGGCCTCGACCAGCCCGTCGTGCTCCAGTACCTCTCCTTCCTCGGCCGCACCGTCACGGGCGACCTCGGTGAGTCGTACCTGCTCAACCAGTCCGTCGCCGACGCCATCGGCCTGCGCCTGCCCAAGACGCTCCTGCTCACCGGCCTCTCGCTCGTGGTGGCCGTGCTGCTCGCCGTACCGATCGGCGTCTACCAGGCGGTACGCCGCAACCGCGCCGTCGACTACTGGCTGTCGGCGCTCGCGATCGTCGCCTACTCGACCCCGACCTTCTTCCTCGGCATGCTCCTCGTCCTGCTGCTCAGCCAGACCGCCGGGCTGCTGCCCGCCGCGGCGCCGCAGGGCAGCGGCGTCGCCGAGGTGCTGGCGCAGCCGGCCGGGCTGGTGCTGCCCGTGCTCACCGGTGCCGTACCGATCGTGGCGACGTTCAGCCGGTACACGCGCTCGGCGACGCTCGACAACCTGGCGGAGGACTACGTGCGCACCGCCCGCGCCAAGGGCACCGTGTACCGGCGCGTGGTGCTCCGGCACGTGCTGCGCAACTCGCTCACGCCCGTCGTCGCGATGCTCGGTTACCACCTGCCGGTCATGTTCGGCGGCGCCCTCGTGGTCGAGCAGCTCTTCAACTACCCGGGCATGGGCCTGCTGTTCTGGAGCGCCGCGCAGAGCAGCGACTTCCCGGTGCTGCTCGGCTGCGTGCTCGTCATCTCGGTGGCGACCGTCGTCGGCTCGCTGCTGGCCGACCTGGTCCAGGCCCTCCTGGACCCGCGTACCCGGGGAGGCCTGCGATGACGGCGGGACTGCGGCGGTTCGCCGCCAACCGGCTGGCCGTCGCGGGTGCCGTCGTGCTCGGGCTGCTCGTGCTGTTCGCCGTGCTCGGGCCGCTCGCGTACCCGACGGACCAGGTGACGACCGACCTCGCGTCCGCCAACCTGCCGCCCGGTGCGGACGGGCACTTGCTCGGCACCGACGCGCTCGGCTACGACAACCTCGGCCGGCTCATGGTCGCCGGCCGGGTGTCCCTGCTGGTCGGCGTGCTCGCAGGCGCGCTGGCCACGATCGTCGGCACGGTGTGGGGCGCGGTGGCCGGGTACGTGGGCGGCGTCGTGGACGCCGTGATGATGCGTGTGGTCGACGCGGGCATCGCGATCCCGGCGATCTTCCTCCTGCTCGTGCTGTCCACGATCGTGCGGCCGACGGTCGGCATGATGATCGTCGTGCTGGGCCTCGTGTCCTGGCTCGTCCCGGCGCGGCTGATCCGCGCGGAGGCCCTGTCGGTGCGCACGCGCGACTACGTCGTGGCCGCCCGGGCGATGGGCGCGACGCACCGGCGGACCGTGTTCGCGCACGTCATCCCCAACACCGTCGGCACCGTGGTGGTCAACGCGACCTTCCAGGTGGCCGACGCCATCCTGCTGGTCGCCTACATCAGCTTCCTCGGCATGGGCGTGCAGCCGCCCACGACCGACTGGGGCGCCATGCTCAACGACGGCATCAGCTTCATCTACCAGGGCGCGTGGTGGCTGATCCTGCCGCCGGGCCTGGCGATCGTGCTCGTGGTCTGCGCCCTGAACTTCGTGGGCGACGGGCTGCGGGACGTCGTGGACGTCCGAGGGAGGGCGGCATGAGCGGCGGTCCAGGGAACGGCGCGACGGACGACGTGGTGCTCCGCGTACATGACCTCCGGGTCACCTTCGCGAGCGCGGCGGGAGCGGTCGAGGCCGTCCGCGGCGTCGACCTGGAGGTCCGGCGCGGCCGGGTGGTCGCGCTCGTCGGGGAGTCGGGGTCGGGCAAGAGCGTCACCTCGCTCTCCGCACTCGGTCTCCTGCCCTCGACGGCGCGCGTCACGGGCACGGTCGAGCTGGCCGACGGCGACGTGGTGCACGACGTCGTCACGACGCCCGAGCAGCAGCTCGTGGACCTGCGCGGCCGCGTGGTCTCCATGGTCTTCCAGGAGCCGATGACGGCGCTCAACCCCACGATGACGCTGGGCGACCAGGTCGCCGAGGCCGTGCTCAACCACGAGCGGGTCCCGCGCGCCGTCGCCCACGAGCGGGCCGTCGAGCTCCTGCGGGCGGTGGGTGTCCCCGACCCGGGGCGTCGCGCGCGGCAGTACCCGCACGAGCTCTCGGGCGGGCAGCGGCAGCGCGTCGTCATCGCCGTGGCGCTCGCCTGCGAGCCGGACCTGATCGTCGCCGACGAGCCGACGACGGCGCTCGACGTCACGGTGCAGGCGGGAATCCTCGACCTGCTGCGCGACCTGGTGGACCAGCGGGGGACGGCGCTGCTGCTGGTCACGCACAACATGGGCGTGGTCGCCGACCTGGCCGACGAGGTGGCGGTCATGCGTGAGGGACGGGTGGTCGAGCACGGGCCGGTCGCGCGGGTGCTCGGGGCTCCCGAGCACGAGTACACGCGACGGCTGCTGGCCGCGGTGCCGCCGGTGCCGCCCGCGAGCGCGGTCGTCCGCGAGCCGGGTGCCGGCGCGGCCCCTGACCCCGGACCGCCCACCGGCGGCGGGGAGACCGTGCTCGACCTGCGCGGCGTCAGCCTGGACTACCGGGTGCAGGGCAGGCACGTGCGCGCCGTCGAGCGGCTCGACCTCACCGTGCACGCGGGCGAGGTGCTGGGTCTCGTCGGCGAGTCGGGCTCCGGCAAGTCGACGGCGGGGCGTGCGTGCCTCGGCCTGCTCGCGCCGACCGAGGGCGAGGTGCTGCTGCTCGGCACGTCCGTCGCGCGGGCCCGGGGCCGGGCGCGACGGCGGCTCCTGGCCGACGTCGGCGTCGTCTTCCAGGACCCCGGCGCGTCGCTCGACCCGCGCCGGACGGTGGGGGAGTCGATCGCGGAGCCGCTGGTCGTCCACGGCAGGGACGGCCGGCGCCTGACCGGGCCGGAGCGGCGGGCGCGGGTGCGCGAGCTGCTGGACGCGGTGCGGCTGCCGTCCGGGGCGGAGCGGCGCTATCCGCACGAGTTCTCCGGCGGTCAGCGGCAGCGCATCGGGCTGGCGCGCGCCCTGGCCCTGCGGCCCCGGCTGCTCGTGGCCGACGAGCCGACCAGCGCGCTGGACGTGTCGGTGCAGGCCGAGGTGCTCGACCTGCTGCGGGACCTGCACGCAGAGCTCGGCTTCGGCTGCTTGTTCATCAGCCACGACCTCGGCGTCGTGCACGAGCTGACGGACCGCGTGGCCGTGCTCCGGTCCGGGCGCCTCGTCGAGAGCGGGCCGACGGCGCGGGTGTTCTCCGCGCCGCGCGAGGTCTACACGGCCGAGCTGCTGGCGTCGGTGCCCGCGCCGGACCCGGCGCAGCAGCGCGCCCGGCGCGAGGCCCGGCACCGGCTGGCCGCAGGTGCGGTCGGATGACGGGCACGGGGGACTGCCGGGCGACCGTCGGCGTCGACATCGGGGGCACGAAGACCCGCGCGGCGGTGGTCGGCCCGGGCGGGGGCGTGCTGGCGTCGGCGACCGCGCCGACACCGGCCGGCGGCGTGGCGATGCTCGACGTCGCGGCGGGGCTGGTCGAGCGTGCGGTCGCGACGGCAGGTGCGGAGGTGACGGCGGTCGGCGTCGGGGCGGCGGGCGTCGTCGACCCGGTCACGGGGCGCGTGCTCGCGGCGAGCGACTCGTTCGTCGACTGGGTGGGCACCGACCTGCGGGGCGGGCTCGCGGGCCGCACCGGGTTGCCCGTCGCTGTCGCCAACGACGTGGACGCGTTCCTCGTCGGCGAGGCGACCTCGGGTGCGGTGCGGGGGGTGCGGTCGGCGGCGGGCATCGCGCTGGGCACCGGGGTGGGCGGCGCGCTCTGGCTCGACGGGGCGCTCTACCGCGGCGCCGGGGCGGCGGGCGAGATCGGGCACATGCCCGGGTTCGGCGACGCCGTCTGCACGTGCGGGCAGCGTGGGCACCTCGAGACGCTGGCGTCGGGCCGGTCGGTCGAGCGGCGGTACGCGGAGGCGATGGCGGGCGCGTCGGTGGGGGCGGCCGAGGTCGAGGCGCTGGCGCGGGCGGGCGAGCCCGTCGCCGCGCGGGTGCTCGCCGAGGCGGGGCACGCGGTCGGCTCGGCGGTGCTCGTGGTCGCGGCGCTGCTCGACGTCGGGCACGTGGTGGTGGGTGGCGGCCTGGCCGGCGCGTGGGACCTGCTGGAGCCCGCGCTGCTGGCCAGGCTGCGCGAGGCGCCGCCGGTCTCTGGCCACCCGGTCGAGGTGCGCCGCGCGGCCCTCGGCGGCGACGCGACGGTCGTGGGCGCGGCGGCGCTGGCGCGCTGAGTCGCTGCCGAGAAGTCCGCCGCGAACAGGCGATCCGGCACGCCCTGGGGCCAGGAGCGTGCCGGATCGCCTGTTCGCGGCCTTCGCGACGCTACGGGAGCGTCCAGCGCTGGACCGTGCTGCCGTCGCAGGTCGCGATCTCGGTGCGGGTGCCGTCGTTCTGCACCCGGCCCACCGGCTGGAGGCAGCGACCCGACTGCGGGTTGCGCAGTGCCTGCGAGCCGCTCACCGCCGCCCACTGCTGCGCTCCGGTGCCGTTGCAGTCCCAGAGCTGCACCGGCGTTCCCGCGGCCGTGCCACCGCCCGCGACGTCGAGGCACTTGCCGAGCGCTCGCACGGTGCCGTCGGTGCCGACCGTCCACTGCTGGGCGGCGTTGTTGTTGCAGTTCGCGAGCTGGACCGGGGTGCCGTTGGCGGTCGCGGCCCCCGCGACGTCGAGGCAGATGCCGTTGCTCGCGGTGATGCGGCCGGTCCGGCTGCCCCCGCCGCCGCCCTGCGAGTCGTAGACGCGCACGTAGTCGACGACCATCTGCTGCGGGAGCTGCGTGGACCCGTCGGGGTAGCCCGGCCAGTTCCCTCCCACCGCGACGTTGAGGATGAAGAAGAACGGCTGGTTGTACACCCAGGGGTTGCCGCGCGTGTCGGCGGAGGTGAACGTCTGGTAGGCCACGCCGTCCACGAGCCACGTGATGGAGTTCGGGCTCCAGTCGATCGCGAAGGTGTGGAAGTCGTCGGCGAACGACCAGCCCTGCGGGTGCATGTACGACCCGGTGATCGGGTTGCCGCCGAAGTAGCCCGGCCCGTGCAGCGTGCCGTGCACGATGTGCGGCTCGCGGCCGATGTTCTCCATGATGTCGATCTCGCCCGCGTCCGGCCACGGCGTGCCGGGGAACTGGCCGCCGAGCATCCAGAACGCCGGCCAGATGCCCTGGCCGCGCGGGATCTTGATGCGCGCCTCGAGCCGGCCGTACTGCGGCTGGACCTTGCCCTTGGTGGTGAGGCGGGCCGACGTGTACCCGCCGTTGCCGTCCGAGCGGGCCGTGATGACGAGGTTGCCGTTGCCGTCGAGCGCGGAGTTGTTGCGCGAGTTGACGTAGGTCTGGAGCTCGTTGTTGCCCCAGCCGCCGCCCCCGGTCTCGTGGTTCCAGTAGGCGGCGTTCGGGGCGCTGCCTGCGGGGCCGTCGAACTCGTCCGACCACGTCAGCGCTGCCGCGGCCGCCCTCGGCTCCGCGGACGCCGCGCCGGCGTCGGGCGGTGCCGCCGAGGCCGCGACCGAGGCGGTGAGGACGAGGGAGAGGGCCGCCGCCGCCACGACGGCGGTGCGGGTGCTGCGGTGTCTTGTGGGACGCATCGGACGCTCCTTCGCGAACGTGTCCACCCTGACCGGATGGTGCTCACGAGAAGGATGCGGTGCGGTATCCCGCCAGACAACGGGCCGCCGGGCGGATACGGGTTTTCCCCGACCACGCCCACGGCGCGTCGCGCACCGGCGGGTGAAAAGCACCCCGTACACGACACCGGACACACGGCGACGGCGCCCGGCCGCGGGGTGCGGTCGGGCGCCGTCGGTGCGGGCCGTCGTCGGAGCCGAGGGGCTCAGGCGGCGGTGGTGACCTCGATGCGCTGCGGCGTCGTGCCGGCGAAGGCACCGGGCACGGTGACGGTCAGCACGCCCGCGTCGTAGGACGCGCGGACGGCGTCGCCGTCGACGGCCCTCGGCAGGGTGACGGTGCGCCGGAACGAGCCGAAGCGGACCTCCGAGATGCGGCGGCCCTCCGACTCCTCGGCGCGCTGGTCCTTGCGCTCGCCGCGCACGACGAGCCTGCGGCCCTCGAGCTCGACGGTGACGTCGTCCGCCGGGTCGATGCCCGGCAGGTCGAGGCGGGCGACGAGGTCCTCGCCCTCGCGGTAGACGTCGGCGGCCGGCACGGGGCCGGTGGGCTCGGTCCACGGGTCGCGCAGCCAGGTGCGGGCGAACGGTGAGCGGGTCAGGACGGTGGTGGTCATGATGTTCTCCTCCGGACGGGTCTGATGCCGGGTACAACCTGAGTCGACCCGACTCAATTTCCGGGTTCGCCGTCGGCGGACGACGGCGGGCTCGGACCCGCTCGGTGATCGTCAGGCCCGAGCCACCGTGCACGACCCGTCCGGACGCCTCGCCCGCCTGACGGAGAGCGAGCGCGACGGACGCGGACGGCTCGGCGCTCGCGGGCGGACGGGGCGATGATGGGAGGACCGCGACGACGCGAGGAGGTGTCCCGTGAGAGCAGCAGTGGGTGACCGGGTCGTGACCGCCTCGGGGGTGGTCGGTGGCACGGTGCGGGACGGCGTGGTGACCGAGTGCCCGCACGGCGACGGGTCGCCGCCGTACCGGGTGCGCTGGTCGGACACGGGCGAGGAGACCCTCGTCTACCCGGGCTCCGACACGTATGTCGACCGGGAGGGCGGCACCGCGCCCGAGCCTGCGCGCGAGGGGCGTGCGCTCACCTGGGACGTGCGGATCAGCGTGGTCGAGTCCGGCGGCAGCACGACGGCGGAGGCGATGGTGATGAACGGTCCGCCGGAGTCGCTGCGCGCCGTCGGGCACGCGCGGAAGTCTCCCGAGGATCTGGAGGTGCCGCTCATCGGGGACGAGATCGCGGCGGCGCGGGCGCTGCGGCGGCTCGCCGACCGCCTGCTGGACGTGGCCGAGGGCGACGTGTCCGCGGCCGTCGGGCACAAGGCCCACGTGCACGGCTGAGCCGCCGTCGGGCCGGACGGGTCAGGACTGCGCGAGGATGCCCGAGGCGTCGAGCGCCTCGCGCACCTCGGCATCGAGCCACGGCTCGATGCCCTCCCAGGTCGTGCGCCACGAGATGCCCGTGACCTGGCTGCCGTCGGGGAACCGCTCGACGTAGTCGGCCTGCACCACGCCGAACCCGTCGCACCAGAACGCGTTGGCCGGCTCGCCGTCGAGCAGCTGGTCGATGCGCATGGCCGTCGTCGAGACGCCGTCGGGGAGCACGAGCGGCTGGGTGTCGGTGCGCACGAGCAGGGCGTGCCGGGTGCACGTGGGGTCGGCGTCGTCGAGCTGGGTGTACTCGACCCAGGCGCCGGCCTCGGCGAGCTCGAGCACCAGGAGGTACCGCGCGAACGAGGGAACGCCGTCGCCGACCCCGGGCGGCAGGTCGGCGCGCACGAAGGCGACGTCGACGCCGCCCGGATCGCGCTGCAGCGAGTACCGCACCCAGCGGCGCACGTCACCGTCGTACTCCACGCGCTGGCGGGCCCGCAGCACGACGTCGGGCGTCGGGCGCATCGCGAGCACGGAGTCGAGCACGCGCAGACCGCTGGGCAGGTGGGCGTCCCGGCGCACCAGGACGCCGTCCGGGGTGGACCCGTTGTTGCTCAGCGCGTGGATGTGCATGCCCGATTCTTGCGTCCTGTCCGGCTCCGCCGCCAGGCCGGGCGCCCGGACATCGTGTCGCCGCGTCCGGCCGGGATAGGTTGCGGACATGGCCGATCGCGTGGACGTGGAACAGCACAGGGCCGACGTCGCGGAGCTGCTCGCCCCGCTCGCCGACCGACCCCACGAGGAGGTGGCGCTGCACCGGGACGTGCTCGGGCGCGTCGTGGCGCGCGACGTCGCGGCGCCCGCCGCCCTGCCCCGCTTCCGCAACTCCCAGATGGACGGGTTCGCGGTGCGGGCAGAGGACGTCGCGGCGGCGGCGCCGGGCGTGCCCGTCACGCTCCCGGTCGCCGGGGAGGTCGCCGCCGCGCCAGGGCGCCCTGCGCCGCTCGAGCCCGGCACGGCCGTCCGCATCATGACGGGTGCGCCCGTGCCCGCAGGGGCAGACGCCGTCGTGCCCGTCGAGGACACCGACCACGTGACCTTCAACGGCGTGACGGGTGGCCCGGCGTCGACCGTCACGGTGGTCCGCGGCCGCGGCGCGGGGGAGTACGTCCGGGAACCGGGGTCCGACGTCGCGGCGGGCGACGTCGTGCTGCGCGCGGGCACGGTGCTCGCGCCGCACCACGTGGCGGCCGCCGCCGCGTGCGGCATCACGCGGCTGCCGCTCCTCGCGCCGGTCTCGGTGGCCGTGGTCTCGACGGGCAGCGAGCTCGTCCCGTCCGACGGCGAGCCCGGCCCGGGCCAGGTCTGGGACGCGAACGGCCCCGCGCTGGAGGCCGCGGTCCGCGCCGCCGGCGCCCGCGTCGGGCTGCGCGTGAGCGTGCCCGACGACCCGGAGATCCTGCGCGTCACGCTCGAGCGTGCCGCCGCCCTGTGTGACCTGGTGCTGACGACCGGTGGCGTGAGCCAGGGCGCGTACGAGGTGGTCAAGGACGCGCTCCCCGAGGTCACGTTCCGCTCCGTGGCCATGCAGCCGGGCGGGCCGCAGGGCCTCGGCCGGGTCGGGGGACGCCCGGCGCTCACCTTCCCCGGCAACCCGGTGAGCGCCCAGGTGTCGTTCGTCGTGTTCCTGCGCGACGTGCTCCGGAGCGCGGCAGGCCTGCCGCCGGTCGAGCGCCTGACCGCCGTGCTCGACGACGCCGTCACCTCGCCCGAGGGCAGGCGCCAGCTCCTGCGGGGCCGGTGGGCCGACGGCGACGGTGCGGCGCGCCGGGTCTCCGTCGTGGGCGGGCCGGGCTCGCACCTCGTCGCGTCGATGGCGGCGGCGGACGTGCTCGTCGACGTCCCGGCCGGGACGACTACGCTCGACGCGGGCGCCGAGGTGAGCGTCTGGCCGCTGTGAGGCGCGGGTCGCCGTGGCGGACCGGCACTGGCGGACCGAGGACGAGGGAGCAGCGATGGGCGAGCAGTCGGGCGAGGCCGTGCAGGTGACGTCGGAGGTGATCGACGACGCCGTCGGCCGGGCCGTCGAGGCAGCCGTGGCTGCGCCGGAGTGCGGCGCCGTGGTCACGTTCCGGGGCGTGGTGCGCGACGAGGACGGCGGCCGCGACGTGACCAGCCTGGACTACGAGGCGCACCCGGACGCGACCGCCGTGCTGCGCGACGTGTGCGCGGCGGTGGCCGCGGAGACCGGCCTGCGCGTCGCCGCGGTGCACCGGTACGGGCACCTGGAGATCGGTGACGTCGCGCTCGTGGCGGCGGCGTCCGCCGGGCACCGCAAGGAGGCGTTCGAGGCGTGCTCCCTGCTGGTCGAGCGGATCAAGGCCGAGGTGCCGATCTGGAAGAAGCAGCAGTTCACCGACGGCGAGTCGGAGTGGGTCGGCCTCTGACGACCGGCAGCGTCGGGAACACCGGCCGGGGCGGTCAGCCCCCGATGGCGCCCATGCTGCGCACGGTGTCGGCGAACGCGTCGTCGGAGAGCTCGAGCGCGTCGCTGCCGTGCGCGCGCGGCTTGGCCCACATGGCGGCGCGCCAGGCGTCGGCGACCGCCTCGTCGCCCGCGCCCGACCTCAGGAGCGCCTTGAGGTCGGTCTCCTCGTTGCCGAACAGGCACGACCGCACGGTGCCCTCGGCGGTCAGCCGGGTCCGGTCGCACGCGCCGCAGAACGAGCGGGTGACGGAGGCGATGACGCCGACCGTCGCCGGGCCGCCGTCCACCAGCCACTCCTCGGCCGGGGCCGACGGGTCCTCCCGGCCGGCCGGTGTGAGCGTGAAGCGTCGGCCGAGCACGTCGAGGAGGTCGGCGGCGCTCACGACGTCGTCGCGGGTCCAACGCCCGTCGGCGTCGAGCGGCATCTCCTCGATGAACCGCAGCGTGCAGCCGTGCTCGACCGCCCACGCGAGCAGGTCGGCGGCGCCCGCGAGCGTCTCGGGCAGCAGCACGGCGTTGATCTTGACCGGCGCGAGGCCCGCGGCGAGCGCGGCGCGGACGCCGGTCAGCACGTCGTCCAGGCGGTCACGGCGGGTCAGGGTCGCGAACGCCTGGCGGTCGACGGTGTCGAGCGAGACGTTGACCCGGTCGAGGCCCGCGGCGACGAGGCCGTCCACCCGCTTGTCGAGGCCGAGGGCGTTGGAGGTCATCGCGATGCGCACCCGGTCGGTCGAGCCGGTCGCGGCGAGCCCGTCGTCCGCCGCGGAGCGCGCGGCCGCGATGATCTGCTCGAGGTCGCGGCGCATGAGCGGCTCGCCGCCCGTGAACCGGATGTCGCGGATGCCGAGGTCCCGCACGCCGATGCCGACCAGCCTGCCGATCTCGCCGGGCGTCATGAGCTCGTCGCGCGGCACGAGCGGCAGGCCCTCCGCCGGCATGCAGTAGGTGCAGCGCAGCGAGCAGGCCGTCGTGATCGAGACGCGCAGGTCGCGGGCGACGCGGCCGTACCGGTCGAGCAGCAGCGGGGTGTCCGGCCGGGGCCGACCTGCCGGGGTGACCGCGCGGCGGGGCACACCACGCACCGACGGGATCCCGAGCGTGACTGCTGCCATGAGCCGAGAGTAGTCCAGCGGCGTCGCGGTCCGGCCGGACGTCCACCTGACCGCCACCTGACGTTCTCGTCCGTGCAGGTCACCGGGGGTGGTCCCGGGGGTCCGCACGCCTACGATGTGGGACATGACCGAGTCTTTGACAGCCGTCGTCGGACCGGGTGCGATCGGGGGCCTCGTCGCTGCGATGCTGCAGCGTGCGGGGCACGACGTCGTGGTGGTGGCCCGGGAGGGCACCGCGCGGCACGTGACCGAGCACGGCCTCGACGTGACCACCGACGAGTACGGCTCGTGGCACGCCCCCCTCACCGCGGTGACGGAGGTGCCACGCGGTGCGCGCGTCGTCGTCGCGGTCAAGGCCGAGGGGCTGGCCGACACCGTCCGCCTCGTCGAGCACGCCGAGCCCGCCGAGGTGGTGACGCTGCTCAACGGCCTCGACCACGTGGACGCCCTGCGCGCCGCTCTACCGGGGTCGCACGTCGTCGGCGCCACGATCGCGGGCGAGACCCTGCGCACGGGCGCGGACGGGCCGGGCCCGGCGCTCGTCCGGCACCGCGGCACGCTGCTGCGCGTGGTCGTGCCGGACGACGCCACCGACCTCGGCGTCGTCACCGCGCTGCGGGACACGCCGATCGAGGTACTCACGGGCGGCACCGAGGCAGAGGTGCTGTGGAAGAAGCTGCGCTTCCTCGCGCCGCTGGCGCTGCTCACCTCCACCTGGGGCTCCGGCATCGGGGAGGCGCTGGCCCGCGACGACACCCTGACCGCCGGGCTGCTCGCGGAGATCGCGGCGACCGCCACCGCCGAGGGCGTGCCCACGACGGGCGAGGAGCTGCGCGGCATCCTCGACGGCTTCCCCGCCACGATGCGGTCGTCGCTGCAGGCCGACGTCGAGGCCGGTCAGGAGGGCGAGCTCGACGCGATCGGCGGGGCGGTGCGGCGCCGGGCCGCGAACCACCGGATCGCGACGCCGATGCTCGACGACGTGCTGGGGCGCATCGCGCGCCGTGCGGCCGAGATCGGCGCGGGGGCTCAGGCGTAGCTGGCCTTGACCACCAGCACGGGGGCGGGGGAGTCGAGCAGCACCTGCTGCGTGGTCGCTCCCACGAGGAACGTGCCGACGGTGGAGTGCTTGCGCGAGCCGATGACGACGAGGTCGGCCGAGACCGCGTCGGCCTGGTCGAGGATCGCGTCCGCGACCTCGGTGTCAGCGGAGCGGAACGTGATCGGGGCGACCGTGACCGTGTCGGGCACCGAGTCGAGCAGGTGGGCGAGCGCGGCGGGCACCTGCGTACCGTCCTGCGGCGTGAGCACGAGCACCGCGAGCCCCTGCTCGCGACGGACGGCCTCGCTGACGGCAGCCCGCATCGCTGCCTCACCCTGGGGCGACTCGTTGTACGCCACGAGGACGGTCATCGGCCCTAGCACCTCCGGACAGGTTCGCCGGGTAGTCACCCTGCGGTGAAACTCTCTCACAAGTCCGGTGCACCGGCAGGCGTCTCCCGGGCGGCGGACACCCGGCCCGCCTGCGGTGTCGCACTTTGCTGTCGGGCTGTCGGTGGAGGACGGTATGTTCCAGGTGCCTCGCACCGAGGGGGCAGGAGAGACAGGAGCGGCGGATGGGTCTGCTGGACAAGATCAAGGGTGAGCTCGTCGACATCGTCGAGTGGCTCGACGACACGCGGGACACGATCGTGTGGCGGTTCCCCCGCTACCAGAACGAGATCAAGATGGGCGCGCGGCTCGTCGTCCGCGAGTCCCAGACCGCGGTGTTCGTCAACGAGGGCACCGTCGCCGACGTCTTCGAGCCGGGCACGTACACGCTCGAGACGCGCAACCTGCCCGTCCTGTCCACCCTCAAGGGCTGGAAGCACGGGTTCAGCTCACCCTTCAAGGCGGAGGTCTACTTCGTCAGCACGCGCCAGTTCACCGACCTCAAGTGGGGCACCAAGAACCCCGTGATGATGCGGGACCCGGAGCTGGGCATGGTGCGCGTGCGGGCCTTCGGCGCCTTCGCCGCCCGCGTCAGCGACCCCACGCTGCTGCTGCGCGAGCTCGTCGGCACCGACCCGCAGTTCCGCACGGACGAGGTGCACGAGTACCTGCGGCAGAACCTCGTCAGCCACCTCGCGAGCGTCCTCGCCTCGTCGGGCATCCCCGTCATGGACCTCGCCGCCCACCACGGGGACCTGGGCAGCCAGCTCGCCACCCGCCTCACCGACGAGCTGAGCGCCGAGATCGGTCTCGCCGTGCCGAAGTTCGTCATCGAGAACGTCTCCCTGCCGCCCGAGGTCGAGGAGGCGCTCGACAAGCGCACCTCGATGGGCATCGTCTCGTCCGGCACCGTGGGCAGCATGGCAGCCTTCCAGCAGTTCCAGGCCGGCCAGGCCATGGAAGCAGCGGCCGACGGCGGCGGTGCGGGTGCGGTGATCGGCATGGGGCTCGGCCAGGCCGTCGGCAACGCGATCGTGCCGCCCACCCAGGCCGCGCCCGCCCCCACCGCACCGCCTGCCGTCCCGGCCGCCGGCGGGCCGCCACCGCTGCCCGGCTGGTACCTCGGCAACGGCGGCAGCCAGTCGGGCCCGTTCGATGACGCGGCGCTCGCCGGGCAGGCCGCCGCAGGAACCCTCACCGCGAGCACGCTCGTGTGGCGGGCCGGCATGGCGGGCTGGGAGCCCGCGTCCGCGGTGCCGGAGGTCGCGAAGCACCTGGGCGCCACGCCGCCCCCGCTGCCGCAGGGCTGAGATGGCGGAGCTCACCGAGGGTGGCCGCGCCGCCCACCACGCCTACCCGTGCGAGCAGTGCGGGGCCAGTGTCGAGTTCACCGCAGGCACCGGTGCCCTGACCTGCCCGTACTGCGGGCACGCGCAGCACGTCGCCGTCGCCGAGCGGGAGGTGCGTGAGCACGACTTCGCGGCGCTCGCCGCGACGCCGCGACCCACCGCCCCGGCGACGCACGACTTCCGGTGCGGCACGTGCGGTGCGGTGACCACGAGCGACCACCTGTCGCAGCGATGCGGGTTCTGCGGGTCGCCGATGGTCGCGGAGGTCGAGACCCTCGGCATCGTCGAGCCCGAAGCCGTGCTGCCGTTCGAGGTGGACCGCGCCTCGATGCAGAGCAGCCTGCGGGAGTGGGTGCGCTCGCGGTGGTTCGCGCCGTCGGCGCTCAAGAAGGTCGTCTCGGCCGAGCAGGCGCACGGCGTCTACCTGCCGCACTGGACCTTCGACGCGCGGACCCGGTCGCAGTACACGGGCCGGCGCGGGGAGTACTACTGGGTCACCGAGACCTACACGACCACCGACTCCGAGGGTCGCACCCGCACCGAGACGCGCCAGGTGCGCAAGACACGGTGGTACCCCGCCTCCGGCACGGTGGCGCGTGACTTCGACGACGTGCTCGTGGCCGGCACCGGCCGGGTCATGCCGGACCACCTCGCGAAGCTCAGCCCGTGGCCGCTGCAGGAGGCCCGTCCGTACCAGCCGGACTACCTCGCCGGGTACGAGACCCTGCGCTACGACGTCGAGCCCGAGGCGGGTCTCGAGCGCGCCAAGGGGGAGATGGCGCCGGTCATCGAGCAGGACTGCCGCAGCGACATCGGCGGCGACGAGCAACGCGTGCACCAGGTGCACACGACCTACTCCGCCGTGACGTACAAGCTCCTGCTGCTGCCGGTGTGGATCGCGACCTACCTGTACGGCGGCAAGCCCTTCCAGGTGCTGGTGAACGCCCGGACGGGAGAGGTCGTGGGGCAGCGGCCGTGGTCGGCGTGGAAGATCACGCTCGCCGTGCTGGCGGCGCTGCTCGTGGTCGCGGCGGTCGTGTGGGCCGTCGTGGCGTCCGACGCGGGCAGCACCGGCGCGCTCGCGCAGGTGGTGCCGGGCGCCGGAACCACGGCACCACCTCGGGCGTTGGGCCACGGGTAGGCCACGCGACCGCGAGGAGAACCTGATGCAGTGCCCCATCGACCAGACCACGCTCGTCATGTCCGAGCGCAAGGGGATCGAGATCGACTACTGCCCCGTGTGCCGTGGCGTGTGGCTCGACCGCGGTGAGCTCGACAAGATCATCGACCGCTCGGTGGAGACCGAGATCGCGGCCGAGAACCGGCCGGCCACGCCGGTGGCACCGAACCCCGTGCAGGCGGGGCCCGCGTACGGCACGCCGCAGGCGGCCTACGACCCGCGGTACGACGACCGGCGCCGCGACGACGACCGCCGCACCGACCGGGACCGCCGCGACGACCGGTACGGCGACCGCCGCTACAAGAAGAAGCGCCGGGAGTCGTTCCTGGAGGACCTCTTCGACTTCTGACGGGCAGATCCCGCGAGAACGACCTGGGGTACTGATTCGGCCGAGAATCGGAACCCCAGGTCGTTCTCGGAGCGGAGCATCCGTGCTCCGGGCAGAGAAAGAGCCCCCTTTCCCGTGCGGGAAAGGGGGCTCTTCCTCAGGAGCCCTTTGTCACCGGCCCCACCGTTCACGAACGGCCGGTGAAAAGGACGTCGGGTGCCGGGCGTGCTGGCGGCGTCCGGCGAGACGGGGGCGTGTGGGTCACGCGCCGGGGACGGGGACGGGGAGACCGCCGAGGAGCGAGGCGAGCAGGTTGCCGATCGCCGCGAGCAGGCCGTCCAGCAGGCCCGGCGTCGGCAGCGGCACCGGCAGGTCGGGCACCGGGAGGTCAGGGACCGGGACGTCGGGGACAGGCACGTCCGGGACCGGGTCGCTCACGACCGTCTCCTCGGCGGCAGGCGCCTCGACGACGGCCTCCTCGGCGACGGCCTCTGCTGCGGGCTCGGACACGCTGACCTGGTGAGCCGCCGGGGTGTCCCCCTCGGCCGCCACCATGGCGCTCGCACCGGTGGTGGCTGCGCAGACCAGGCCGGCCGAGACGGCGACGGTCGCGACAGCACGACTGATTGCACGGAATCCTCGGATCATGGTGTTTCCCCTCGAATAGCTCCGTCATAACAGTTGGTGGAGCACACATGTGTGTTCACCAGAAAGCAGAGTGGGTGTGTTCTTTCACCCTGTCAATCGGTGCATGCGCATGCATTCGACCGGTTGATTCCGACATTCCAGGACCGCCCCGGCGGTGAAATGCGCCAGGAATCACAGCAACCCCGACATCACAACCGTGATATAGGACGGATGTCCAACAACAAGGATGGTCACCGAAAATGATTCAGCTCCCGCGGGGGACCCCTGGGATGATCGCTGCATGACCCGCATCCGCCCCACCTGGCCCGATCTGCCCACCCACGTCCGCGACGTCGTCGTGGCGCGCCTCGGGTGGTCCGGTCACGGCGTGGGCGTCGCACGACGGCGGCTTCTCGCCCGGATGGGCGCTGACGCTGGAGACGGCGGCGGGTCGTGCCTTCCTCAAGGTCGCGTCGACCGACCACGTCGACGCCGCCCGCTTCCACCGTGCCGAGGCCGTCCGCTCCGCCGCGCTGCCCGACGGCGTCCCCGCCCCGGCGTTCCGCTGGGCCGAGGAGATCGCCGACCCCGGCGAGACCGAGCCGTCCTGGGTGGTGATCGCGTCCGAGGCCGTCGACGGCAGGGCCCTGCGGTCCGAGCCCTGGGACCTCGACGACCTCGATCGGCTGCAGCGACTCGCCCGGCGGATCGCCGAGCACGAGGTGCCCGCGGGCGGCGCGTTCCCGGACGCGGCCGACCACCTCTGGCCGGAGGCGGGCCTGCTTGCCGACGAGCGCCCGGCCGCCCTCGCCGGCTACGACCCCTGGCTCGCCGCCCACCTCGACCGGCTCGCCGAGCTGGCGGCGCCCGGCCGGCAGCGTGAGGCGCTGACCGGGTCCCGGCTGCTGCACAACGACCTGCGCGCCGACAACGCGCTGGTCGTCCGGTCGGCGGACGGCGGGGAGCACGCCGTCGCCGTCGACTGGCCGCACGCGCAGCGCGGGCCGGCCTTCGTCGACCAGACGGCGATGCTGCCGGTCGTCGCTGCCACGGGCGGGCCGTCGCCCGAGGAGGTGCTGGCGCGGACGCCTCTCCCTGCCGGGACCGACCCCGAGGCGGTGACCGTGTGGGTGGCCGTGCTGACCGCCTACTTCGTGCGCAGCTCGCTGCTCGAGGCGCCGCCCGGCATCCCGCACCTGCGTGCGTTCCAGCGCATCCAGGCGGAGGCCTGCATCCCGTGGCTGCGGTCCCGGCTGGGCTGACCGCGCGGGGCTGACCGGCCGCCCGGTCAGGCCCGCGCGGCCTCGACCTGCTCGCGCACCTGACGCTTGGCGCGGGCGAGCATGCCCGCCATGCCGTTGAGCCGAAGCAGGCTGACGACCTTGGTGAGGCCGAGCTGCAGCGGGTAGTCGTCAGGCACGTCGAGCACCTGCTGCGCCGTCAGCCCGGTGAGGCCCTGCGCGAGGATCGACGCGAACCCGCGGGTGGTGGGTGCCTCCTCCGGTGCGGTCGCGTGGAAGGCGACCACGCCGGCGTCGTCCACCTCGGCGAACGCGTAGACGGGGGACTGGCACTCCTGGACGCGCTCGAGCTGCTCCGGCGCGTCCGCGTACCGCTCGGGCAGCGGCGGGAGCTCGCGCGACACCTCCAGCAGCAGCTGGAGGCGGTCCCGCTCGGGCGTCTCCAGGAAGGCGTCCCGCAGCTCGGCGAGCGCCTCGGGCAGTGCGGTGTCGTCGGTACTCATCCGATCATCCTTTCACCGTGCCGCTCGCGCGGGCCAGCGCCCGGGCGAGCGGCACGCCGTCGTCGTAGCGTGAGGAGCATGGCCGAGAAGACGCGGGACGACGACCCCGACCGCTGGTCCCAGGGCGTCACCGAGGGCAGCGACGCCCTCGACCTCGAGGAGGGCGTGTTCACGTGGGGCGATCCCGCGCGGATCGCGCGCTCGCTCAAGAAGTCGGCGGAGGCGAGCGACCGCCGGAAGAGCTCGCCGTACCGGTCGGCGATGTCGATGCTCACCTTCTACATCAACCGGGCGGGCAAGGACCTCGACGCGGACCAGCGCGAGGTGCTGGAGCGCGCCAAGGACGAGCTGCGCAGGATTTTCGGCCGCGACTGAGACCGGCCGGCCCGGCTCAGACCGTGCCCGGCTCCGGACCGGTCGCGACCGGGACGCGCACCGCGTTGCCCCACTCGGTCCACGAGCCGTCGTAGTTGCGGACGTTCCGGTAGCCGAGCAGGTACGTCAGCGCGAACCAGGTGTGGCTGGAGCGCTCGCCGATGCGGCAGTACGTGATCACCGCGTCGTCGGGGCCCATGCCGAGGCCCTCGGTGTAGATCGCCTCGAGCTCGGCACGGGTCTTGTAGGTGCCGTCCTCGGCCACCGCCGTCGCCCACGGGACGTTGCGCGCCGTGGGGATGTGGCCGCCGCGCAGCACGCCCTCCTCGGGGTAGTCCGGGATGGCGATGCGCTCGCCCGTGTACTCCTGCGGCGAGCGGATGTCGACGAGCGGACCCGTGCCGAGGTGCGCCAGCACGTCCTCGCGGAAGGCGCGGACCGTGGTGTCGTCGCGCTCGACCACCGGGTACTCGACCGGGGCAGGGGCGGGCACGTCCGTCGTGAGCTCGCGACCCTCGGCCGTCCACAGGCCGCGGCCGCCGTCGAGCAGGCGCACGTCCTCGTGGCCGAACAGCGTGAACACCCACGCGGTGTAGGCGGCCCACCAGTTGTTCTTGTCGCCGTACAGCACGATCGTCGTGTCGCGCGTGATGCCCTTGCTCCCCAGGAGGGCGGCGAACGCCGCGCCGTCCAGGTAGTCGCGCATCTGCGGGTGCTGCAGCTCGGTGTGCCAGTCCACCTTGACCGCGCCGGGGATGTGACCGGTCTCGTAGAGCAGCACGTCCTCGTCCGACTCCACGACGACGACCCCCGGGTCCTTCAGGTGCTCCGCGAGCCAGGCGGTGCTCACGAGGCGATCCGGGTGGGCGTACTGCGCGAACTTCTCGGACGGGTCGACGGGGGCGGTCATGGGTCCTCCTCGGGGGGCGCGTGTGCTGACGTCGTCGTGAACACGGGGCGGGGGCGAAACGATCCCGCCCTCACCGCAACCGCCGCTCCAGCACCCCCAGCCGCGCCCGCACCCGCAGCGCCGACGGGCTTCCCGGCTCGGCCAGCTCGCCCAGCCGCACCCACGCGCCGTGGTCCTCCGCGCCCTCGGCACGCGTCGTCCACCGTTCGAGCGCGGCGACGTCCGCGCAGGCGTGCACCGCTGAGCGCACCTCCTCGGTGAGCTCCTCGCGGAGCTGCTCGACGCCCGGCGCCACCGACCGGCGCAGCAGGCACTCGCCGTACGCCGCGAGCGCGGCGCGGACGTCGCCGCGGGCGAGGTGCTCGCGGACGGCGCCGACGTCGGTCCGGAGGGGACGGGCCAGCCGGTAGGGGCGCGACCCGGCGAGGAGGGGTGCACCGAGGACGGAGTCCGCGACCCGGCGCAGGCGGGAGATCTCGGCGCGCACGGTCACGAGTGAGAGGTCGCCCGGGTGCAGCAGCACGGCGAGCTCCTCCGCCGTCAGGCCGCGGGGGTGCTCGGCGAGGAGCAGCAGGATCTCGGCGTGACGCAGGGAGAGCCTGCGGCCGCGGAGGGTGGGGGTGCCGAGGAGCCGGAGATCGGGCGGGACCTCGGGGGCGGCGTCCACGGCGGCGGAGCGTGTCCAAGGCGCAGGGTCGGCTCCGCTCGCCGTCGCCCGCGCCGCGAGCTCGCGCTCGACCATGGCCACCGTCGCGCGCACGAGCGCGAGCGCCACGTGGGTCCCTGCCGCGCTGCCGCCCGTGAGGTCGACGGCGCCGACGATGCCGCCGGACGCGTCGTGGACGGGGGCGGCCGTGCAGCTGAGCCGCTGGACGGGGCGGGCGTAGTGCTCGGCGCCGAGCACCTGCACGGGGCGGCGGGTCGCCAGCGCCGTGCCCGGCGCGTTGGTGCCCACCGACTCCTCGCGCCAGACGGCGCCCTCGACGAACCCGACCCGGTCGACCGTGGAGCGCACGGGGCCACGGCCCTCGACCCACAGCAGCCTGCCCGCGTCGTCCGACACGGCGACGACGAGGTCGTCGCCCGTCGCTCCGCCGACCAGGTCCCGGACGAGCGGCATCGCGACGGCGAGCGGGTGGCGGCGCCGGTAGGCGTCCAGCTCGTCCGACGGCGCCACGGTGACCGACCCCGGGTGGTCGGGGTCCACGCCGTTGTGCAGGGACCGGCGCCAGGAGGCCGCGACGACGGGGTCGATCCCCGTGGGCTCCTGCGAGCCGGCGGAACCGACGAACCGTTCGTAGGCCGCGCGCACCCATTGCGCGTCCCGGTGTGGCACCTGCGCCATGCTGCCCCTGATCTCGTCCGCACGCCGTCGTCGAACCAGCCCAGTGTAGGCATCGGGCCAAGACTGTCGACAGGCTCGCCCCCGAGATCTTCAAGGAGTGGTTGACGGCGCGCCGGGCGAGAAGGTGTCCGCGCGGATCACGGGCGTATTACGGTTTCACCGAGCAGGACCTGAAAAGTAGTCCTAGCGTCATTCGCACGGGTTCTTGCCGAGCCAGGGGGCTCGACAAATAGTTTTCAGGGAACTCTCTTTGGGGGAAGAGTTGAACACCATCGCTTTGTCCAGACCGGAAAGTACAGTGTCCGACACCGACGACCCGGCCGGCGACAGTCGCGGCCAGACATCCACCCCACGCACCGTGCAGCGCTCGACGCCGAGCCCCGCACCGAACCCCGAGCCCCGGCAGGGCGAGCACCAGGCAGAGCTGCCGCCGCTCGGCACGCCGGAGCCGCCGGTCGCCGACCTCGCCGGAGCCCGTGGCCGCCGCCGATGGGCCTACGGCGCCGCCGCCGTCACCGGCCTCGCCGTGGCGATCGGCCTCTGGTCCGGCGCGGCCAAGGCGGACGAGGCCAGCCACCTCCTTGCGCTGACCACCGAGATCGAGGCGCAGGTCAGCACCGCGTCCGACCGGTCGGAGGACCTGGCCGCCGTGCTCGACACGGCCCAGCGGGTGTACGACCACTCCGAGGGCCGGGTCGCTGACCCGGCTACCCGTGAGGCGCTCGCCGAGGCGCTCGCCGAGGCCCGCGCCGCCGTCGCGCAGCGGGTCACCGACGCCCCGCCGTCGTCCGTCACGCAGGCCCACACGCTGCTCGCGCAAGCGACCCACATCGAGACCTCCCTCGACTGGGCCGCCGAGGACCTCCGTGCCGCCGTCGACATGGTGCAGCAGTCGCAGGGCGCGCAGCGCACCCTCGAGTCGCGCGAGCCGGTCGGCCAGCGCACCATCCTCACGTCGCACGACGGAAGCTGAGCCGCGCATTTCCTCCGGGTCCGGAAATTTCGCGACCCGTCATCTGCCGTAAACGACTGCCGCCTTTCCCGCGCGAATAACGGTGCCTTTGCACGGACCTCTTTCGCAGGGAGAAATCTGCTCATCGCGGATAGGCGGCCACGAGGTCCACGAACTCCGCCCGCAGCCCGTACGGGTCGGCCCCGAGGGCGCCGGCGGCCCGCTCACGCACCGCGTCCAGGTCGGCGTCGCCCCGGTACGCCGACCCGGACGCGAGGAGCCCCAGCTCGGCCACCGCGGACGCGAAGGCGAAGTCCGCCGACGGCGTCGCGGTGAGCGCTCCCGCCTCGACCGGGAAGCCCACCTGCGTGCTCTCGGCACCGCCCGGCTCCTTGTACCGCACGCGCACCGTCATGAAGTCGTCGCTCGCGCCGACCCGGCGGTCGGAGTACGTCAGGTCCGTGTTCTCCGCGTCGTCCGGCCCGACGGGGACCAGCTCGTAGAACGCCGTCACGGAGTGCCCCGCGCCGACGTCGCCCGCGTCCCGCGCGTCGTCGGCGAACTCCTCGTCGTCCAGGCGCCGGTTGTCGTAGCCGACGAGCCGGTAGGAGCCCACCCGCGCCGGGTTGAGCTCGACCTGCACCTTGAGGTCCTGCGCGACGACGAACATCGTCGAGCCGAACTCGTCCACCAGCACCTTGCGCGCCTCCGCCAGGGTGTCGATGTAGGCGTAGTTGCCGTTCCCGTGGTCGGCGATCGCCTCCATCGTGCTGTCCTTGAGATTGCCCATGCCGAAGCCCAGCACCGACACGTACACGCCGGACTCGCGCTCGCCCTCGACGAGCTCCGTCAGCTCCTGCGGCGTCGCGGGCCCCACGTTGAAGTCGCCGTCGGTCGCCAGGATCACCCGGTTGTTGCCGCCCTCGACGAAGTTCTTCTCCGCCAGCTCGTACGCCGTGGCCAGCCCGGCCGCGCCACCCGTCGACCCACCGGCGCGCAGCGAGCGCAGGTGGTCGACGAGCACGCCGTGCTCGGAGCCGGGCACCGAGTCCGCGACGACCCGGTCGTCGCCCGCGTACGTCACGATCGACACGCGGTCGTCCTCGTCGAGCTGCTCCACGAGCAGCGCGAACGACTCGGCGAGCAGCGGCAGCTTGTTCGGCTCGTCCATGGACCCCGACACGTCGAGCAGGAACACGATGTTGTTGCCCTCCGACGTCGGGATCGCCTCCGTCGCCTGGACGCCGATCATCGCGAGCTGGTGCTCCGGGTTCCACGGGGCGGCGGCGACCTCGGTCGTCACCGTGAACGGGTGCTCGGCACCCGGGGCGGGCGCGGGGTAGTCGTAGTCGAAGTAGTTGACGAGCTCCTCGATGCGCACGCCCTCCGGCCGTACGCCCTGGTTCACCTGGCGGCGCAGGTTCGCGTACGACGCCGTGTCGACGTCGGCCGCGAACGTGGACAGCGGGCTCGTGGCGACGTCCTGGAACGGCTGCTCGGGCGAGTCGTCGTACACCTCGGCGTCCTCCGGCGCGATCGGGGCGGGGGCGACGTCCGGTCCCGCCCCCGGGAGCGACAGGTTCGTCGCGTCGACGGCGGTCTCGCCGCCGTCCGCCGAACCGGTGCAGCCGGCGAGCGCCAGGACCACCGCCAGACCCGCGGCGAGCGGAACGGCCACAGGAAGGGCGGGCGTCGGTCGGGCGTGCAGCGCGGTCCTCACGGGCGACCTCCGGGGTCTCGGCTCGTCGCTCGCCCCGGGCGGGCGGCGACCTGTCCTCACTCCCTCCCTGTGTCGGCGCCCTCGGACCGCTTGCCCGGCGAAGGTCACGGTCGGGTTGCAACGCCGATGCAACCCGGCCCTGCCTACGCTCGCCGCACTCGGGTGCGCTGGTGCACCCGAGGTGCGGCTCCGCCGTCGGGCAGACCCGGGCGGGCCGCGGGACCCTGCGAGGAGGCAGACCATGACCGTGTACGCAGCGCCGGGGACCGACGGGGCGATCGCCACCTACCGCGCCCGGTACGACCACTGGATCGGCGGCGAGTACGTGCCCCCGGCCAACGGGCAGTACTTCGAGAACCCCAGCCCCGTCACCGGCCGCACCTTCACCGAGGTCGCACGGGGCGACGCGGACGACATCGACCGGGCCCTCGACGCCGCCCACGGCGCCGCACCGGCCTGGGGGCGCACGTCCGTGACGGAGCGCGCGATCATCCTCAACAAGATCGCCGACCGCATGGAGGAGCACCTCGAGGAGCTCGCCGTCGCCGAGACCTGGGAGAACGGCAAGCCGGTCCGCGAGACCCTCAACGCGGACATGCCGCTGGCGATCGACCACTTCCGCTACTTCGCCGGCGCCATCCGCGCGCAGGAGGGGTCGATCAGCGAGATCGACGGCGACACCATCGCCTACCACTTCCACGAGCCGCTCGGCGTCGTCGGGCAGATCATCCCGTGGAACTTCCCGATCCTCATGGCCGTGTGGAAGCTGGCGCCGGCGCTCGCGGCAGGCAACGCCGTGGTGCTCAAGCCGGCCGAGCAGACGCCGGCGTCGATCCTCTACCTGATGGAGCTCATCGCGGACCTGCTGCCGCCGGGCGTGGTCAACGTGGTGAACGGGTTCGGCGCGGAGGCGGGCAAGCCGCTGGCGAGCTCGCCGCGCATCCGCAAGATCGCGTTCACGGGCGAGACCACGACGGGCCGCCTGATCATGCAGTACGCGTCGCAGAACATCATCCCGGTGACGCTGGAGCTCGGCGGCAAGTCGCCGAACATCTTCTTCGGCGACGTCGCGGCGGCCCGCGACGCCTACTACGACAAGGCGCTCGAGGGCTTCACGATGTTCGCGCTCAACCAGGGCGAGGTGTGCACGTGCCCGTCGCGCGCGCTCATCCAGAGCGACATCTACGGCGACTTCCTGGCCGACGCTGTGGCCCGCACCGAGGCCGTGAAGCAGGGCAACCCCCTCGACACGGACACGATGATCGGCGCCCAGGCGAGCAACGACCAGCTCGAGAAGATCCTCAGCTACTTCGAGATCGGCCGGGCCGAGGGCGCGAAGGTGCTCACCGGCGGCCACCGTGCCGAGCTCGACGGCGACCTCGCGGGCGGCTATTACGTGACGCCGACGATCTTCGAGGGCCGCAACGAGATGCGGGTCTTCCAGGAGGAGATCTTCGGCCCCGTGGTGGCGGTGACGCAGTTCGCCGACTTCGACGACGCCATCAAGATCGCCAACGACACGCTCTACGGCCTGGGCGCGGGCGTGTGGAGCCGGTCGGGCGAGACGGCGTACCGGGCGGGCCGCGCGATCGAGGCGGGCCGCGTGTGGACGAACAACTACCACGCCTACCCGGCCGCGGCGGCGTTCGGCGGCTACAAGGGGTCCGGCGTGGGCCGCGAGAACCACAAGATGATGCTCGACCACTACCAGCAGACCAAGAACCTCCTGGTCAGCTACTCGCCGCAGAAGCTCGGCTTCTTCTGACGGACGCCGTTCCCGCCGCGGCCGGGCACGTGCGCCCGGCCGCGGCACCCCGGAGGGAGGCCTGATGTCCGACGACGTGCCCGCACCGGCCCGCGTGGCCGTGACCGAGGCGGCCGCCGAGCTGCTCGTGCGCCTGCGCGCCAAGCACGGCGACCTCATGTTCCACCAGTCCGGAGGCTGCTGCGACGGGTCGTCCCCGATGTGCTACCCCGACGGCGACTTCCTCACCGGCGACGCCGACGTGCACCTCGGCGACCTCGCGGTCGACGACTTCACGGTGCCGGTGTGGATGAGCCGCAACCAGTTCGAGTACTGGAAGCACACCCACCTCACGATCGACGTGGTGCCGGGGCGCGGCGCCGGGTTCAGCGTGGAGGCGCCGGAGGGGGTGCGGTTCCTCATCCGCTCCCGCCTGTTCACGGACGAGGAGTGGGCGGCGCTCGAGGAGGTGTGACCGGAGCGACGGAAAACCGCGTTGAAGTTGACGCGGCGTCAACCTCTACCGTGTGGGTCATGTACTGGTCCATCCAGGAGATCGCGCGGCTGACCGGCGTCACGAGCCGGACGCTGCGCCACTACGACGCCGTGGGGCTGCTGCCCGCCGTCCGGACGACGGCGAGCGGACCCCGCCGCTACGACCGCACCGCGCTGGTGCGGCTGCAGCGGATCCTGCTGCTCCGAGACCTCGGTCTCGGCCTCGGCGACATCGCCGAGGTGCTCGACAGCGAGCAGGACGAGGCGGCGGCCCTGCGCCGGCACCTCGTCACCCTGCGGACGGAGCAGGACCGGCTGGCGCGGCAGATCGCGTCGGTCGAGCGGACCGTCGCCGCGCTGGAACGGGACCCTGACGCGAAGGAGGACATCATGGCGCAGGACATGCTCGACGGATTCGACCACACCCGGTACGAGCAGGAGGTGACCGAGCGCTGGGGTCGCGACGCCTACCAGCAGAGCGACCGCTGGTGGCGCGGGCTCGGTGCCGAGGAGCAGGCCGCGGTCAAGGCCGAGGTCGCCGAGCTGAGCTCGGCGTGGGCCGCCGCCGCAGAGGCGGGGACCGACCCCGCCTCGGACGAGGCCCAGGCGCTCGCCGCCCGGCACGCCGCCTGGCTCGTCTCCGTCCCGGGCACGCCGGGCCACGGGCGGCTGCTGCCCGACAAGGGATACCTGCTCGGCCTCGCCGACATGTACGTGGCGGACGACCGGTTCGGCGCGAGCTACGGAGGCATCGGCGGTGCCACGTTCGTGCGCGACACGCTCCGCGTCTTCGCGGAGCGCGCCTACCCGGCCGGTCAGTGACACCCGGTTTCACGGGTAACCTCTGCACATGCTCGAAGCCGCAGCCACCGCCCGTCAAAAACCACGTTTGACGTGCTGGTTTGCCGGGTTGACGACGCTTGATGTGATCCATCGGAGCGTCGTCAGGCCGGGTCCCAACCAGAAGATCACCGCCGTGCGTCAGGACGTGTCCGCCGGCGGTCCTGCGGCCAACGCGGCGGTCACCGCCGCGACCCTCGGGGCCAGGGCGCTGCTCGTCAGCGCCCTGGGCTCGGGCCCCGTCGGCGCGGTCGCCCGCGGCGACCTGGAACGTCACGGCGTCGAGGTGCACGACGTCGCCGACGGCGAGGACATCGCGCTCGCGGTCTCCGCGGTCCTGGTCGACGACGCGACAGGCGACCGGTCGGTCGTGTCGCCCGACGCCACCCTCGCGGGCACGTTCGACGTCACCCCGGACCTGCTCGACGCCCTGCCGCGGCCCGACGTCGTCCTGCTGGACGGCCACCACCCGGGCCTCGCGCGCGGTGTGCTCGCCTACGTGCGGGCGCTCGACCCGCGCCCCCTCGTCGTGCTCGACGCGGGCCGGTGGCGGCCCGTCTTCGCGGACCTCCTCGGCGGCGCCGACGTCACGGCGGCCTCGGCGGACTTCCACCCGCCCGAGGGCGTCGACCGCTCGCGCGCGACCGTCGCCACGCACGGCCCCCATCCCGTGACCTGGTGCGACGAGTCCGGACGTCACGGCACCACCCCCGTCCCGACCGTCGACGTCCGGGACACGCTCGGCGCGGGCGACGCGTTCCACGGCGCCCTGGCCGTCGCGCTCGGGCGCGGTGCCGATCTGGAGGCCGCCGTCGAGGAAGCGGTCCGCGTCGCGTCGCTGCGCGTGCAGCACACCGGGCCCCGGGCGTGGCTGGAGCACCTGTGCGCCTGACCACGCAGGACCTCGTCGAGCGGGCCGCCGGGCTCGCCGCCCGGGCCGCGCGCACCGGCCGCACCCACGTGCTCGGCATCGCGGGCCCGCCCGGCGCCGGCAAGTCCACGCTCGCCGCCGAGCTCGTCGCGGGGCTCGCGCCGGGGACCGCCGTCGTCGTGGGGATGGACGGGTTCCACCTCTCCAACGCCGTGCTCGAGGCCCGCGGCAGCCGCGACCGCAAGGGCGCCGTCGACACCTTCGACGCCGCCGGCTACGCCGCCCTGATCGGCCGGATCGCGGACCACCGGCCCGGCGACCCGCCGGTCTACGCCCCCGAGTTCCGCCGGGAGATCGACGAACCGGTCGCCGCGGGCACCGTGGTCACGGACGAGCCGCTGGTGATCACCGAGGGCAACTACCTCCTCCTGCCCGACGGGGCATGGCCCGCCGCGCGGGCCCGCATGGCGGAGGTCTGGTACCTCGAGCTGCCCGACGACGAGCGGCTGCGCCGCCTCGTCGCGCGCCACCACGCGTTCGGCAAGCCGCTGCCCGACGCCGAGGCGTGGGCGACCGGCTCCGACCAGCGCAACGCCGAGCTCATCGCGACGACCCGGCACGCGGCGGACCTGGTGGTCGAACCGGTCTAGGGCCGCTGTGCCCCGGCTCGCCTCACCCGATCTCGAGCACGGCGACCCGCCACGTGCCGCGCCGGCCCTCGAGGCGCACGGCGGCGGCCCGGACGCGCCCCTCGTCGTGCAGGATCACGGTCGCCTCGGCCGACGTCGCGCCCAGCCGCACCGTGCGGACCCGCCGGACGGTCGCCGGGTGCGCCCGGGGGCGCGGCGGCTGGGTCCGGAGCGCCTCGCGCATGAGGCGGCCGCGCTCGAGGAGCTGGTCGTGGACCTGCGGCGTGACCCAGCGGGCGAGCTGCGCGGCGGGCCGCTCCCCGCGCAGCACCTCAACGGCCGCGCGGACCACCCGGCACACCAGCGCCGTCGGGTCGGGCAGGACCGGCGCGGGCTCCGGCGCGGGACGTCCTGCCGCCGCGTCGACGGCGGCGTCGAACGTGGCCGCCGCGTCCTGGACGGCCGGTGCGGGCGTGCCCCCGATCCGCATCCGGCGCAGGCGCCGGCCGATCCCCGGGCCGACGGCGGGCGCCTGCGTCGGTGACGGCGGCCGCGTGCGGGCAGGGACCGCCG
>DATGOB010000036.1:0-34091 GCA_036010205.1 Promicromonospora sp. | reverse complement strand
GGCGTGAGATCGAGGCCCTGGGCCTTCCAGTGGTCGACGGCCTTGCGGGTGTCGAGCACCTGCACCTGGCCGACGGCCTCCTGGAGGCTGCGGAACCCGAGCGCGGCGAGGTGCTCGCGCACCTCCTGGGCGATGAACTCGAAGAAGTTCACGACGAACTCGGGCTTGCCGGTGAAGCGGGCGCGCAGCTCCGGGTTCTGCGTGGCGACGCCCACCGGGCAGGTGTCCAGGTGGCAGACGCGCATCATGACGCAGCCCGAGACCACCATCGGCGCCGTCGCGAAGCCGAACTCCTCGGCCCCGAGCAGAGCGGCGACGACGACGTCGCGGCCGGTCTTCATCTGGCCGTCGACCTGGACCACGATGCGGTCGCGCAGGTCGTTGAGCACGAGGGTCTGCTGGGTCTCGGCGAGGCCGATCTCCCACGGCGTGCCCGCGTGCTTGAGCGACGTGAGCGGGGAGGCGCCCGTGCCGCCGTCGTGCCCCGAGATGAGCACGACGTCGGCGTGCGCCTTGGACACGCCCGTCGCCACCGTACCGACGCCGAACTCGCTGACCAGCTTCACGTGCACGCGGGCGTCCGGGTTGGCGTTCTTGGCGTCGTGGATGAGCTGCGCCAGGTCCTCGATCGAGTAGATGTCGTGGTGCGGCGGCGGCGAGATGAGCCCGACGCCGGGCGTCGAGTGCCGGGTCCTCGCCACCCACGGGTAGACCTTCGGTCCGGGCAGCTGGCCGCCCTCGCCCGGCTTGGCGCCCTGGGCGAGCTTGATCTGGATGTCGGTCGCGTTGGTGAGGTACTCGGCGGTCACGCCGAACCGGCCCGAGGCGATCTGCTTGACGCGCGAGCGGCGCTCGTCGTCGTACAGGCGCTCCGGGTCCTCGCCGCCCTCGCCCGTGTTGGACCGGCCGCCGAGGCGGTTCATCGCGATCGCGAGGGTCTCGTGCGCCTCGGCCGAGATCGACCCGTAGGACATCGCGCCGGTGTTGAACAGCTTGACGATCTCGCTGACCGGCTGGACCTCGTCGATCGGCACGGGCTCGCGGTCCGGGTTGAACCGCAGCAGGCCGCGCAGCGTCATGAGGCGCTCGGACTGCTCGTCCACGCGCCGCGTGTACTGGCGGAAGATGTCCATCCGGCCCGAGCGCGTGGCGTGCTGCAGGCGGAACACCGTCTCGGGGTCGAAGAGGTGCTCCTCGCCGTCGCGCCGCCACTGGTACTCGCCGCCCGTGGTGAGGCGCTCGCCCGGCTTCTTGTTGCCCGACGGCGGGTACGCCTCGGCGTGCCGCGCCGCGACCTCCGCCGCGATGACGTCGAGGCCGATGCCGCCGAGGCGCGAGGTGGTGCCGGTGAAGTAGTCGTCGACCAGGTCCTGCGAGAGCCCGATCGCCTCGAAGATCTGTGCACCGCGGTAGGACATGATCGTGGAGATGCCCATCTTGGACATCACCTTGAGCACACCCTTGCCGAGCGCCTTGATGAGGTTGGCGACGGCCTGCTCGGGCGTGACGTCGAGGTAGCCGCGGCGGGCGAGGTCCTCGACGGTCTCCATGGCGAGGTAGGGGTTGACCGCCGCGGCGCCGTACCCGATGAGCAGCGCGACGTGGTGCACCTCGCGCACGTCACCCGCCTCGACCACGAGCGACACCCGGTTGCGGGTGTGCTTGCGCACCAGGTGGTGGTGCACGGCGCTGGTCAGCAGCAGCGACGGGATCGGCGCGAGCTCGGAGTTCGCGTCGCGGTCGGACAGGACGAGGAAGCTGGCGCCCTCCTCGACGTACCGGTCGACCTCGGCGAAGATCGCCTCGAGGCGGGCCAGCAGCGCCGCGCCGCCGCCCGAGACCTCGTAGAGGCCCTGCACGGTCTCGGCGCGGAACACGCCCTCGAGCTCGCGGTCGCGCTCGACGTGCACGATCTTGGCGAGCTGGTCGTTGTCGAGCACCGGGAAGCCGAGCACGAGCTTGCGGGCGTGCTCCGGCAGGTCCGCCAGCAGGTTCGGCTCCGGGCCGATGGCGCTGCCGATCGCGGTGACGAGCTCCTCGCGGATCGCGTCCAGCGGCGGGTTGGTCACCTGGGCGAACATCTGGGTGAAGTAGTCGAACAGCAGCCGCGGGCGCTGCGAGAGCACCGCGACGGGAGTGTCGGACCCCATGGCGCCGAGCGGCTCGCCGCCCGTCGTCGCCATGGGCGACAGGATGACCTTGAGCTCCTCCTCGGTGTACCCGAACGCGCGCTGGCGGCGGCGCACCGAGGCCGGGCTGTGGGCGACGTGCTCGCGCTCCGGCAGCTCGTCGAGGTGGACCGAGTGCTCGCGGATCCAGTCCGCGTAGGGGTGCTGCGCGGCGAGGCCGGACTTGACCTCCTCGTCCTCGACGATGCGGCCGGAGCCGGTGTCGACGAGGAACATCTTGCCGGGCTCGAGCCGGCCCTTGCGCACCACGGTCGCGGGGTCGATGTCGAGCACACCGGCCTCGGAGGCCAGGACGACCAGGCCGTCCTCGGTCACCCACCAGCGCCCGGGACGCAGGCCGTTGCGGTCGAGCACGGCGCCGATCAGGGTGCCGTCGGTGAACGTCAGGGAGGCGGGGCCGTCCCACGGCTCGATGAGGTTGGCGTTGTACTCGTAGAAGGCGCGCAGCGCCGGGTCCATGCCCGGGTTGTTCTCCCAGGCCTCCGGCACCATCATCAGCACGGAGTGCGGCAGCGACCGGCCGCTCAGGTGCAGCAGCTCGAGCACCTCGTCGAAGCTCGCCGAGTCGCTCGCGCCCGGGGAGCAGACCGGCTGCAGCGGCGCCAGGTCGCCGAGCAGCTCGGACTCCATGGTGCCCTCGCGTGCCGCCACCCAGTTGCGGTTGCCGCGCACGGTGTTGATCTCACCGTTGTGCGCCAGCAGCCGGAACGGCTGGGCCAGCGGCCACGACGGGAAGGTGTTGGTGGAGAACCGCGAGTGGACCAGCGCCAGCTCGGTCGCGTACCGCGGGTCCGACAGGTCGGGGAAGAACGGCTCGAGCTGCGCCGTGGTGAGCATGCCCTTGTAGGTCAGGGTGCGTGCGCTCAGCGAGGCGAAGTACAGGCCGATCTCGTTCTCGGCGCGCTTGCGCAGGCGGTAGCAGCGGCGGTCCAGGTCGATGCCGGACAGGCCCCGCGACGGGTCCGCGACGACGATCTGCCGGAACACCGGCATCGACGCGCGTGCCGTCGGGCCGACGATGCCCGCGTCCACCGGCACGTCCCGCCAGGCCAGGACGTCGAGCTTCTCCTCGGCCGCGAGCGCCTCGACGCGGCGCTCCGTCTCCGCGCGCTCGGCGTCGTCGGTCGGCAGGAACGCCGTGCCGATGGCGTACATGCCCGCGGGCGGCAGGTCGACGCCCACCACGTCGCGCACGAACGCGTCGGGGATCTGCGTCAGGATGCCGGCACCGTCGCCGCTGTCCTCCTCCGCCCCCACCGCACCGCGGTGGTCGAGGTTCAGCAGCGCGGTCAGCCCGGCGTCCACGATGTCGCGCCCGGGCGTGCCGCGGAGGGTCGCCACGAAGGCGACGCCGCACGCGTCGTGCTCGGCAGACGGGTCGTACAGGCCGCCATCCATCCTCTGCGCGGGCAGCCCAACCTTCTGTGTCGGCAACGGCTTGGTCATGGGTCCTCACAGGCACCCGGCCAGGGCCGGGCGCGGTACTTGCGGTGGTCCGGGACGACGGCGGCCCGGTCGGTCAGGGAGGCTCGTCGTCCGGTGGTTCCCGGCGCCGCGCCCCTCAGGTGCGCGCGGAGGCGTCCGCGTCGGACTCCTCCACTGCTGCTGTCTTGCCTTCCTCCGGCTCGGCCGCGGCCTCGCCGGTCCCTGCGCCTGCTGGGTCGGGCCCCGGTTCGACCCGTGGGTCGGCCGGTGGTTCGTCGTCCCGTGGTCGCGCCCGTACCGACTCCTCCCTGGTGGGGAACCTGCGAGCCAGCACGACCGAGACCACCAGGGCCGCGAGACCCAGGAGGATCGAGGTCCAGACGTTGAGGCGGAGCCCCGCCACCACCTCCGCATCGTCGATGCGGAGCATCTCGATCCAGGCCCGTCCGAGAGTGTAGAACAGGACGTACGTCCAGAATACCCGCCCATGACCCAACCTGAACCTCCGGTCGAGGAAGAGCAGGGCAGCGGCCGCCACGAGGTTCCACAGCAGCTCGTACAGGAACGTCGGGTGGAACAACGTCCCCTCTGGGTACGGCACCCCCGTCGCCGGGTTGGTCACGAGGTACCCGGCGTCGATGTGCAGACCCCACGGCAGCTCCGTGGGGCGCCCGTACAGCTCCTGGTTGAACCAGTTGCCGAGGCGGCCGACGGCCTGCGCGAGCAGCAGGCCCGGGGCTGCGGCGTCCGCGAACGTCGGGAACCGGACGCCGAGCCTGCGGCAGGCGAGCCACGCGCCGACGGCGCCCAGCGCGACGGCGCCCCAGATGCCGAGGCCGCCCTCCCACACGTACAGCGCGCTGACCGGGTCGCCGCCGCCCGAGAAGTTCTCGCCGAAGTAACGGTCCGGCGACGAGAGCACGTGGTACAGCCTGCCGCCGACGATGCCGAACGGGACGGCCCAGAACGCGATCTCGAGCACGTCGTCCGGGCGGCCGCCGCGCGCCCGCCACCGCGCCGCGGTCAGCCAGACGGCGATCACGATGCCGGCGAGGATCGCCAGCGCGTAGGCGCGCAGCGGGAAGATGCCGAGGTACCACGTGTGCTGCGACGGGCTCGGGATGCCCGTCGGCAGCGCTGCGGGCAGCACGGCAGGAAGCTCCGACGGAGCGGCCTGCAGCGCGGTCAGCAGCGTCACGGTACCTCTTCGGGGACGACGGTCGCGCCGGCGGGTGCGGTAGCGCGAGCCGACCGTACCCCGGCTGCGAGGTCTTCCGTCACCTCCGTCAGATCCGTGAGACGGGCGGCCCACTGCTCGTCGGTCAGCGGCTCGTCGGACAGGAGCGGGCGCACGAGCGCCGAGCCCACGATGACGCCGTCGGCGAAGCGGCCCACCTCGGCGGCCTGCGTGCCGTTCGAGACGCCGAGACCCACGCAGACGTTGTCCGCACCGGCCGCACGCGTGTCGGCGACGAGCTGTTCGGCGCGCGAGCCCACCTGGTTCCGCTCCCCCGTCACGCCCATGAGGGACGCCGCGTACACGAACCCGCGGGTGGCGCGGACCGTGAGGCGCAGGCGTTCCGTCGTCGAGCTCGGCGCCACGAGGAACACGCGGTCCAGGCCGTGCGCCTCGCTGGCGGCGAGCCAGTCGGCACCCTCGTCCGGGATGAGGTCGGGCGTGATGAGGCCGGCGCCTCCCGCTGCGGCCAGGTCGCGCGCGAACGCGTCGGGACCGTACTTGAGCACCGGGTTCCAGTACGTCATGACGAGCACGGGCACGTGCGGCGCGTACCGCGTCAGCTCGGCCACCACGCGGAACACGTCCTGCACGCGCGCGCCCGCGTCGAGCGCGCCCTGGGCCGCGGCCTGGATGACCGGGCCGTCCAGCACGGGGTCCGTGTAGGGCACGCCGAGCTCGATGACGTCGACACCGTGGTCGACGAGCGTCTTGAGCGCCTCCACCGACCGCTCAACGGTCGGGTAGCCCACGGGCAGGTAACCCACGAGCGCGGGCCGGTTCTCCTCCCGGCGCAGGCGCTCGATGAGCGCAGCCGTGCCCGCCGTCGTCTGCGGCCCGCCCGCCGCCTCTGTCGCCGTAGTCATCCCCGGCCCTCCTGTCGCTCCAGCTCCTCGGCCGCCGCCCCGTCCTCGAGCAGCCCGAACCACCGGGCCGCCGTCGCCACGTCCTTGTCCCCGCGCCCGGAGAGGTTGACGAGCAGCAGCAGCGGCTCGCCGTCCGGCCCGGTGCGGCCGTCCGCCGCCGCCTGCTGCCCCACGCGCAGCGCGCCCGCGAGGGCGTGCGCCGACTCGATGGCCGGGATGATCCCCTCGGTGCGGCACAGGAGGCGGAACGCGTCCATCGCCTCCGCGTCCGTCACCGGCTCGTAGGTCGCGCGGCCCAGGTCGTGCAGCCACGAGTGGGCGGGGCCGACGCTCGGGTAGTCCAGGCCCGCCGACACGGAGTGGCTGGGCAGCGTCTGCCCGTCCTCGTCCTGCAGCAGGTACGACTTCGCGCCGTGCAGCACGCCGAGCGCGCCGCCGCTGAACCGGGCGGCGTGCCTGCCCGACTCCACGCCCTCGCCACCGGCCTCGAAGCCGCGCAGCTCGACGCCCTCGTCGTCGAGGAACGCGTTGAAGATGCCCAGCGCGTTCGACCCGCCGCCCACGCACGCCGCGACCACGTCGGGCAGGCGGCCGACTCGCTCCAGGACCTGCGCGCGCGCCTCCTCGCCGATGATGCGGTGGAACTGACGCACCATCTCGGGGAACGGGTGCGGGCCCGTCACCGTGCCGAGCAGGTAGTGCGTCGTCTCGACGTTCGCGACCCAGTCGCGCAGCGCCTCGTTGATCGCGTCCTTGAGCGTGCGCGAGCCGATCTTCACCGGCACGACCTCCGCGCCGAGCAGGCGCATGCGGGCCACGTTCAGGGCCTGCCGCCGCGTGTCCTCCTCGCCCATGTAGATCACGCACTCGAGGTCCATGAGCGCGGCGGCGGTCGCGGTGGCGACACCGTGCTGGCCCGCGCCGGTCTCGGCGATGAGGCGCTTCTTGCCCATGCGCTTGACCAGCAGCGCCTGCCCCAGCACGTTGTTGATCTTGTGCGAGCCGGTGTGGTTGAGGTCCTCGCGCTTGAGGAACACCCGGGCGCCCCCGGCGTGCCGCGCGAACCGCGGCACCTCGGTCAGCGGGCTGGGCCTGCCGGTGTACTCACGGTGCAGGCGCTGCAGCTCGGCCGCGAAGGCCGGGTCGTCGGCGGCCTTGCGGAACTCGGTCTCCAGCTCGTCGAGCGCCGCGATCAGCGCCTCGGGCACGTACCGGCCGCCGTACTCGCCGAAGTACGGGCCGGAGACGTCGGCCAGCTTCACATCGGTCACCAGGATTCCTCTCGGGCGGGCGGGTCACGCGCCGGGCGCGTGGTCAGGGGGCTGTCAGGACGGGCGCACCGACTTCAGGGACGGGTGGGAGCCCGCCGCGACGAGGTCGGCCACCGACGCGCGGGGCGCGCCGTCGGTGACGAGCGCCTCGCCCACCAGGACGGCGTCCGCCCCGGCGCGCGCCATCTCCATCACGTCGTGCGGGCCGCGGATCCCGGACTCGGCGACCTTGACCACGTCGTCCGGGATGTACTCGGCGAGGCTGCTGAACAGGCCCCGGTCGAGCTCGAGCGTCTTGAGGTTGCGGTGGTTGACGCCCACCACGCGGGCACCGGCGTCGACCGCGCGGCGCACCTCGTCGAGGTTGTGCGTCTCCACGAGCGCCGTCATGCCGAGCGAGTGCACGCGCTCCACGAGCGACTCGAGCACGGTCTGCTCGAGCGCCGCGACGATGAGCAGCACGAGGTCGGCGCCGTGGGCGCGGGCCTCCCACACCTGGTACGGCGTGACGACGAAGTCCTTGCGCAGGACCGGCACGTCCACCCGGCCGCGGACGGCGTCCAGGTCGGCGAGCGAGCCGTGGAACCGGCGCTGCTCGGTGAGCACCGAGATGACGGACGCGCCGCCGCTCTCGTACTCGACGGCGAGCGCCGCCGGGTCGTCGATCGGAGCGAGCGAACCCTTGCTGGGGCTCGAGCGCTTCACCTCGGCGATGACCGAGACGGCGTCCGCCTGCCGCAGGCGACCGAGGCACTCGAGGGCCCCGGGCACCGCGGCGGCACGCTCCTTCAGCGCGTCGAGCGACACGCGTGCCTCACGTTCCGCGAGGTCCTCACGAACCCCCGCGACGATGTCCTCCAGGACCGACATGTATGAGCCTCCCCGTGGCCTGTGTCCTCGTCCTGCGTCGTCGGAACGCTCCGGACGCCTGACGTCTTCCGTGCCCGACTCCGCGCTGGACGTCCGCTGTGCTCGCGTCTGCTGCCCGCGTCGTGCTCTGTCTCGGCCGCCCTCGCACCGCGCCGGTCGCGCGGGTCCTCCCGGGTGGCCACCCCCACCGGCCATCGTAGGCGTCACCGGGGTGTGGTCCTGACCACTCCCGGACCGTGAGACGCCCGGGACGCCGCCCGGACCCGCTCAGAGCCAGGGCGTGAGCACGGGCTGCAGCACCGGGAGGTTGCGCGCCACGAGGAACGCGAGCGCGACCCCGAGCGTCACCCAGCCCGTCGTCACGGCCGACGGGCCGCGGACCGGACGCCCGCGGACCGCCGCGACCAGCCAGGCGATCCAGAGGACGACGAGGACGGGTGCGACCACCGTCCACAGCGCGTTGGCCGACCACGCGCCCGCGAGGTCGAGGTGCGCGAGGTCGTGCGTCGCGCGCAGGCCGCCGCACAACGGGCAGGCGAGGCCGGTGAGCTCCAGCAGCGGGCAGAAGCCGTAGGAGCCCCGCACGTGCGGGTCGCGGACCGCGAGCACCAGGGTGGCCGCTGCGACGGCCGCCCCGGTCAGCAGGGGCGCGCGGAGCGCACGTCCGGCGGGGCGCCCGGTACGGACCCCCGCGAGGCCGCCCGCGGGCTCAGGACCCGAGACCACTCGCGACGAACCGGGTGATCGCGACGACGACCACGCCGGCGAGGATGACGAGCGACACCCAGCCGAGCACGACGCCCGTCAGCGCCATGCCCTCGTTGTCCGCCTCGCCGGCGCGCACGGCCCGGCGGGCCTGGTTGCCGACGATGATGGCGGGCACGCCCGTGACGGCGCCCAGCGCCAGCACGACCGACGCGATGCCCAGCACCAGGGACCACACCCCCAGGTTGTTGCGGGGGTGGGCCTCGGCGGGTGCGGGCATCGCGAGCTCGGTCATGGGGCTACCGTCCTGCCTTCTTCTCGACGGGCTTCTGGCCCAGGCCCATGTTGCGCAGCACCAGGCCGACGATCAGGGACACGAGCACGACGACGAGGCCGAGCACGAAGACGATCGGGCCCGCCGACGAGGACGCGGCCAGGACGAGCCCCCACGCGGAGACCAGGGCCCCGAGCGTGATGCCTGCCATCGTCACCCACGCGGCGACCGTGTGGCCGTGGTTGTGCGGAGGGACGCCCGGGGGCAGGTAGGCGATCTCGGGCTTGTTCTCGGTCATCGCAGGTGAGTGCCTTTCATGTCGTGCGGTACTCGCCCAGCCTAACCGCTCACCGGCAGGTCAGCGGCCCGGTGGGCTCAGCCGCGGGTGGGGTCGTCGCCACGGGACAGGGCGTCCCAGGCGTCGTGCGGGTCGATCTCGTCGGACCCGGCGGGGTCGTCGGCGGGGTCGGCGGCGGGGTCGGCGGCGGGGTCCTCGGCGGAATCGGCGGCAGGGCCGTCGGCGGGTTCCCCTCCCGGGGCGCCCGCACGCTCGTGCCTGCCGGACGTCGCGGCCCAGCCGCGCGCTGCGACGGCACCCCACACGGCGACGGCGACGGCGAGCGCGCCGGTGGCCACGGCGGCCCAGGGCCACGCGGTCAGCGCGACGGGCGACGTGAGATCCGTGACACCGCCCGCCGCGGACGCCGCGGCGGTCGCGGCGGGCACCGGGTCGCCGACGACGGCGAGGGTGCTGACCACGACGAGCACGCCCGCGGCCGCGGCGACGGCGAGCGCCACGTACCGGGCGACCCGGCCGGTGAGTGCGCAGGCGATGCCTGCGGCGAGGAGCACGAGAGCCCCGGCCCCGACGCCGGGCGCGGCCGACGTGCCGGTCGCGGCCACGGCGACCTCGGGCTCGAGGGCCGTGGCGATCGTCGTGGTGACCCACGTGGGCGAGCCGGTGCCGAAGGTGAGCGCGCCGAGCACGAGCAGCGCGAGGACCGTGCGGGTACGGGTCACCGGGCACCGCCCTGGTCGGGCTCCGCCGCGCCACGCGGCCCGCGCAGGGGCGCGAGCCGGGCGGCGAGCTGCACCGCACGGACGGCCGCGGCGGCCTTGTTGCGGGACTCCGCGTACTCGAGCGAGGGCACGGAGTCGGCCACGACACCCGCGCCGGCCTGCACGCTCGCGCGGCCGTCGGCGATGTAGGCCGTGCGGATGGCGATGGCCATGTCCATGTTGCCGCCGAAGTCGAAGTACCCGCACACGCCGCCGTAGATGCCGCGCGACGCGGGCTCGAGCTCGTCGATGAGGGCGATCGCGCGCGGCTTGGGCGCCCCCGACAGCGTGCCGGCGGGGAACGTGGCGCGCAGGGCGTCCAGCGCGCTGCGGCCGTCCCGCAGGCGGCCGACCACGGTCGAGCACATGTGCATGATGTGGCTGAACCGCCGCACCTTCATGAACTCGACGACCTCGACGCTCGTCGGCTCGCACACCTTGACCAGGTCGTTGCGGGACAGGTCCACGAGCATGAGGTGCTCGGCCCGCTCCTTGGGGTCGGCGAGCAGCTCCTCGCCGAGCTCGGCGTCCTGCTCCGGGTGGGCGCCGCGCGGCCGCGACCCGGCGATCGGGTAGGTGGTGACGTGCCCGTCGTCGACCTTGACCAGCGTCTCGGGGCTCGAGCCGACCACGGCGAACTCGCCGCCGTCGGGCGCCTGCGGGTCGGGGCCCGCGAGGTGGAAGTAGTACATGTACGGGCTCGGGTTGATGGTGCGCAGGGCCCGGTACACGTCCAGCGGGTCCGCGGGGCAGTCGAGGTCCAGGCGCTGCGACAGCACCACCTGGAACACCTCGCCGTCGCGGATCGCCTCCTTGCCCGCGCGCACGGCGTCCTCGAACTCCTCGCGCGTCGAGCGGAACTCGAGCTCCGGCTCGGCGGCGTCGGCCACCACGGAGGTGACGCGCGGCCCGCCTGCGGCCAGGCGCGCCTCCATGGCGTCCAGGCGCGCGACGGCGTCCGCGTACGCCTCGTCGACCCGCTCGTCGGTCGCGTCGGCGTTGATGGCGTTGGCGACCAGCCACACCGTGCCCTCGCGGTGGTCCACGACCGCGAGGTCGGTGGCGAGGCACACGGCGAGCTCGGGCGCACCGACCTCGTCGGGCGCCGTCGCGGGGAGGGTCGGCTCCCAGTGCCGGACGACGTCCCAGCCGAGCACGCCCGCCAGGCCGCCCGTGAGCGGGGGCAGGTTGGCCACGCCGGGCGTGCGCAGCGCGTCGAGCGCTGCCTCGAGGACGTCGATCACGTCGCCCTCGCGCGGGATGCCGACCGGCACGTCGCCCGACCACACGGCCTGCCCCGCGCTGCTGGTCAGCGTGGCGCGGGACGCGACGCCCACGAACGACCAGCGCGCCCACACGCCGTCGGACTCGGCCGACTCGAGGATGAAGCTGCCCGGGCGGCTGCCCGCGAGCGTGCGGTACAGGCCGACGGGCGTCGCGTCGTCGGCGAGCACGGGGCGCACGACCGGGATCACGCGGCGGTCGGTCGCCATCTCGCGGAAGCCCGCCAGGTCGGGCCACGTGGTGCCCCAGGCCAGGTCGGCGGGAGCCGCGACCGGCTTCTGGGCGGCCTCGGGGTCCGTCGCGGGGGCCGTCATCGGGCCTCCTCCGGCCGCGACCCGACCACGGCGCCCAGGTCGCCGCCCGCCTCGAAGCACGTGCGCGTCCCGGTGTGGCACGCGGCCCCCACCTGGTCGACGCGCACGAGCAGCGCGTCGCCGTCGCAGTCGAGGCTCACGGCCTTGACGTACTGGGCGTGCCCCGACGTGTCGCCCTTGCGCCAGTACTCCTCGCGGCTGCGGGACCAGAACGTCACGCGGCCCTCGGTGAGGGTGCGACGCAGGGCCTCGTCGTCCATCCAGCCGACCATGAGCACCTCGCCCGTGTCGTGCTGCTGGACGACGGCGGCCACGAGGCCGGCGTCGTCCCGCTTGAGCCGGGCAGAGACCGTGGGGTCGAGTACGTCAGGCACCCGAGAATCCTGCCACGTCCGGGCGGTGTCCCGGGCGTCGGGCCACGCGCTCACCGGGTCTGCGCCACCCAGCTCGCGTGCATCCGGGCGTAGATGCCGCCCGCCGCCACGAGCTCGGTGTGCGGCCCGACCTCGGCCACCTCCCCCTGGTCCACCACGACGACCAGGTCGGACGCCTCCGCGGTCGAGAGCCGGTGCGCGATCGTGATCGTCGACCGCCCGGCCGTGAGCGAGTCGAGGGCTCGCGCGATGCGCACCTCCGTGGCCGGGTCCACGGCCGAGGTCGCCTCGTCGAGGACGAGCAGGTCGGGCTGCGCGAGGTAGGCGCGCGCGATGGCGACGAGCTGACGCTCCCCCGCCGAGAGCGCCTCGCCGCGCTGGCCCACCGCCGTGTCCAGCCCGTCGGGCAGGTCGGCGACCCAGTCGGACAGGCCGAGCTCGGCGAACGCGGCCTCGACCGCCGCGCGCACGTCGGCGTCGTGGCCGGTCACCGGCTCGTGCCGCACGCCGTACGCGGCGTTGTCGAGCACCGTGCCGTCGAAGAGGAAGCCCTCCTGCGGCACCAGGACGACCCGCTCGCGCAGCGAGGCGAACGACAGGTCGCGCAGGTCCGTGCCGTCCAGCTCGACGGCGCCGGACGTCGGGTCCATGAGACGCGTCACGAGCTTGGCGATCGTCGTCTTGCCCGAGCCGGTCTGTCCCACCACGGCCACCTTGGTCCGCGCGGGCAGGTCGAGCGTCACGCCGTGCAGCACCTCGGGGCCGCCCGGGTAGGCGAACCGGACGTCGCGCAGCGTGACGTGAGCCGGGCCGCGCTCCTGCGTGACGGCGCCCGGCTTCTCGGCCACCTGCACGGGCGTCTCGATGACGGCGATGACACGCCGCCAGCCGGCGACCGCGTTCTGCAGCTCGTTGAGGATCTCCGTAGCCATCTGCACCGGGCCGGTGAACAGCTGCACGAGGAACAGGAAGGCGACGAGCTGGCCTGCCGTCAGGCCGCCGCCCACGCCCAGCAGCGAGCCGACGACGACCACGACGGCGAGCACGAGGTTGGAGATGAGCACGCCCGAGGAGAACGTGCCCGCGACGAGCACCTGGGAGCGGGCCTGGGCTGCGCGCGTCGCCTCGACCGCGTCCCCGATGCGGCGCCCGGTGCGCTCCGAGACCCCGTACGCGCGCACCGTCTCGGCGCCCACGACCGACTCCGAGATGGCACCGAGCATGGCGCCGACACGCTCGCGCACCAGCGTGTAGGCGCGGTTGACGTGGCGCTGGCCGAACCGGATCACGAGGAACATCGGGACGAACGCGGCCCACACCACGGCCGTGAGCACCGGCGAGTACACGAGCATGAGCCCCGTCGCCACGAGCACCTGCAGCGCGCTGACCAGCAGCATGATGCCGCCCCACTGCACGAACAGCGACACCGTGTCGACGTCGTTGGTCACGCGCGAGACCAGCGCGCCGCGGCGCTCGGTGTTCTGCGTGAGCGTCGACAGGTCGTGCACGTGCCGGAACGCCGTGGTCCGCAGCGTCGCCAGCCCGGCCTCGGCCGAGCGGAAGAGCCGCACGTTGACCAGCGCGGCGCACAGCGCGGCCAGCACGAGCGCGCCCGCCGCGAGCGAGGCGAGGACGGCCACGCGCCCGGCGTCGGGTCCGGCGTCGGCCAGGATGCCGACGTCGATGGTCTGCTGCACCGCGAGGGGCACGACCACGCGGCCCGCCGCCGCGAGCGACGCCAGCAGCAGGGTCACCCACAGGCCGCGCGCGATCTCCGGGCTGATCTCCAGGCCCCGGCGCAGCGTACCGAGCACGCCGAGCCTGCTGGCGGACTCGATGCGCGCCCCGTCGGCGTCGAGCAGGTCCTCGGGGACGTCGGTCGTCGCGGTCATCGGGCCACCTCCTCCAGCTCGGCGGCGTCGCCGCCGAGATCGTCGGGCTCCTCGCCCGTGCACGCGGCCGCGTCGGCGCGCTCCTTCTCGCGGCGCTCGGTCTCCACCTCGTACGCCGTGGCGAGCGCGCGGTAGCCCGCGTCGCGCGCCATGAGCTCGTCGTGCGTGCCGACGTCGACCACGCGCCCGCCCTCGACGTGCACCACGCGGTCCGCGAGCGCCACCGAGGACATGCGGTAGGCGACCATGACGACGGTCGTGCCCTGCGGGTCCCGGCCGTCCGACGCCTCGTCGGTCGCTGCGGCCAGGCCGCGCAGGATCTCCTGCTCGACGCGCGGGTCGACGGCGCTGGTGGCGTCGTCGAGGACGAGCAGGCGCGGGCCGCGCACCAGCGCCCGCGCGATCGCGAGCCGCTGCCGCTGGCCGCCGGACAGGTTGGCGCCCCGCTCGCCGAGCGGCGCGTCCAGGCCCTCGGGCAGAGCGCGCACGGTCTCGTCGAGCCGGGCCAGGCGCAGCGCCTCCCACACCTCCTCGTCGGACGGCGCGCCGGGCTCGCCCGGGTCGGCGAGCGTCACGTTGCCTCGCACGGTGTCCTCGAACACGAACGTCGTCTGCGTGACGAACGCGACGTGGGCGGGGATCTCGCCGTCCGCCAGGGTGCGCGCGTCCACGCCGTCGAGCAGCACGCGGCCGCGCGTCGGGTCGGACAGGCGGGCCAGGAGGCTGACCAGCGTGGTCTTGCCCGCGCCCGTGCTGCCGACCACGGCGACCGTGCTGCCCGGCTCGACCGTGAGGTCGACGCCGTCGAGCAGGGTGATCGTGCGACCGCGTGCCCCGCTGGTGGCAGGCACGTCGACGCCGACGCCCTCCAGGCGTACGCCGACGCCGCCCTCGGCGGACGGCAGGCGGCCCGTGCCGTAGGCGAGCGCGCCGGTCGCGTCGGCGACCTGCGCGATGCGCTCGTAGCCGACCAGGGCGCGCGGCAGCTCGCCGAGCACCCAGCCGAACGCCTGCACCGGCACGGTCATCATGGTGAGCAGGTACGCGGCCGTGACGATGTCGCCCGGCTCGATCGCGCCCGCCGTGACCCGCCACGTGCCGATGCCGAGCACGAGGAGCGTGCCGACGGCGGGGAGCGTCTGGATCACGGGGTCGAACAGCGAACGGACGATGCCGACGCGGACGTTGGCTGCCCGCAGCTCCTGCGTGCGGGCGTCGAACCGGCTCTCCTCGCGGTCCTCGGTGCCGAGCGCCTTGACCAGGAGCGCCGCCTCGAAGCTCTCGTGCGCGACGTCGGCGACGTCGCCGCGCAGGCGCTGCGCCCGGGTCACCGCGGGCGACATGTACCGCTGGTAGACGGCGTTGACGGCGACCGTGATCGGGATGACGGCGAGGGCGGCGAGCGCGAGCCACGGGTCGACGGCCAGCAGCATCCCGACGGCGACGCCGATCATGACGACGACACCGAGCGCGAACGGCAGCGGGTTGAACACACCCGTCGCGGCCTCGGTGTCCGAGGTCGTGTGGTTGAGCAGCTGGCCTGCCGGGTGGGCGCGGTGCCAGGACGCGGGCAGGCGAAGGTACTGGCGGGTCAGGCGGGTCCGGTGGTCTGCCTGGATGGAGACGGCCCCGTACCCGGCCCAGATCCGCCGGCCGGCGACCGAGAGGGCGAGGCTGAGCGCGACGGCCCCGAGCACGAGGCCCGCGAGCCAGATCCGGCCCCGCGCGGCCTCGTCCCCCGCGATGGCGGGGACCACGACCGAGTCGGTGGCCCAGCCGACCGCCCGGCTGACGGCGACCGTCAGGGCCCCGAACGCCGCGGAGGAGCCGACGGCCAGGACGTAGAGGCCGGGGTGGGCGCGCATGCCGCGCCACATGAGGGCGATCGAGCGCCGTACCCGCGAGCCGGTGAGCTCCATCGGGTGATCCGGCAGGTCATCTGAGGGCACGACAAGACCTCGCTTCTCGGGGTGTGAACCGATTTTCTCACGACCCGGGAATCGATTCGACGGGTTTTCGCCCAGGGCGTCGTCGACGCTACGACCTCACCCTTGGTTGAGGTCAATGGCGGCCGGGGCGACGTCAGCGGACGTCGAGACCCGCTGCGCGCATCGCGTCCTTGACCTGCCCCACCGTGAGCGCACCGAAGTGGAACACGGACGCCGCGAGGACGGCGTCGGCCCCCGCGCGGGCCGCCTCGACGAAGTGCTCGGGCGTGCCCGCACCGCCGGACGCGACGAGCGGCACCTGGACCCGTTCGCGCACGGCGCGCAGCATCGTGAGGTCGAAGCCCGCGGTCGTGCCGTCCGCGTCCATCGAGTTGAGCAGGATCTCCCCCGCACCCAGCGTCGCGGCCCGCTCGGCCCACTCCACCGCGTCGATGCCGGTGCCGCGCCGCCCGCCGTGCGTCGTCACCTCGTAGCCCGACGGCGTCGTCACGTCGCCCGTCACCCGGCGCGCGTCGACGCTGAGGGTCAGCACCTGGGAGCCGAACCGCTCCGCGATCTCCGCGATGAGCTCGGGCCGTGCGATGGCCGCCGTGTTCACGCCGACCTTGTCGGCGCCCGCGCGCAGGAGGCGGTCCACGTCATCGGTCGAGCGCACACCCCCGCCGACGGTCAGCGGCACGAACACCTGCTCGGCGGTGCGTCGCACGACGTCGATCATCGTGGCGCGGTCCCCCGAGGAGGCCGACACGTCGAGGAACGTGACCTCGTCCGCGCCCTCCTTGTCGTACCGCCCGGCCAGCTCGACCGGGTCGCCCGCGTCGCGCAGGTCCGCGAAGTTGACGCCCTTCACCACCCGGCCCGCGTCGACGTCCAGGCACGGGATCACACGGATCGCGACGGACATCAGCCCTCCTCTTCCTGGGTCTCGCCCTCTGACTGTTCCTGCTCCGGCTCTTCCTCCGCGACCGCTCTGTGCGTGTCGAGGATGTCCACCACGTACACGAGCGTCTCCCCAGCCAGCCCGCTGCGGGTGTTCGCGTACCCGCTCGACGGCGGCACCACGAGCAGCACCTGGGAGCCGACGGTCTGCTCGACCAGCCCCTCGTCCCAGCCCGCGACCAGCTTGCCGATGCCGATCTCCGCGGACTGGGGCGGTGTGCCCTCCGTCCAGGTCGTGTCGACGACGCTGCCGTCGCTCCACCGCACGGCCGTGAACTCGACGGTGACGATCTGGCCGGGGCGCACCTGCGACCCCGACCCGCGGATCAGCGGGTGGACGACGAGGTCCGTGGGCGGGTCGGCGTCGGGCACCTGGACCGTCGGGGCGCCCAGGTCGTCCAGGCGCACCTGCGGCAGCCCCTCTCCCGGCGGGTCCGCAGGCGTGCCGGACGCGCGCGCGGGCAGCACGTCGACGACGAGCAGCACCGGGACGCCGTCCTCCTCCTCGACCAGGGCGAGGCGGGCGCCCACGCGCTGCCCCTCGAGCAGGTCGAAGAGGTCGTTCCCGAGCGACGACTCGGTCATCGTGTAGGCAGCGGGCGCGGTGCGGAACGTGTTCTGCAGCTCGGTGCCGTCGCGCCCGTCCTCCGCGTAGAGGTTGAGCAGCACGGGGTCGTCCCGCTCGAGCAGGTCCCCCGTGCCGGGCCAGACGGTCTGCGAGCTCGGCCGGAGCACCTCGTACGGCGTCTCGTACTCGAGCTCGGGCGGGGCACCGCTCGCACCCGTCACCTCGACCGGCGCCTGTGACGCGGAGGCGGTCGGCCGCGGACCGACCTCGACGGGCAGCGACGCCGGGGTGCAGGCCGCCGTCACGGCCACCGCCGCCGCGGCCAGCAGGCCGGCCACGGAGCGGACGACCCGCCGGGTCGTGCACTGAGTCGTGTGCTGGGTCGTGCGCCGGGTCGTGCGCTGCGCCCCTCGACCGACTCCTGACCTCACGGGCCCAGTCTCCCACGACGCAGCGGCGCCCCGGGACCGGCCGACCGGCCCCGGGGCGCCGTGCCGCCCGCGGGTCACATGCTCTCGATGAGCCGCTCCACCCGCTCGTCGACGCTCTTGAACGGGTCCTTGCACAGCACGGTGCGCTGCGCCTGGTCGTTGAGCTTGAGGTGAACCCAGTCGACCGTGTAGTCGCGACGCGCCTCCTGGGCGGCACGCACGAAGTCGCCGCGGAGCTTGGCCCGCGTCGTCTGCGGCGGCACCGCCGTGGACTCGAAGACCTCCAGGTCGGTCGTGACCCGCTCGACCATGCCGCGCGCCGCGAGCAGGTTGTACAGGCCCTCGGTGCGCGAGATGTCGTGGTACGCCAGGTCGAGCCGCGCGATGCGCGGGTCGTCCAGGCTCATCCCGTGCTTCTCCTGGTACCGGCGGATGAGCTTGAGCTTGATGGCCCAGTCCAGCTCCCGGTCGATCAGTGACAGGTCGTCCGACTGCAGTGCCCGCAGCCCGCGCTCCCACAGGTCGAGGACCTGCTTGACCACCGGCGTGACCTCCAGGTTCGCCTCCACGAGCTCCTTGGCCCGCTCGTAGTACTCCGCCTGGATCTCGACAGCGGTCATGGTGCGCCCGTTGGCCAGCGTCACCGCGTGCTTCCCGGTCCGGTCGTGACTGATCTCCCGGATCGCTCGGATCGGGTTCTCCAGGGTGAGGTCCCGCATCGGCACCCCCGCCTCGACGAGGCGCAGCACGAGGTCCGTGGTGCCCACCTTGAGCATCGTGGTCGGCTCCGCCATCGACGAGTCGCCGACGATCACGTGCAGACGCCGGTACAGCTCGGCGTCCGCGTGCGGCTCGTCGCGCGTGTTGATGATGGGCCGCGAGCGCGTCGTCGCGCTCGAGACCGCCTCCCAGATGTGGTCGGCGCGCTGGGACAGGCAGTACACCGCGCCGCGGGGCGTGGCGAGCACCTTGCCCGCCCCGACCAGGATCTGGCGGGTGATGAGGAACGGGACCAGCACGTCCGACAGCCGTGAGAAGTCTCCCGACCGCCGCACGAGGTAGTTCTCGTGGCAGCCGTAGGAGTTGCCCGCCGAGTCGGTGTTGTTCTTGAACAGGTGGATCCTGCCCGGCAGGTCCTCGTGCTCGAGGCGCTGCTGCGCGTCGGCCACCAGGCCTTCGAGGATGCGCTCGCCCCCGCGGTCGTACGAGACGAGCTGGCGCACGTCGTCGCACTCCGCCGTCGCGTACTCGGGGTGGGAGCCCACGTCGAGGTAGAGGCGGGAGCCGTTCCTCAGGAACACGTTCGAGGAACGGCCCCACGCCACCACCTTCCGGAACAGGTAGCGGGCGACCTCGTCGGCCGACAGGCCGCGTCCGTCGTCGGCAGCGCACGTCACGCCGTACTCGGTCTCGAGACCGAAGATCCTACGGTCCATGGACTTCCCCTCCCCGTTCGCGGAACGTGCTGCTAGTGGCTGGTCCCGCCCGAGGTGCCGGAGTCGCCCGGCCCCTCGTCGGGCTCGTCCGTCGATCCGTCGGCGGGCCGGTCGTCCGGGCCGTCGGTCGGCTGGTCGTCCGGTGTCCCCGTGGACGGCTCGGGCGGGCCGCCCTCCGGCACGGGCCTGGCGTCGCCCGCCGGCGGGGCGTCCGCGGCGGGCGATCCGCCGTCGGCCAGCAGGTCGGCCAGCACCTGGCCGGTGAGCCGCCGGAATGCCCGCCGCGGACGGTCGCGCTCCAGGACGGCGACCTCGAGCTGCGTCGCCTCGATCGTCCGGGGTGTTCCCCCCTCGCCCGAGCCGAGCGCCGCGACCGCCAGCCGCAGCGCCTCCCCCAGCGACAGGTCCTCCCGCCAGCCCTCCTTGACCTTGCGGCCGAGCTGCTCGGCCTGGCCGCCCATCACGACGAACCCGTGCTCGTCCGCCACCGTGCCGTCGTAGGTGAGGCGGTAGATCTGGTCGTCGGCCGGCCGCGCGCCCACCTCCGCGACCACGATCTCGACCTCGAGCGGCTTGGACTCGGTGATGAACACGGTGCCGAGCGTCTGCGCGTACGCGTTCGCCAGGCCGCGGGCCGTCACGTCGGACCGGTCGTAGGAGTACCCGCGCATGTCGGCGTACCGCACACCGGCCACGCGGAGGTTCTCGAACTCGTTGTACTTGCCGACCGCGGCGAAGCCGATGCGGTCGTAGATCTCCGAGATCTTGTGCAGCGCCCGCGACGGGTTCTCCGTGGCGAACGCGATGCCGCCGGCGTACGCGAGCACCACGACGGACCGTCCGCGCGCGATGCCCTTCCGGGCGAAGTCCGCCCGGTCCTTCATCAGCTGCTCGGGCGAGACGTAGAACGGCATGTTCATGCGAGGCTCCCCCTCTCCCTGCGCTGCGCCACGATCTCCTCGGCCGCGCGCGCCACCTCGTCGTCCCCGACCCGGCGGTACCCGTCGGCCGTCACCAGCGCGACCACGGGGAAGATCCCGCGGACGGTGTCCGGCCCGCCCGTCGCCGAGTCGTCGTCCGCCGCGTCGTACAGGGCCTCGACGGCCACCCGGACCGCCTCGTCGCCGTCCATGCCGCGCCGCCAGAGCTTCTTCAGGGCTCCGCGGGCGAACAGCGAGCCCGAGCCCACGCCGTGGTGCTCGTGCTCCTCGTACCGCCCGCCGGTGGCGTCGTAGCTGAAGATGCGGCCCACGCCCTTGTCCAGGTCGTAGCCCGCGAACAGCGGCACGACCGCGAGGCCCTGCATCGCCATGGACAGGTTGCCGCGCAGCATGGTCGCCAGGCGGTTCGCCTTGCCCGTGAGGGACAGCAGGGAGCCCTCGATCTTCTCGTAGTGCTCCAGCTCGAGCTGGAACAGGCGCACCAGCTCCAGGCCGATGCCCGCGGAGCCTGCGATCCCGACCGCCGAGTACTCGTCGGCCGGGAAGACCTTCTCGATGCTCCGGCTGGCGATCATCGGGCCCGCGGTCGCGCGGCGGTCACCCGCGAGGAGCACGCCGCCCTCGAAGGTCACGGCCACGATGGTCGTCGCGTGCGGGGACAGGGCCGCCGGGTCGGTCGTGCCCGCGGGCACGGCACGGTTCCCGGGCAGCCGGTCGGGGGCGTGCTCGGCCAGGAAGTCCACGAAGGACGACGATCCCGGACGCAGGAAGGCGTCCGGGAGTCGTCCTGCGGTGCGGTCTGCGTTCAGGTTCACTGCCCACCCTTCTGGACGAATCCACGCACGAACGACTCGGCGTTCGTCTCCAGCACCTCGTCGATCTCCTCGAGCAGGGCGTCGACCTCGTCGTCGTCCTTCTGGGCGGACGCGGCGGCAGGCGCCGGCGTCTCGACGTCGTCGTCCGGAGTGCGGTCCTCGTGTGACGGGTTGATTCTTTCCTGACCGGCCATGATCGCCTCCTGGTGATTCTCTGACGTAACGCTGGTCCGCAAGCCTAGGCTTCGCTAGGTCCCGACACTAGGCGGTGACACCGACATCCCCCGTCACCTCCGTCCGGAGAGTCCTGCCAGCAGCGCACCCGCGTCGGGGCTCGCCTCGAGCAGGGCGCCGATGTGGCGCCGGGTGCCGCGCGTCGGGTCGAGCATCGGCACGCGCTGCAGCGCCTGCGTGCCGTCGACGTCGAAGATGACCGAGTCCCAGCTCGCCGCCGAGACCTGGTCCCCGTACCGCGCCATGACCTCGCCGCGGAAGTAGGCGCGCGTGTCGGTCGGCGGGTGCTGCACGGCGCGCGCGACGCTCTGCTCGTCGACCACGCGGTCGACGGCACCCTTGGCGACCAGCCGGTGGTAGATGCCGCGCTCGGGCCGCACGTCGGACCACTGCAGGTCCATCGCGTGCAGGCGCGGGTGGTCCCAGTCGAGGTTGTCGCGCGAGCGCAGGCGGTCCAGCAGCCGCAGCTTGGCGAGCCACTCCACCTCCCGCGCGCACGAGGCCGGGTCGGTGCCGAGCCGCTCGATCACCGACGACCAGCGGTCCAGCACGGCGTCGGACTCCGCGTCCGTGCCGAGCACCTTGAGCGACCGTCGCACGACGTCGGCCACCTCGCCCTGGATCTGGAGCGCCGTCATCGTGCGGCCGTCCGCCAGGTCGAGCGGGGCCGACAGATCGAGGTCGCGCGACACCTTCTGCACGTCGGTGACCGGCGAGAGCAGCCGCAGCGCACCGAGCTCCGCCCGCGCGTCCACCCCGGCCTCGGCGAGCTCGTCGAGGTGCTCGAGCACCCACAGCACGAGCGAGGTCGTGCCGGTCTTGAGGTAGGTCGGCACCTCCATGCAGTTCGCGTCGCCCATGATGAGGTGAAGACGGCGCCAGCGCTGACGGTCCGCGTGCGGCTCGTCGCGCGTGTTGACGATCGGCCGCCGCAGCGTGGTCTCCAGTCCGATCTCGGCCTCGATGTAGTCGGCGCGCTGCGAGATCTGGTAGCCGGCGGTGCCGCTCGTGACGCCGAGCCCGACCCGGCCCGACCCGGCGAAGACCTGCCGCGTGACGAGGAACGGCGTGACCAGCTCGGCGAGCGTCGTGAACGGCAGCGCGCGGTCCACGAGGTAGTTCTCGTGGGTGCCGTAGCTGGCGCCCTTGCCGTCCACGTTGTTCTTGTAGAGCACGACCTCGCTGCCGGGGAACGAGGACAGCTCGCGCAGCGCGGCGAGCATGACCCGCTCGCCCGCCACGTCCCAGCGCACGATGTCCTGCGGGGTCATGACCTCGGGCGAGGAGTACTCGGGGTGGGCGTGGTCCACGTACAGGCGTGCGCCGTTGGTGAGGATGACGTTCGCCGCGCTCGGGTCGTCGTAGTCCTCCGCCGCCGGACGCTCGACCTCCTGGGTCGACCCGCCGCGGCGGCGACCGCGTCCGGGCACGCCCGGCTCGACGACCGGCACCTGGCCGGTCACCGGGCCGTGCACCGGGCCGGACGGAGCTGGCGCCGTCGGGTCGTCCGTCAGCATCGACGGCTGGGCGGAGGCACGGTCGAGATGGAACCCGCGCGCGTCCTGCAGCGGGTCCTCGTCGTCGTAGTCCCACCGCGCCTTGGCACCCCTGCCGTCCTCCCGCGTGGAGATCGCCCGGTAGGTCGTCACCACCTGGCTCGACAGCAGCATGGGGTTGGCCAGGGGGCGGCCCGGCTGCAGCACTCCGTACTCGGTCTCGATGCCCATCACTCGACGCACGCTCACGTCCACCACCCTATGCCGGAGTAGTCCCGTTGGTGAGGTAGGGTCCCGTGCCCGCTGGGCGGCGGCCACGGGACCCTGTCCCGGTGGTCCTCAGAGGTACTGACCGGTGTTCTGGACGGTGTCGATGGTGCGCGGCGTCGAGCCCTCGCCCTTCTTCTGGACGATCGTGCGGATGAAGACGATGCGCTCGCCCTTCTTGCCGCTGATGCGGGCCCAGTCGTCGGGGTTCGTCGTGTTCGGGAGGTCCTCGTTCTCCTTGAACTCGTCGACGCACGCGGTCAGCAGGTGCTCCACGCGGATGCCCTTCTGACCGGTGGACAGGAAGTCCTTGATCGCGTTCTTCTTGGCCCGGTCCACCACGTTCTGGATCATGGCGCCCGAGTTGAAGTCCTTGAAGAACAGGGTCTCCTTGTCGCCCGAGGCGTAGGTGACCTCGAGGAACTGGTTCTCCTCGTCCTCGGAGTACATGCGCTCCACGACCGAGGTGATCATCCCGTCGAGGGCCTCGCTGACGTTGTTGCCGTACTCGGCGAGGTCGTCCGGGTGGACCGGGAGCTCCTTCGTGAGGTACTTGCCGAAGATCTCCTTGGCGCCCTCGGCGTCCGGCCGCTCGATCTTGATCTTCACGTCCAGGCGGCCGGGCCGCAGGATGGCCGGGTCGATCATGTCCTCACGGTTGGAGGCGCCGATGACGATGACGTTGTCGAGCCGCTCGACGCCGTCGATCTCGGCGAGGAGCTGCGGCACGATCGTCGTCTCGACGTCCGAGGAGAGACCCGTGCCGCGGGTGCGGAACAGCGACTCCATCTCGTCGAAGAACACGACGACGGGCATGCCCTGGCTGGCCTTCTCCCGGGCGCGGGCGAAGATCAGGCGGATGTGCCGCTCGGTCTCGCCGACGTACTTGTTGAGCAGCTCGGGACCCTTGACGTTGAGGAAGTAGCTCTTCACCTCGGGGTTGCCGCCGTTGGCCCGCGCGACCATCCCGGCCAGCGAGTGGGCGACGGCCTTGGCGATGAGCGTCTTGCCGCAGCCGGGCGGGCCGTACAGCAGCACGCCCTTGGGCGGGCGCAGCCCGTGCTCGCGGAACAGGTCGGGGTGCGCGAACGGCAGCTCGACCGCGTCCCGGATCGCCTCGATCTGCGGGCCCAGGCCACCGATGTCCTCGTACTCGATGTCCGGGACCTCCTCGAGGACGAGCTCCTCGACCTCGGACTTGGGCACGACCTCGAAGACGAACCCGCTGCGGGTGTCGACCGTCAGGGAGTCGCCGACGCGCAACGGCGTGTCCATCACCGACCCGGCGAGGCGCACGACGCGTTCCTCGTCGGCGCGCCCCACGACGAGGACACGGTCGCCCCCCAGCAGCTCCTTGACGGTGACCAGCTCGCCCGTGCGCTCGTACTCGCCGGCGCCGACCACGGTCATCGCCTCGTTCAGCTTCACCTCCTGCCCGGGGAGCAGGCGCGTGACGTCAAGGCTGGGGCTCGCGGAGACGTGCATCTTGCGACCCGCCGAGGAGATGTCCACCGACCCGTCGGGGTGGGCACCCAGGAACACGGCGTACGTCCCCGGCGGCTTGGCCAGGTCGTCGAGCTGTTTCTTGAGCTCGACGATCTGGTCGCGCGCCGCGCGGAGAGCTTCCGCGAGTCGCTCGTTCTTGGCTGAGAGGAGGGCGATCTGGCGCTCGTAGTCGCGGCTCGGCAAAGATTCGTTCTCGGGATGGTTGTAGCCTGACGTGCTCTCGGTCATGACATCCCCTCTCGTAGGGCCCGGGAGGCGACCATATGACGCAAACGCCTCCGAGAACAGCACTCTAAGCACAGTCACCGACACACCGGGAGCAAGAACACCCGTTTGAGACGTGCGGAGTACTCGATCGTTACAGGCCGTTCACGCAGGCGGGATGACGCCGCCCTCCGGTGCAACGCCCAGGTCACGGCGCACCTTGCGGACCTTCTTGTCCGACACGGCGCGCTCCCCGAGGTCCTCCGGGGTCCACTCCGCGTCGGGCGCGGTCGGGTACGCACCCTTGGCAGGACGCCGTTTCCGCTCGGGCGCGACCACGCCGTCGGCGAGCCGGCGGGCGGTGATCAGGAAGCCGGTGTGGCCGATCATCCGGTGCTCGGGGCGGACGGCCAGGCCCTCCAGGTGCCAGCCGCGGACCATCGTCTCGAACGCCGACGGCTCGGCGAACCGGCCGTCGGCGCGCAGGTCTTCCGCTGTGCGCGAAAGCTGCGTCGTGGTGGCCACGTAGCAGACGAGCACGCCGCCGGGGACGAGCGCACGGGCGACCGCGTCGACGTTCTCCCACGGCGCGAGCATGTCCAGCACGACCCGGTCGACCGAGCCCGGCTCGGCGACCTGGGGCAGCACGTCGGCGAGGTCGCCGACCGAGAGCTCCCACGCGGGGTGCGCGCCGCCGAAGAACGTCTCGACGTTGCCACGTGCGATCGCGGCGAAGTCCTCACGCCGCTCGATCGAGTGCACGTGGCCCGCGTCGCCGACGGCACGCAGCAGCGACATGGTCAGCGCGCCGGACCCGACGCCGGCCTCGACCACCCGGGCGCCCGGGTAGATGTCGGCCATGCCGACGATCTGGGCGGCGTCCTTCGGGTAGACGACGGCGGCGCCGCGCGGCATGGAGAGCACGTAGTCGGACAGCAGCGGCCGCAGGGCGAGGTACTCGACCTCGGCGGTGTTGGTCACGACGCTGCCCTCGGGCTGCCCGATGAGCTGCTCGTGCTTGAAGTAGCCCTTGTGCGTGTGGAACGTGCCACCGGGCTGGAGCGTGATGGTGTGCAGGCGGCCCTTGGGGTCGGTCAGCTGGACCTTGTCGCCCACGCGGAACGGGCCGCGGCGCTGCTGCGCACCGGTGGCGGTGGGGTTGTCGGTGGGTGTGGTCACGACGGACCATCCTAGGCGCTGGGACAGGGTCGGGCGGCCCGGGTCACGCGCCCCGGACGGCTCGCGCGACGTCGGCGAGGTCGAGCACGCCGGTGACCCGCCCGCCCTCGACCACGGGGACGAGCCGGGCACCGCCCGACCGGCCGGCCAGGTGGTCCAGCAGGTCGGTACCCGCGAGGCCCGGCGGCACCTCCGAGCCGCGGACGAACGGCACGGCAACCGCGTCGACCCCGGTGGCGGCACGCGACGCGGCCGGCACGGCCGCGGCGGCGTCGTCGTCGACGACGGCCAGCGGGACGTCGCCGTGGCCCACGACCACCACGCGGTGGACGGTGCCGGCGACGGTGCCGGCGCGGGCGCTGAACGCGTCGGCCACCGTCGAGCCGAGCGGCAGCACGAGCACCGGCGTGGCGAGCGCGCCTGCCGAGAGCCCCTCGACGGCCTCGCGCCGCCGGCCGTTGGTGATCGCCGCACCCGCCCCGGCCCAGAGGAACGCACCGATGAGCGCCGACCAGACCACGGTCGTGATGTCGAGGCCGCCGCCCGAGACGATCGGCAGCACCAGGGCCCAGACGAGCACGCCGACGGCGACCACGCGGCCCACCCAGCCGGCCGCGACGGTCCCGGTCGTGCGCCGCCCCGTCACGGCCCACACGAGCGACTCGAGGATCTGCCCGCCGTCGAGCGGAAGGCCCGGCAGGAGGTTGAAGAAGCCGACGAACGCGTTCGACACCGCACCGGCCCAGAGCAGGTAGCTCGCCACGTTCAGCACGGGCGAGGCCTGGAAGGCGAACCAGAAGCCCGCCGCGAGCGCCAGGTTGGTCAGCGGTCCGACGACGGCGACGAGGAAGCCGTCCAGCGGGCCGCGCAGGCCACCGGTGTAGGCGGTGTGGCCGCCCCAGAGGGTCACCGCGAGCTCGGTCACGTTCTGGCCGCGCGCCCGGGCGACCAGCGCGTGCGCCACCTCGTGCAGGAACACCGAGGCGAACAGGAGCAGCACGAAGACGAACGCCACGAGGTAGGCGCCCGCACCGAGCTGCGGGCCGCGGGCCTGCACGCTGGGCAGGAAGAGAAAGGTCAGCACGATCGCGGCGAGGAACCACGACGGCGTGACGATCACGGGCGCGCCGGCGACACGCCCGACGACGAACCCCTTCGAGCGCTGCGGGGTGGACCGGGGTGCGGGGCTGGAGGCGGGCGCCGGGGTGCTCACCGGACCAACCTATCCGGCCCGCGGCACGGGTGGCGGCGGCACGCTGTGGACGGCTGCCCGGGGATGTCGGTGGCCGCCCCTAGGGTGGGGGCATGACGACGACGGAGGTGGGTCCGGAGCAGGGCCTGGCGACTGGTCCTGCGACCGAGGCACCCGCGGCACCCGCTGTGCGGGCGCCGTCGCGGCCGCCTGCGCTCTCCCCCTCGCGCGCGAACGACTTCATGCAGTGCCCGCTGCTGTTCCGCTTCCGCACCGTGGACCGGCTGCCCGAGCCGCCGTCGGCCGCCGCGGCGCGGGGCACGCTGGTGCACGCCGTCCTGGAGCGGCTGTACGACGCCCCGCTGGGCGAGCGCACGCTCGCCGCGGCGCACGACCTGCTGCCCGCCGAGTGGGACCGCCTCCTGGAGGCCGACGAGCGGTACGCCTCGCTGTTCACCGACGGCGTGGGCCCTGACGGTCAGGACCGCGCGGGCTGGCTGGCCGGTGCGGGCTCGCTGCTCGGCACGTACTTCACGCTTGAGGACCCGAACCGTCTGGAGCCGGCGGAGCGCGAGATGCTCGTCGAGTCGCAGCTGGACGGCGGGCCGCTGCTGCGGGGCATCGTCGACCGCCTGGACGTCGCGCCGAACGGTGCCGTGCGCGTGGTCGACTACAAGACGGGCCGGTCGCCGCGGCCGGGGTACGAGTCGTCGGCCGTGTTCCAGATGCGGTTCTACGGACTGGTGCTGTGGCGCGAGCGCGGAGTGCTGCCCAAGATGCTCCAGCTCGTCTATCTGGGAGACGGACAGGTGCTGCGCGGCGAGCCGACGGCCGAGCACCTCGAGCACACAGAGCAGAAGATCCGCGCGATCTGGTCGGGGATCGAGCAGTCGGCGCGCAGCGGGCACTGGCCCACGCGTCGCTCCAAGCTGTGCGGCTGGTGCGCACACCAGGAGCTGTGCCCGGAGTTCGGCGGCACGCCGCCGGAGATCCCCGAGGGCGCGGTCGCGCTGCGCCTCGGCATCACGGGCTGAGGCCGCCTCCGGGCAGGGCCCGCGTCAGTCCCCCAGCAGGTCCACGACCTCGCCCGCCGCGATCGTCCGCAGCACGTCCAGGTCGACCTGCTTGAGCGAGGCCGCCCGGCTGAGGCCCGGCCGGGCCGGCACGGGCACCTCGGCGGGCACGCCGAGCGTGCGCGCGCCCGACGCCAGCGCCGACGTGATGCCTGGCCCCGAGTCCTCGATCGCCACGCAGTCCTGAGGTCGCACGCCCAGCAGCCGGGCGCCGGTCAGGTACGGCTCCGGGTCCGGCTTGCCGTGCTCGACCTCGTCGCCCGTCACCAGGTACGCGAAGGTGTCGTCGGGCGCGCCGTCCGCCACCACCTCGGCCTGGCTGCGGTACGACATCGTGACGATCGCGCACGGCACGCCGGCCGCCCGCAGGTCCGCGAGCAGCTCCGGCACACCGGGGCGCCACGGCACGCGCTCGCGGAGCTGCTCGTTGACGCGGTCCACGAGCCACGCCACGATCTCGGCAGGCTCGAGCGGCACACCGGCGTCGCGCAGCATGGCGCCGGTTCTCGGGAGCGCCTGGCCGACCGCGGCGAGCGCGTCGTCGTGCGTCCAGGTCGCGCCGTGCCGCGCGACGATCTCGCGCTCGGCGCGCATCCAGTACGGCTCGGTGTCGACGAGGGTGCCGTCCATGTCGAAGAGGACGGCGGCGGGCAGGACGGCAGCGGGCACGTCGGAGAGGTCGCGGGGCACGGCCTCATCGTAGGTGGCGGGGCACGGTGGCCGTGCCGGCCGGCCCCGCCCGGCTCAGTCGGCGAGCAGGTTCTCCATGCGGCGCTCCTGGCCGCTCTCGAGCTCTGCCTGCTCGAACGCGGCGACCGCCTCGTCGAACGTCTCGTTCACCTCTGGCTCGATCTCGACGACCCCGGCAGGAGTCGCGATCGCCTCCTCGTACTCGGTGATCCACGCGTCCATGTGGGCCACGTAGGCGTCGCGCGCGCGGTCGAGGTCGCTTCCGTCGGGCAGGTCGACCGCCGTGGCCTCCTCGCGGGCGGCGAGGACCTCGTCGCGCACGTCCTCGGCGATCCCCGGCACGTCCTCCATGAGGTCGGCGGCGAGCTGCTGCTGCTCGGCCGGTTCCGCCGCGGCCTCGATCTCGTCGAACCGGGAGCCCACCTCGTCGAGGTAGCCGCGCATCGTCGACTCGCTGTGCTCCACGGCGTCGAGCAGCTGGTCGGCGGGCGCACGGTGGCCGCCGCCCTGGGACCAGGCGATGCCGGTCCCGGTGCTCGCGACGAGCACGGCACCGACGGCCGTGAACAGCGCCCGGTGGTTTCGCAGGTTGAGCATTGGTTCATACTCACCCGGACTTCGCGGGGTGCGCGCGGCGACCGGTGTGATCCCGTGCGGAGTTATCGGATATTTCGGTACAAATCTCCCGGGATCACGCGGGGTGGACCGGATCGTGCTCCCCTACGGCACCGACGCGAGCCTGATCGTGCGCGTTCCACCGCCCCACCGCGCGCCGACCGCCCGGGTACGCGATGCTGACCCTCGATCGACGGCCCGCCGGCCCGGCCGGGCACCGAGCGAAGGGGGATGCACAGCGTGTTCGGACCCGACTTCTTCGAGCGCCTCTCACAGCGCACGTACTACGACCTGGACGGCAACCCGATCACGCAGGACCAGTGGTCGGTGCTGCGCCTGGGCGCGGGCAGCGCGCACGTGGCACGCGACGTCGTCGGCTTCTACCACGTGTCGACGGTCTGGACCGGGGTCGACCCGGCGGCCTCCGTGCACGACGAGCCGCACCGCGCGCCGCTGATCTACGAGACGATGGTTCTCGTCGAGCGCCTCGATCCCGACGGCGTGCTCGCCGGGGACGAGAAGCTCGACTGCACCGAGCAGTACGCGGAGCTGTACGCGACGCGCGAGGACGCGCTGGCGGGCCATCGCCGCGCGACCGCCATGGTCCGTGACTGGATGGTCAACGGACGACCGGAGCTGTGACGGCGGGGGGCCTTCATGCGCACGACGACCCGGACCATGCTCACCACGCCGCGGACCGCACCGGCCCGTCGCGCCGACCGGCACGACCCGGCCTACGGTGAACCGATGCGAGGAAACACCCCGCGGGAGATCGACCCCGCGGGTGCCCAGGCCCTGCTGGCCGAGGTCTTCGACCCGGGCTCCGACCGGCTCGCCCACTCGCTCGGCGTCGGACGGCGGGCCGAGCACGTGGCGCGCGTCCTGGAGCGGCCCGCGCTGCTGGTCACGGCCGCCTACCTGCACGACGTGGGGTACGCGGCCGCGGCGCGCGACACGGGACTGCACCAGCTCGACGGCGCCCGCTACCTGCGCTCGCTCGGGGCGCCGGACGCGTTGACCAGCCTCGTCGCGCACCATACCTCGGCGACGGTCGAGGCGACGCAGCGCGGGCTCGACCAGCCGCTGCGGCACGAGTTCCCCGAGCCGGCCGCAGACCTGCTGGAGCTGCTCACCTACTGCGACATGACCACCTCCGCACGGGGCGCGGCGGTCACGGTGGACGAGCGCTTCGACCACATCTACGACCGCTATCCGCCCGGGCACCTCGTGTGGCGCAGCATGCAGCACGCCGAGCCCGGGCTTCGGCAGCTCGTCGCCCGCGTCGAGCGCCGCCTGGAGCGGCCGGCCCCGTAGGAGCGGGGCGCGGCAGCAGGCACGACGTCAGGTGAGGTACGGCTCCGTGCGCGCCGGGTCGACCGCGTGCGCGATCCGCAGGCGCATCGACGGGTGGATGGCGAGCTCGCCGAGCCGGTCCACCTGCTGCCAGACGACCTCGCTGGACTCCGCAGAGGTGCGGGCGACGCCGCCCGTGAGCGTGCCCCGCATGCAGATCGAGAACTGGGAACGCACCTCACCGTCCGAGTACACGATGACGTGGCGGGGGTCGGTGTAGATCCCGACGAGACCCGTGATGCGCACGCGGTACCCGGTCTCCTCCTCCGTCTCCCGCACACCGGCCTGACGCACGGTCTCGCCGGGGTCGATGCCGCCGCCGGGCAGGGCCCACAGGTCGTTGTCGGTGCGGTGGATGAGCAGCAGCCGTCCGACGTCGTCGCGCACCGCGACCGTGACCGACGGGACGACCGAGTTCACGGGCGGCGCGGCGGGGTCGTCGAAGTAGTCGTAGCGCGCCATCACGCCACCCTGTCCGAGTCCTCCGTCCGGGGCCACGCGTCGAGTGGTTGTGCGATGTTCCAGACCCGCTCGAACCCGGCCTGATAAGCGGGCGCGATCGCCGCCTCCGGCCCGTCCTTGAGGTGGAGCAGAGGGTTGGCGCCCGCGGGCGCGCCCCAGACGTGCGTGTTGACCAGCAGGTCGTCGTCGAACCGGAACGTCGTGGCGTACAGGGTGCTGTCGTGCAGCCGCACCTCGACGCCGGGCGTGCCGAGCGCCGGCGCGAGGTAGGACAGCACGAGCGCGATGCGCCCGGCGAGGCCGGTGCCGCCCTCCTCCCGGGTGCGCACCGCGACGGCGGCGCCGTCCGGGTCGCCCAGCAGCAGCCGCACGCGGACACCGCGCGCCGCCATGGAGACGATCTCCGCGGTGAGGTCGAGCGTCTGGTCGGGCAGGAACGTCGCGGCGAACGCGTGCAGCTCGAACCGGTGCTCCACGCCCGCGAGGAACGCACGCCAGGTGCCCGACGGGACGGCGCGACGCGCCGGGTACACCCCCACGATCTCCTGGGTCGCCGCCTCGACCCGGTCGGCGTCGCCCCACAGCGCGGCCGCGTCGCACCCCAGCGCGTCGGACACCGCCACACGGTGCCGCGGGTGCGGGGTACGCCCCTGCACCACCCAGCGCTCCACCGTCTTCGGGTCCACACCCACGGCAGCGGCCAGGCGCACCTGGCTCAGCCCTGCCTGCGCCATCGCGGCGACCAGTCGTTGGTTCCTCACACGCTTCACCCCCAAGGGACGTATCTATCACCGAAACGTCCCGCGCGCTGCCGATGGCACGTCCCGGGTGGGGGTCGCACAGTAGGTGTGCAGGCCGTGAGCCCGCAGTGAGCACAGTGGAAGTGACCCGATCCCGCCCGCCCCGGAGAGTCTCGTGAACCCCATTGCCTCGCAGTCGGTCACCGAACGGCTCGGCGACGTCATCGATCTCCTCCGGCACGTGCGCGCCGACTGGATCGAGGTGCTGACCGTCACGCCGGAGCGTGTCTGCCTGCAGCCCTGGCACCTGGACGACGGCGAGAGCATCGCCCGCGCGCTGGGCCTCGACCACGCGATCGACCAGCGCATGGTCGAGCCCGGGTACACGCTGTGGAGCGGCACATGGCGCGGCGTCGAGGTGCAGGTCCGTGGCGCGCTCCGCGCCGGCGTGCCCGCCCTCTGACGTGCGACACGCCGATTCGCCCGTCCGCGAACGCGGCGCCGCCTCTCGCCACGCCGCGGCCCCCACGCCCTAGGCTGGGGGGATGACCGACGCGCATCACGAGCAGCCGGAGCAGGCCTCGCCTCGCCAGACCGTGCTCCTCGCTGCCTTCGAGGGCTGGAACGACGCGGGGAGTGCCGCCACCACGGCGCTCACGCACCTCGCCGAGGTGTGGGGCGCAGAGAAGGTGACGGAGCTCGACCCCGAGGAGTTCCACGACTTCCAGGTCAACCGGCCGTACATCTCGTTGGACGAGGACGGCAAGCGCTCGATCACCTGGCCGACGACGTCCGTGTCGGTGGCGCAGGTCGGCGAGCGCAAGGTCGTGCTGGTGCACGGCGTCGAGCCGTCCATGCGGTGGCGCAAGTACTGCGACGAGCTCTTGTCGGTCGCGGAGGAGCTCGGCGTGCGCACGGTGATCACCCTGGGCGCCCTGCTGGCCGACGTACCGCACACGCGCCCCATCCCGATGACGGCCACGTCCGACAGCGTGGGCCTGCAGTCGGTGCTCGACATCGAGGCCAACACCTACCAGGGCCCCACGGGCATCGTCGGCGTGCTGCAGCACGAGGCCTCCGAGCGCGGCCTGCAGTCGGTGAGCCTGTGGGCGGCCGTGCCCCACTACGTGGCGAACCCGCCCTCGCCCAAGGCCACCCTTGCCATCCTGACCCGGGTCGAGGAGATCCTCGGCGAGTCCGTCCCGATGGGCGAGCTGCCCGACGACGCGGCGGCGTGGCAGCACGGCGTCGACGAGCTGGCGTCGGAGGACTCGGAGATCTCCGAGTACGTGGCCCAGCTCGAGGAGGCCAAGGACACCGCCGAGCTGCCCGAGGCGTCAGGCGACGCCATCGCTCGCGAGTTCGAGCGCTACCTGCGCCGGCGGGACATCGGCGGCAAGGACGGCGGCAAGGACACGCCGGGGCTCTGACCGGCCGCGACCCGGCCGGCGGCACCCGGAACAGCACAGAGGCCTGAGCCCCCGGCGGGGGCTCAGGCCTCTGTCTCAGGCACTGGCCGGGATCGGCTCGATCCGTACTCCTGCGTCAGGACCGTGGTAGCCGACCCACGTCTCGAGACACCGCGCTGCGTCCTCGACACGGTCGTAGACCGGTGCGAACCCCGGCCCGTTGCGTACGACGCGATACCGCGTGCTGCACCGGGGCGTCGTCGTGACGGTGACCCGGGTCTCACCCGTGAAGTCTTCCTCGTACTCCGTCATGCACCCATCCTGCCCCGGGTTAAATGCAAACGGAAGCAGGGGCCAAAACTAACCCGGCAAGCGCTTGCCGTGGCCATCGACTACCTGGTCCGCGAGGCCCGCCGCGGGCACCGCCGGAGCCTCAGAGACGCACTCCGAGCAGGGCGTTCACCGTCCGAGCGATGACGCCGGGCGCCCCCTCCTCGTCCTGCGCGGTGTCCCGTGCGGGGTCCAGCGCCCGGTCGGCCCACGCGTCGACGGCGGTCAGCGCCGCGGGCGCGTCGAGGTCGTCGGCGAGCGCCGCACGGACCCGTTCGAGCGTCTCGGCCGCCGCCGGACCGCCGTTGCCCGAGACCGCGTCCCGCCACCGCACGAGGCGCGCCTCGCCGTCCGCGAGCGACGTCGCGTCGTCCCACTCCCACTCGGCGCGGTAGTGATGGGCCAGCAGCGCCAGCCGGATCGCCATCGGGTCGTGCCCGGCCTCGCGCAGGCGGGAGACCAGCACGAGGTTGCCGAGCGACTTGCTCATCTTCTCGCCCTG
>DATGOB010000035.1:0-8694 GCA_036010205.1 Promicromonospora sp. | reverse complement strand
TCGTGACCGAGCCGCTGAGCCGCTTGAGCTCGGACACCTTGAGGATCTGGTGGTTGAGCACCGAGACCTTGACCGGCGAGTCGTCGGGGACGTCGACGCCCTGGACCACCAGGACACCGCCGCCGGGGTCGGTGTCGTTGGCCAGCACGTCGACCAGCGCGGTGCCGCCCGTGGGCAGCAGCACCTGGTCGGACACCGCCACCGGCACGCCGCCCTGCTCGGGCGGCGTCACGACGTCGACACGTGCAAGGCCGGTCACCGGCTCGGGACCGTCGGTGACCTGGTAGGTGACGTCGTACGAACCGGGCTTGTCGCTGACGAACTTGAACGTGCCCGCCGTCGCGTTGGTCGTGATCTCGGCGTCCTGCTCCTGGGTGACGCTGGTCAGCCGGAGCTTGTCGCCGTTGGGGTCGTAGTCGTTCTTCAGCGGCTCGACCGTGACCGGCTCGCCCGCGTTGACCGTCACGTGGTCCTGCACCGCGATCGGGGGCACGTTGGTCCCGATGACGTCGATCTGCAGCACACCCTCGACCGGCGCGCCCTGCTCGTCCGACACCGTCACGTCGACGAGCTTGCGCCCGATCGCCGTCCCGCCGTCGCGGAACTCGATCGTGCCGTCCGGGCGGAACCGCACCTCGTCGCGGGGGTCGGCCGTCGACGCGTTGGACAGGAACAGGTCGTCCCCGTCGGGGTCCTTGAAGAACGGCAGCACCTTGATGGTGCCGAGACCGCCCTGCCCCACGCGCAGCACGGGCTGGCCGGGCTGCTCGGGCGGGTTGTTCTTCTCCATCGGCACGACGTCGACCGTCACCGACGCGGTGGCCGTGCCGTTCTCCCGGCCGTCGTCGACCTCGTACGTGAAGGTCGTGCGCCCGGTCGCGTCCGCGGGCACGTTCGCCTGCAGCGCGGCGCCGTCGAGCACCCGGTCCACGGTCGCGGGCCCGGACACCTCGCCGTCGACGCGGACGGTCATGACGTCGCCGTCGGGGTCCACGTCGTTGGCGAGCACGTTGAGCACGGTGGTACGTCCCGGCCGCACGCCGATGACGTCGTCCTTCGGCTTCGGCGGGCGGTTCGGCTTGGTCCGGTCGGCCACGAGCTGGTCGACCTGCTCGGGCGTGGTCTCCTCCGACTCGGTCTTCTCGCCCTCGGCGTCCTCGGGCATCTTGAGGTCCCAGTCGTCGACCTTCTGGAAGTCGTCGGCCGCCATCCACAGCGTGCCGTCGGCGACGTCGTTGAGGACGATGAGGTCGCGGTTCACGCGGTAGACGAGCGTCGCGGCGGGGTCGACGCCCTCGAGCACCTCGTCGACGTCGTTCTCCTGGCCCGGACAGTCGCGGATCACCTGGCCGGTGCTCGACCACGCGCCGTAGACGCAGTCGCCGAGCTGCACGGGCGCCGACGGGTTGCCCGACGCGGCGCGCCTGGTGGCGTCGCCGCCGCGGAGCGGCTGCGACACGAGCCCGTCGGCCGTGGCGAGCGCCACCGCGTCCGACGCCGCCGACGGCTGCTGCAGCATGGGCTGGCCACCGTCGACCTTGACGGTGTCGCCGCCCGGCAGCACGAGCGTCGAGCTCGCCTGGTCCAGCACGACGGGCTTGTCCCCGACGGCGGAGACCTGCACCTCTGCGTTCGTCCCCAGCGGGAGCTCCGACTCCTTGACCTCCTCGGGGACGCCGTGCGCCCCGGTGGGGACGGTGTACAGGGTGCCGTCCTGCGGCACGGCCAGGAACACCGTGCCGTCGTCCGCGACGGTGATCGCGCCCCCGGGGCCCGCCTTCACGGTCGGCTTGGTCTTCTTCTCGTCGAACGCTCCCTGCTCGAACGGCAGGACCCACGCCTTGCCCGACTCGGGGTCGTAGACGGCGGTCGTCGCCGCACCCGCCGCGACCTTCGAGCCGGCGGGGAACTTCATCGTGGTGTCCAGGGAGAGCAGCGCCGGGTTGACGGGGCTCGCCGAGTAGTCGCTCAGCTTGTTGAGCAGCACCCGCTGGGCGTCCTGCTCCACGTCGAAGCTGGTGGAGTTCGCGAGCAGGGTGCCGTCGAGCGCCTTCGCCTCGTAGTTGAAGCGGCCGAGCTTGCCCGAGGAGGTCTGCGTGACCCAGATGCCCGAGTCGTTCAGCTCGACGTCCGCCGTCGCCTCACCCTCGTACAGGAAAGCGAATGCGACCAGGCCCGCACCGAAAAGAGTCACCGCACCGACCGATGCGACGGACCGGCGATTCTCCATCATGCGCGAGACAAGGCTCATGCGCTCCTCCTCGATCCACTCACTTGGTCAGCTCACTGCCGCGAAGCCGCTCGCCCGGACGAACACACGGGGGCGACGAATGCACCCTACCGGGGAGGCGGGTGAATCGTCCCGGAGTTTCGCTGGGGAGGACTCCCCATAGCGTTTGTCCAGATTGTAGGGGTGTGTCTGGTAAACGGCACCGAAAAGACGGCGACGTACGCGGCTCACCACAGCAGGTGGTTGGACTCGCCGAGCTGCTGCGTCTCGACCCACGTGTACTTGCCCGTGTAGCCGTGCATGCAGTCCGTCTGGCCCGACCAGTTGCCGTTCGCGTCCGTGCGCAGCGGCACGCCCCACGCCTGGCCCCACCACTGGCCCTGCTCCCACCGCGGGAAGTACACCTGCCCCGCCGAGTTGTGCTGGGTGGACAGGCAGCGCATGGTGAACGCCGTGTTCGGCTCCCAGCCGGTGATCGTCATGTTGATCCACCGGCACGCGGAGCCCTGCCGGCAGCCCGAGGAGGTCGACGCGTCGGCGCCCTTCGAGATGGTGAAGGTGCGGTTGGCCGGGTTCGGGTTGGTGCGCCCGCTCCCCGACGCCGTCGCGCCGCAGCCCGCCTCGTTGCACGCCTGCGCCTCGAGCGTCCACGTCCGGCTGTACGCGGGCCCGACGTCGACCGTGCCGCCGGAGGTGCTCAGGTTCTTCCAGCCGCCGCCGTCGACGCGGTAGCGCATCGACTGGAGCGCGCGGCCGCCGTTGCTGCCGGGCGCGCTGATCGTGAAGCGGCCCTCGCTCGACGAGCGCAGCGACCACGTCACACCGGGCGCGCCGGGCGTCGTGTACGGCGTGACGGCGCCGGAGCTCGCCGACCAGGCCGAGCACGTGTACTGGTTGCACGCGCGCACCTGGAACCGGTACTGCGTGCCGTTCGAGAGGCCCGTGATCGTGGCGGGCGACGACTCCGTCCGCTCGGGCACCCCGTTGCCCTGCACCTCGTACCGGTGGGCGGGGCCGCGGAACGCGTCGGACGAGATGCCGCTCCACCGGACGACGGCCTGCCCGTTCGTCGTGCTGCCGAGCTCCGCCGTCGGCGCGGCGGGGACCTGCGGCTGCCCGAACGGCACCTGCTCGGGCGACCGCGCGCTGGCGGGCGAGCGCCCGGCCTTGTTCTCCGCCGTGACGGCGAACGTGTACGACGCCTCGGGCGACAGGCCGGACACCACGCGGGACGTGCCCGTGACGGTCTGGGTCTCCTTGAGACCGCCGTTCTCGTACACGTCGAGGTGGTAGCGCGCCACGGGATCGCCGTTGTTCGCCGGCTCGGTCCACGACACCGTGATCTGCCCGCCAAGGGCGTTGTCGACCCGCTGGGCGCTGGGCGCAGCGGGCTGGGCGGGCGGCGCCGCCGGCACCTCGGGCGCCGAGGCGTCGCTCCAGTCGGACGGCTCGGGCGCCGCGTTCACGGCCTGCACCATGACCGTGTAGGCCGTGCCGTTGGCGAGCCCCTCCCAGACGGTCGACGTGCCGGTCACGCACTGCTTCTGGAGCGCGCCGTCGGTCGGGGCCGGGCTGATCTCCAGGTTGACGCACTCGATCGGGGACCGGTCGGTGTACGTCCGGTTCTTCCACGTCACCGTGAGCGACTCGTCCCCGAACCTCAGCGTGGGCGGCTCCGGCTTGTCGGGCTTCTCGTCGGGACGCGCCTCCTCGGAGGGCCCCGACGGGTCGGACTCCCCGACCGCGTTGGTCGCCGTGACGGTGAACGTGTACACGACGTCGTTCTGCAGCCCCCTGACCGTGCAGGTCGTCGAGGCGCACTCCGTCGCGTCGCCACGGCCCGAGCGCACGGTGTACCCGGTGATCTCCGCACCGTTGTCCGCCGGCGCGTCCCAGGTGAGCACCACGGTCTCGGAGCGCACCTCCTCGACGCGCGGCGGGCGCGGTGCCTCCGGCCGCCCGAGCACCGTGAGCCGCACCGTGCCCTCGACCTCGCGGTCCGGGTCGGCGGTCGCGTCCGCCACGCGGTAGCGCACCACCATCGTGCCGACGAAGTCGTCCGCCGGTGTGACCGCGAGCGCCGAGCTCGTCGGCACCGCTGTGCCCCTGCCGGTCTCGACCGCCGCTCCCACGACGGTGAGCGGCTCCTCCGGGAACGGGTTGGCGTCGTTGGCCAGCACGTCGACCGTGACCTCCTCGCCCTGGTGGGCGTCACGCACCTCGTCGGGGTTGGCGCGGGCCAGCGGCCGGGTGGAGGCCACCACCGTGACGGCGAGCTCCCCCGGGACGGGCGGGTTCTTGCCGTCGGTCACGGTGAACGGGACGGTGACCCGCGTGCCGCGCGGCACGGCGGGCTGGGCCTGGGCGAGCACGGTCGTCCCCTGCGTGCCGAGGGTGAGCCCGTCGGCGCCGCCGGTCACCTCGACGGTCAGGGGGTCGCCCTCGGGGTCGACGACGACGCGCGCCAGGTCGAGCGACGCGTCCTCGCCTGCCGCGACGTCGAGCAGCGCCGTCCCGCGGACCTCCGGCGGCTGGTTGCGGCTGGCGCGCACGTCGATCGGCAACGTGAGCACCGCGGTGCGGCCCTCGGGGTCGTCGGGGCCGTCGCCGTCGGTCACCTCGAACGTGACCGACGCCGGGCCGACGTACTCCTCGTCGGAGGTGTAGGTCAGGCTCGTCGGGCTCGTGACCTCGCGCGTGCCCTCGACCGCCGTCACCTTCTCCTCGACGGTGAGCCGCGGTGTCTTGCCCTCTGCGACGACCACGTACTCGGTGAGGTCGATCTCCAGGGTCTCGCCCGCGTAGGTGGGGACCGCCTCGACGGGCTGGCGCAGGTGCGGCAGCGACCCGTCGCGGGGCACGCGGAGGAAGGCCTTTCCCTCGAGCCCGTCCTGGTCGGTCACCGTGTAGGTGAGCACGCGCGGCTGCTCGCCGAGGGCCACGGTCACGAGGCCGTCGTCGTCCACGGTCACGCCCTCGGCCGGTTCGCCGTCCGGTTCGAGCACCGCGACCTCGAGGTCGGCGGCCACGCCGTCGGGGTCGGTGTCGTTGCGCCGCACGTCGAGCGTCACGGTGTCAGAGGTGACGTCGGCGGGGGCGACCGTGTCGTCGCGCGCCACCGGACGCAGCAGCGGCGCGTCGCGCGCCACCTCGACGGTCACCGAGCCCGTCGCGCGGGCCGCCCACGAGTCCTCGATGCCGTAGTAGAAGGTGTGGGTGCCCTCGTCGCCCGGCGTGGTGACCAGCACCATGCCGTCGACCACGCGCGGGTCCAGCGCGTCGCCGCCCTCGAACGCGCGGGGCACCAGGGCGATCTGGTCGCCGTCCGGGTCGGAGTCGTTCGCGAGCGCGTCGACCGCGACGTCGCGGCCCGGGCGCACGAGCGTGGTGTCGTCGCCCGCCGTCGGCGGCTGGTTCGTGCCCGGTGGGCGTGCGATGCCGACCGCGACGGTGCCCTCTGCGGTCGCGCCGCGCGTGTCGGTCACCGCGTAGCGGAACTCGTCACGGCCCGCCGCGTCGCGCGTGGCCTCGTACTCCAGGTACCCGTCGACCAGGCGCACCGTGCCCTTCTTCGGCGGCACGGAGAGCCCGTCGAGCGTGACGTGGTCGCCGTCCGGGTCGCTGCCGTCCAGCGGCAGGGCGACGCGCGTGACGGCGCCCGCGAGCACGCGGGCCGTCGTGTCCGGCGGCTGCGGCGCCGCGTTCTCGAGCGTGTCGGTCACGTTGATCGTGACCTGCGCCGAGTCCTTCTGGTTGTTGCTGTCCCGCACCTCGTACACGAGGTGCACCGTGCCGGCCTGCGACCCCGCCCGGAAGCGCACCGTGTCCTCCGAGACGAACGCCTCGCCGGACTCGGGTCCCTCGACCAGCTCCTCCGCGAGGCTGAGCTCCAGGCCGTCCGGGTGCGCGTCGTTCTTCAGCACCGGCACCGTCACCACGTCGCCCGTGTGCACGGTGACCTCGTCGGCCACCGCCTCGGGCGGCCGCAGCCGGGTCGGGGCGGCGACCGGCACCACGCGCACCTCGCCGTCGGCGCTCTGCGTGCCGTTCGACGCCGTGTACCGCAGGGTCACGGGTCGGTCCAGGCGCGCGGTCTCGGCGACCCGCAGCACGTGGTGGTCCAGCACGGCGGCCGTCACCCCTGCGTCGGCCTCGACCGACGTCACCACGAGCACGCCGCCGGACGGGTCGGTGTCGTTGGCGAGCACGTCCACGAGCGCCGAGCCGCCGGCGGGCAGCAGCACGGTGTCGGCCACGACGACGGGCGGGCCCGCGTCCCGCGGGGGCGGCAGCACGTCGACACGGACGAGCCCCATGGTCGAGGACGGGCCGTCGCTGACCTGGTAGGTGAGGTCGTAGCTACCTGGCTCCTTGCTGACGAACCGGAACGTGCCCGCCGCGAAGTTCTCCGTGATGGTGGCCGGCTCCTGCCCGGACACGCTGACCAGCCGCAGCCGGTCCCCGTTGGGGTCGGTGTCGTTGCGCAGCGGCTCGACGGTGACCGGGGCGCCCGCCTGCACGGTGACGTGGTCGGCGACGGCGACGGGCGGCTCCTGCGTCGCGATGACGTCGACCAGCAGGCGCCCCTCCCCCACCTCGTCGAGCCCGTCCGACACGGTGAGGTCGACGATCTTGCGGCCCGTCGTCGTGCCGCTGTCCCGGAACTCGACCGTGCCGTCGGGCCGGAAGCGCACCTCGTCGGCCGGGTCGGCGGTCGTGGCGCTCGAGAGGATCAGGTCGTCCCCGTCCGGGTCGCGCCAGAACGGCAGCACGCGGATGCGCGCGTCCCCGCCCTGCGCGACGCGCAGCACGGGCTCGCCACGGGCTTCCGGCGGCGCGTTCTCGCCCGGCGGCACCACGGTGAGCCGCACCTTCGCGTCGGCCGTCCCGCCGCGCCCGTCGTCCACGGTGTAGCGGAACGTCGTGCTGCCCGACGCCGTCGGCGACACGTCCGCCTGCAGGGCGGCACCGTCGAGCACGCGGTCGACGGTGATGCCCGTGTCCCCGTCCGGGCCCTCGACGGTGACGGTCATGACGTCGCCGTCCGGGTCGACGTCGTTGGCGAGCACGTCGAGCACCGTGGTGCGGCCCGGGCGCACGCCCATGACGTCGTCCTTCGGCTCCGGCGGCCGGTTCGGCTTGTCCCGCTCGGCGAGGAACTGGTCGACCATCTCCGGCGTCGTGGTCTCCGACTCGACCTTCTCGCCCTCGGCCTCCTCCGGCATCGTGAGGTCCCAGTCGTCGACCTTCTCGAAGTCGTCGGCCGCCATCCACAGGGTGCCGTCCGCGACGTCGTTGAGCACGATCGCCTGACGGTTGACGCGGTAGGCGAGCTCGCCGTCCGCGCCCTCGAGCGTCTGGTCGACGTCCCGGTCGGTGCCCGGGCAGTCCCGGACCACCTGCCCCGTGCCGGACCACGCGCCGTACGTGCACCCGCCGAGCTGCACGGGGGCCGCCGGGGTGCCGGACGCGCGGCGGGTCGTCGCGTCGCCGCCGGAGAGCGGCTGCGTGACGAGTCCCTGCGGGGTCGCGACGACGACGGCGTCCGCCGCGCCGGACGGCTGCTGCAGGCGGGCCGACGCCGCGTCGGCCAGGTCGACGACACGTCCGCCCGGCAGGACGAGCGCCCCGGCTGTGCGATCGAGCACGACCGGGCCGTCTCCGACCGCGGTCAGGTCCACCTCGGCGTCCTCGGCCACCGGCAGCTCGGCCTCCGTCGGCTCGCCGGCGACGCCCGCCGTGGTCGTCGGCACCGTGACGAGACGGCCCTGCCGCGGCACGGCCGCGTACACGGTGCCGTCCGACCCGACGGCGACCCGCGCGCCCGGCGCCAGCTCCGCCGTCGGGTCGAGCTCCTCCTCGTCGAACTGCGCGGCACCGGAGAACGGCAGCACCCACAGGCGCCCGTCGTCGGGGTCGAGCACCGCCGTCGTCGACCCGCCCGACGCGACGACGGATCCCGCCGGCACCGTCATCGTGCCGTCCAGCGCCAGGTGCGCCGGGTCCACCGGGTTCGCCGTGGCCGCGCCGGGGTCCGTCATGAGCACGCGGTAGGCGGCCTGCTGCACGTCGAACGTCGACGACCCGGCCAGCAGCGTGCCGTCGAGCGCCTCGGCCTCGGTGTTGAACCGGCCCAGCAGGCCCGCGGAGGTCTTGGTGACCCACACCCCGGAGTCGTCCAGGTCGACCTCGGCCGTTGCCTCCCCCTGCTGCAGCACGGCGAGCAGCACGAGGGCTCCGGCGAAGAGCGTCACCACCCCGGCGGAGACGGCCGAGCGCGGCGACACGTTCAGTCTGGGCACAGGTCTTCCTCAGTTCTGGGGGCGGGGCGGCGACCGAAGCCTACCGGGCGGCGGTGACACACCCCCAGACCGGCCCGAGAAGATCACCACGTCACCGGCGTCGCCCTCCCCCAGTTGAACGAGTACACGTGCACCTCGGCACCCGGCGTGCCCCAGGCGCAC
>DATGOB010000034.1:0-7678 GCA_036010205.1 Promicromonospora sp. | reverse complement strand
GCCGCTGCTGTCCCGCTCCCTCCTGCTCACGCTGCGCCCGCTGGAGACCGAGCACGTGCGCGAGCTGGTGCGCCGTGCGGTGACCGACGAGCGCGGGCTGGGCGGCTCCGTCGAGCTCGACGACGAGGCGACGGAGCACCTCCTGCGCCTCGCCGGCGGGGACGCGCGCAAGGCCCTGACCATCCTCGAGGCGGCCGCCGGTGCGGTCCTGTCCGACGGGCCCGCGGAGGCGGCCGACGGCCCGGAGGACGAGGACGGTGGCGACGAGCGCGCCGTCCCGCGCGTCGGCCTGGCCGACGTCGAGCGCGCCGTCGACGTCGCCGCCGTCCGCTACGACCGCGACGGCGACCAGCACTACGACGTCGTCTCCGCGTTCATCAAGTCGATCCGCGGCTCCGACGTCGACGCCGCGCTGCACTACCTGGCCCGCATGGTGGCGGCGGGGGAGGACCCGCGGTTCATCGCGCGGCGCCTGATCATCTCGGCGGCCGAGGACGTCGGCGTGGCCGACCCCTCCGCGCTGCAGACCGCCGTCGCCGCGGCGCAGGCCGTCCAGCTCATCGGCATGCCCGAGGGGCGGATCGTCCTCGCGGAGGCGGTCGTGCACCTGGCGACGGCGCCCAAGTCGAACGCGGCCTACCGCGGCGTCGACGCGGCGCTCGCCGACGTGCGGGCGGGCCGGGTCGGCACCGTGCCGCACCACCTGCGTGACGCGCACTACGCGGGCGCGAAGGCGCTCGGGCACGGCGAGGGGTACCGCTACGCGCACGACTGGCCGCACGCCGTGGCGCCGCAGCAGTACCTGCCGGACGTGCTCTCCGGCGCGCGCTACTACGAGCCGAGCGACCGCGGCTACGAGCGGCAGGTCGCCGAACGGCTCGAGCGCATCCGCGGCATCCTGGGCAGCGAGGACGCCGGTCCCGCGGCGCGGGGCGGGCCGGACGTGCGGTAAGATGCTCAGGTTGCCCACGGGCAACCCCTGGGACCTCGGCCCCGTGAACGCACGCCGCACGGCGTCCGCTCCATCGGCTGGTCCCGCACCCGGTGCGGTCTCCCCTCGGGGACACCCGTGTCCAGGTGTGACCTCTTTCGTACGACAGGACAGGAAGACACAGTGACCTCTGTGACCCGTTCGCGCCGTCAGGTGCGACTGAGCCGCAAGCTGGGCCTCGCGCTCACGCCCAAGGCTGTCAAGCACTTCGAGAAGCGTCCCTACCCGCCCGGTGAGCACGGCCGCGCCCGTCGCCGCACCGAGTCGGACTACGCGGTGCGTCTGCGCGAGAAGCAGCGTCTGCGCGCGCAGTACATGCTCCGCGAGAAGCAGCTCCTCAAGGTGTACGAGAACGCTCGCAAGCAGGCGGGCCTGACCGGTGAGGTCATGGTCGAGGACCTGGAGACGCGTCTCGACTCGCTCGTGCTGCGCGCCGGTTTCGGCCGCACCATCCTGCAGGCCCGCCAGCACGTGACCCACCGTCACATCCTGGTGGACGGCAAGATCGTGGACCGCCCGTCGTTCCGCGTGAAGCCGGGCCAGACGATCCAGGTCAAGCCGAAGAGCCAGACCACGGTGCCGTTCCAGGTCGCCGCCGCGGGCGCGCACCGCGACGTGCTGCCCGCGGTCCCGGGCTACCTGGACGTGCAGCTCGAGAAGCTGACGGCGACGCTCGCGCGTGCGCCGAAGCGCGCCGAGGTCCCCGTGACCTGCGACGTGCAGCTGGTCGTCGAGTACTACGCTCGCTGATCCACGGCTGTCCCGACGGCCCCGTCCGCGCTCCGGCGCGGACGGGGCCGTCTGCCGTCCGGCGCCGGTCCGCCCCTCCGCCGGCGCCGGCCGTACCCGGCCCGGGGCGCGCCCGGGCGGTGGTGGGCGGAGGCGGCGGTGACCGGGATAGGGTGGCAGGCGACCCCCTACGGCAGCCGGTACGGCGCCGGACACGACCTTTCCAGGCAGGAGCTTGCGCATGACCCTCGGCGACCTCGGAGACGTGGCGGGACTGATCGCGGCGATCGCGTTCGTGCTCCTTGTGGGCTTCCTCGCCGTCCCCTTGTGGAAGCTGGGCAGGCTGCTGGACGAGGCGCGCCGGGGTGTCCGCGAGGTCACCGAGCACTCCGTGCCGATCCTCGACGAGGCGGCGGGCACGGTGGCGTCGGCCAACACCCAGCTCGTCAAGGTCGACACGATCACGACGTCGGCGGCGAACGTCAGCGAGAACGTCTCCGCGCTCACGGGCCTCTACGCCGCGACGCTCGGCAAGCCGCTGGTCAAGGTCGCCGCGTTCTCCTACGGCGTGCGGCAGGCGTTCGGCGGCGCACGGGGCCGCGCGGGCAGGCACACCGACCCGGGCACGGCGGAGGCGGGCGCGTGATCCGCCGGCTGTTCTGGGTCGGCGTCGGGGTGACCGTGACGATCGTCGTGATCCGCAAGGGCAGGCAGGTTGTCGAGCGGTACACGCCCGCGTCGGTGAGCGAGCGGGCGGCCGCGGCGGTCGACGACGCCGGGGCGCGCCTCACCGCGGCGGCGCGGGGGTTCTCCGCGGAGTTCTCCCGGGCACGGGCCGAGCGCGAGGCCGAGCTCATGGCGTCGCTGCGCGGCGAGCTCCCGGGCGGCTCGCCCGACGCACGCCGGTAGCCCGGCGCAGGCGCTCGTCCACAGCCAGCTCTTTCAGTTTCCGTCCGCGGCCCTCGCGGCGGCAGAATAGGGCACACGCGCGGGCACAACGGGTGGCCCCCGCGTGTTGTGCTCTGCGTGCACCCCCGTCTTTCACCCGTCTTTCGCACGACCGAGAAGAAGGATCACTGACCTCATGCGCACCGCCGAGATCCGCAAGCGTTGGCTCGACTACTTCGAAGCTCAGGGCCACGCGGTGGTGCCGTCGGCGTCGCTGATCTCCCCGGACCCGTCGACGCTGTTCACCATCGCGGGCATGGTGCCGTTCATCCCGTACATGACGGCCCAGCAGACCCCGCCGTGGACGCGCGCCACGAGCGTGCAGAAGTGCGTGCGCACGCTCGACATCGACGACGTCGGCAAGACCACGCGGCACGGCACGTTCTTCCAGATGAACGGCAACTTCTCGTTCGGCGACTACTTCAAGGCCGACGCCATCCGCATGGCCTGGGACTTCCTCACGGGCTCGCTCGAGGACGGGAAGCTCGGCATCGACCCCGACAAGCTCTGGGTCACCGTCTACCACGAGGACGACGAGGCGAGGCAGCTCTGGAAGGACATCGTCGGCCTGCCCGACGAGCGCATCCAGGGCCTCGGCAAGAAGGACAACTACTGGTCAACCGGCCAGCCCGGCCCTGCGGGCCCCTGCTCGGAGATCTTCTACGACCGTGGCTCCGCCTACGGGCCCGACGGCGGCCCGCTGGTCGACGAGGGCGGCGACCGCTTCGTCGAGATCTGGAACCTCGTGTTCATGCAGTACGCCATCGACGACGTGAAGTCGAAGGAAGAGTTCCGCATCGTCGGCGAGCTCGAGAACAAGAACATCGACACCGGTATGGGTCTGGAGCGTGTTGCCTTCCTGCTGCAGGGCAAGGACAACATGTACGAGATCGACGAGGTCTACCCGGTCATCGAGGCCGCCGAGAAGCTGTCGGGCAAGAAGTACGGCGAGAACCACGAGGACGACGTGCGCATGCGCGTGGTGGCCGACCACGTCCGCTCCGCGCTGATGATCATCGGCGACGGCGTGCGTCCCTCCAACGAGGGACGCGGCTACGTGCTGCGCCGCCTGCTGCGCCGCTCGGTGCGTGCCATGCGCCTGCTCGGCGTGGACGACGTCGCACTGCCGTCGCTGCTGCCCGTCTCCAAGGACGCCATGGCGCCCTCCTACCCGGAGCTCGAGCAGAACTTCGAGCAGATCTCCGCCGTCGCCTACGCCGAGGAGGAGGCCTTCCGGCGCACGCTGGCCGCAGGCACCACGATCCTCGACAACGCCGTCGCCGGGCTCAGGAAGAGCGGCGGGGACACCCTGCCGGGCGACGCCGCCTTCCAGCTCCACGACACCTACGGCTTCCCGATCGACCTCACGCTCGAGATGGCCGCTGAGCAGGGCGTCCAGGTCGACGAGCAGGCCTTCCGCAGCCTCATGCAGGAGCAGCGTGCCCGCGCCCGGGCCGACGCCCTGGCCAAGCGCACCGGCGGTGCCGACGTCGCCGCGTACGAGGCCCTGCAGAAGGACCTCACGGCGCCCGTCGAGTTCCTCGGCTACACCGAGACGGACGCCGGCGTGCGCGTCGCCGGCCTGCTGTCGGGCGGCGTGCCCGCGCCCGCCGTCACGGCCCCCGCCGAGGTCGAGGTCGTGCTCGACCGCACGCCGTTCTACGCCGAGTCCGGCGGCCAGCTCGCCGACCACGGCACGATCGTGCTCGACGGCGGCGCGACCATCGAGGTGGACGACGTGCAGCGGCCGGTCAAGGGCCTGATCGTGCACCGCGGCCGTCTCGTCGAGGGCACGGCCGCGCTGGGCGACCCCGGCACGGCGCAGATCGACACGGCCCGCCGCAAGGCCATCAGCCGTGCCCACTCGGCCACGCACATGATCCACAAGGCCCTGCACGAGCTCGTCGGCCCGGACCGGACGCAGGCGGGTTCCGAGAACGCCCCCAGCCGCATCCGGTTCGACTTCCGGTCGCCGTCGGCCGTCTCGGCCTCCGCCCTGTCGGAGATCGAGGAGCGCGTCAACGAGCGCCTCGCCGACAACCTCGAGGTCACCGACCAGCTCATGCCGATCACCGAGGCCCGCGCCGCCGGTGCCATGGCCCTGTTCGGCGAGAAGTACGGCGACATCGTGCGCGTGGTCTCGATCGGTGGCGACTGGTCGCGCGAGCTGTGCGCCGGGACGCACGTCCGGCAGACCGGCCAGCTCGGCCGCGTGACCCTGCTGGGCGAGTCGTCCATCGGCTCCGGCGTGCGCCGCGTCGACGCCCTGGTGGGCGACGGTGCGTACGGGTTCCAGGCCAAGGAGCACGCCCTGGTGGGCCAGCTCAGCGGGCTGCTCAACACCCGGCCGGAGGACCTGACCGAGCGGGTCGGCTCGCTGGTGTCCCGCCTCAAGGAGGCCGAGAAGGAGCTCGCCGCGCTGCGGCAGGGCCAGCTCCTCGCCGCCGCGGGCAGGCTCGCCGCCGAGGCCCCGCGCGTCGGCGACGTCCGCGTCGTCACGCACGACGCCGGCGAGGCGCAGGCCGACGACCTGCGCGCCCTGGTGCTCGACGTGCGCAACCGCCTCGGTGAGGCCGAGCCGGTCGTGGCCGCGGCCGGCGGCGTGTCGAACGGGCGCCCCGTCGTGGTCGTCGTGACGAACGCGGCCGCCCGGGACGCCGGGTTCAAGGCCGGCGACCTGGTGCGCACCGCCGCCCGGACGCTCGGCGGCGGTGGCGGCGGCAAGCCCGACATGGCCCAGGGCGGCGGCAGCGACCCGGCCAAGCTGGGCGAGGCCCTCGCGGGGATCGCCGAGGGCGTGCGCCTGGCCGCCGTCGGCGCCTGAGCAGGCACGTGAGCGAGCACGTACCCGCCGTCCCGGCCGGGCTCCCGCGCGGGGCCCGGCTGGGGGTGGACGTCGGCATGGCCCGGATCGGCCTGGCGGCCAGCGACCCCGACGGCCTGGTGGCCACCCCCGTCGAGACCGTGCCGCGCGTGCGGGACGGCCGGGGCACCACGGCCGACGTGCAGCGGATCGTGGCGGAGGCGGTCGAGCGGTTCGCCGCGGTCGTGTACGTCGGCCTGCCGCGGCACCTGTCGGGCAAGGAGGGTGCCGCGACCGCGGACGCCCGCGCGTTCGCCGACCGGCTGGTCGCGGCCCTGGACGCCGCCCACCGGGGCGCGGGCGATGCTCCGGAGGTGCGCCTCGTGGACGAGCGGATGACCACCGTCTCGGCGCACCAGCAGCTGCGCTCGGCGGGCCGGAAGACGAAGAGGCACAGGTCCGTGATCGATCAGGCCGCAGCCGTTATCATCTTGCAATCTGCACTCGACGCGGAGCGGGCGAAGGGGGAGCGCGCCGGCGAGCTCGTCGAGGCGCGGACCGTGCACGACACGCACGACTGACCCCAGCAGCCCCCCGACGAAGGACAGTGAGCCCGAGGTGACGGACCTCTTCACGGCCCCCCCGAGCCAGGCAGACCCCGCGTTCCCCGGACCGCGCTCGAGCCGCCGGGCCCAGCGCCGCCGCAGGCGTCGCCGCGGCCGGTCGCTGCTCGTGCTCGTCGTCGCCCTGGTGCTCGTCGGCGGGTCCGGCTACGCGGTGTGGACCAACATGGACTGGCTGACCGGCTTGAGCAGCCCCCTGGAGTCGAAGGACTTCCCGGGCCCGGGTGGTGACCAGGTCGAGGTCGAGATCCCGAAGGGTGCGACGGGTCAGGTCATGGGCCAGGCCCTGTACGAGGCCGGTGTCGTCGCGAGCGTGTCCGCCTTCACGGCGGCGTTCGAGGCCAACCCGGACTCCGTGTCCATCCGGCCGGGCACGCGCACGATGCTCGAGGAGATGTCCGCGAAGGACGCCGTCGCGCTGCTGGTGAAGAACGAGCTGGTCGACCTGCAGGTGACGATCCCCGAGGGGTTCACGGCCGCCCAGGTGATCGACCGGGCCGTCCAGGTCACGGGGCTGCCCGCCGAGGACTTCGAGGCCGCGCTGGAGGACCCGGAGGCGATCGGTCTGCCCCGGCAGGCCAAGGGCGACGTCGAGGGCTGGCTGTACCCCGACACGTACATGGCCAAGCCGGACTCGACGGCCGAGGGCCTCCTGGCCGAGATGGTCGGCCGGACCACACGGATGCTCGAGGACAAGGGCGTGCCCAGCAAGCAGTGGCACACCGTGCTCACCAAGGCATCCCTGGTCGAGCGTGAGGGCCTGCACGCCGAGGACCGGCCGAAGATCGCGCGTGCCATCGAGAACCGCCTGGCGGACGACATGGCGCTGCAGATCGACGCCTCCGTCGCCTACGGCGCGAACAAGCCGGGTACCGAGCTCACGCGCGACGACCTGCGTGACGAGAAGAACCGGTACAACACCTACGAGCACACCGGCCTGCCGCCGGGCCCGATCGCGAGCCCCGGCGACGCCTCCGTCGAGGCCGTGCTCCACCCGGCACCGGGCGACTGGAAGTTCTGGGTGACGGTGAACCTCACGACGGGTGAGACCAAGTTCGCCGACAGCTACGACGAGCACCAGAAGAACGTCGCGGAGCTGCGCGCGTGGGAGAAGGCCAACGGCTGATCCGGCCGCGCCCGGCGTCGCCCGGCCACGGGCCGGACGGCGCCGGCGGGCGGTTGGCCGCAGGGCCGCTGGTCGGGGTAGCGTTCGCGGCACCCGGCCCGTGATGTGATCGTGACGTGCGACCGGCGTCTCATAGATGTCGTGTCATGGATGTCGTGCACGGCCCCGGGTGGGAGACCGGCACCGGGTCGACGAACGACCCGGCCAGCACAGAGGACGGAGCGAGCGTGACCGAGGGCCTTCCCGGAGTGAGCTACGAGGGGCCCCCTCGGCATGCCAGCGGCCGGAACACAGGCGGCCGCGGCACGGGCGGACGCCGTGCCGCCCGTGCCGAGCGCGACGCCCGCCCGGGGAGCCGGGCCGGCCGGCGCGACCGGCGGGCGAAGCGGTCGCGCGGCCCCCTGGTGACCGGGCTGGTCGTCGTCCTCGTGGTGCTCGGCGGGCTCGGCGCCTGGACC
>DATGOB010000033.1:0-36133 GCA_036010205.1 Promicromonospora sp. | reverse complement strand
CCCACGGCGGCTCCGAGGACTCCGGCGCGCCCGACGAGCGCGAGACCGGATCTCGGGAGAGGGTGGCCCAGTCGGCCGCGGTCTGAGACCGCGAACCAGACCGACGGCGGTCCGGGCGCTCTGGGGGCGTGCGGACCGCCGTCATGTTCCCCTCCGCGTCCCCTGCAGCGAAGGAGCTCGCGATGCGCCGCGCCCGTACCCTGACCGCCGCCCTCGCCCTGGCCCTGTGCGCGGGGCTGGGGGCGTGCGGCACCGCACAGGAACCCGCGCCGCGGTCCGGATCGCCGTCCGGTGCTCCGTCCGCGCCGTCCGCGCCGTCCGCCTCGCCCGCACCCGCCGACGTCTCCGCCGCGCTCGCCCGCCTGGAGGCCGAGCACGACGTCGCCGTCGGCCTCTACGCGCTCGACACCGGCACCGGCCGCGTCGCCGCCCACCGCGCCGACGAGCGCTTCGCGTACGCCTCCACGATCAAGGCGCTCGCGGCCGGTGCCGTCCTGGAGGCGCACGGCACCGCGGTCCTCGACGACGTCGTCACCTGGTCCGCCGACGACCTCGTCGACTACTCGCCCGTCACGCAGCAGCACGTCACCGACGGGCTGACGATGCGCGAGGTGATCGACGCGGCCGTCCGCGAGAGCGACAACACTGCCGGGAACCTCCTGTTCGACGCGATCGGCGGGCCCGCCGGCCTGCGGGACGCGCTGCGCGCCGCGGGCGACGACACCACCGAGCCCGTGCGCACCGAGCCGACCCTCAACGACCACACCCCCGGCGACGATCGCGACACCAGCACGCCGCGGGCGCTCGCCGAGAGCCTGCGCGCCTACGCCCTCGGGGACCGGCTCGCCGACGACGCGCGCGCCGTGCTGGTCGACGCCCTGCGCGGCAGCACGACCGGTGACGGCACGATCCGCGCCGGCGTGCCCGACGGCTGGACGGTCGGCAGCAAGACCGGCACGTCCGGCGCCGGCACGCGCAACGACGTCGGGATCGCGTGGCCGCCCGACGACGCACCCGGCGCGGGCGATCCGGTCGTGCTCGCGGTGCTCGTGCAGGCAGAGGACGGGGCCACGACACCCGACGACGCGCTGCTCGCCGAGGCGACGGCCGTGGTGCTCGAGGCGCTCGCGGGCTGATCCCCCCGATCATATGGACGCGGCGTGCACATGTGTGCTTATATGGACGGACGGTCCACTTCATCGTGAGGAGCACATCATGAGCACCCGGACAGACACCCCCCGCGTCGCCCTCGTGACGGGCGGGTCCGGCGGCATCGGCCGGACCGTCGTCGAGCGGCTGGCCGCGGACGGGTTCGCCGTCGCCGTCCACTACGCGGGCAACAGGGGCCGGGCCGAGGAGGTCGTCGAGCGCGTGACGGCTGCGGGCGGCCGGGCGGTCGCCGTCGGCGGGGACGTGGCCGACGAGGCGGCCATGGCCGCGGCCTTCGACGCCACCGAGGCGGCGTTCGGCGGCGTCGACGTCGTCGTCAACACGGCGGGGATCATGGTCCTCGGCCCGGTCGAGAGCTTCGACCTCGAGGCCCTGGACCGGATGCACCGCACCAACGTCCGCGGGTCGTTCGTCGTCGCCCAGCTCGCGGCGCGCCGTGTGCGCCGCGGTGGCGCGATCATCGGGTTCTCCACGAGCCAGACCCGCCTGCAGCACCCCGGCTACGCGCCGTACGCGGCCTCCAAGGCGGCCGTCGAGGCGCTGACCCTCGTGCTGGCCCGTGAGCTGCGCGGCAAGGACGTCACGGTCAACGCCGTCGCCCCCGGGCCGACCGCGACGCCCCTGTTCCTCGACGGCAAGGACGAGCAGACGATCGACACCCTCGCCCGGCTCGCGCCGCTGGAGCGTCTCGGCACGCCCGACGACGTCGCGGAGACGGTCGCCTTCCTCGCCGGCCCGGCGCGCTGGGTCAACGGCCAGGTCCTGTACGTCAACGGCGGCATCGCCTGAGCCCCTGGGCCCGAGGCGGACAGCAGCAGGAGAAGATCATGAGCAACGTCATCGTCGTCACAGGGGCCTCGTCCGGGTTCGGCGCCCTGACGGCCCGCGCGCTGGCCGACGCCGGCGACACGGTCTACGCGGGCATGCGCGAGACGGGCGGCCGCAACGCCCCGCAGGTCGAGGCTGCCGCGGCGTACGCCGCCGAGCACGGCGTGGACCTGCGGGCGGTGGAGTTCGACGTGGGCTCCCAGGAGTCCGTCGAGCGGGCGGTCGCCGCCGTCGAGGCCGAGCACGGCCGCATCGACGTGGTGGTCCACAACGCCGGCCACATGGTGGTCGGTCCGGCCGAGGCGTTCACGCCCGAGCAGCTCGCGCAGCTGTACGACGTCAATGTGCTGTCCACCCAGCGCGTCAACCGTGCGGTGCTGCCGGGCATGCGCCGTCGGGGCGCCGGGCTGGTGGTGTGGGTGTCGAGCTCGAGCGTCAAGGGCGGCACCCCGCCGTACCTCGCGCCGTACTTCGCGGCGAAGGCGGGCATGGACTCCCTCGCGGTGTCGTACGCGGGCGAGCTGGCCCGCTGGGGCGTCGAGACGTCGATCGTGGTGCCCGGCTCGTTCACCCGGGGCACCAACCACTTCGCGCACGCGGGCCGGCCGGCTGACGCCGCGGTGGAGGCCGAGTACGAGACCCGCTACGCCGGGCTGATGGGGCAGGTGGCCGACAAGCTCGCCGCACTCGCACCCGACGCCGACGCGTCGCTCGTCTCGGAGGAGATCGCCCGCGTCGTGGCGCTGCCCGCAGGCACGCGGCCCTACCGGGTGCACATCGACCCGGCGGACGACGGGTCCGAGGCCGTCTCCGACCTCGCCGACCGCACGCGCGGCGAGTTCCTGACCCGGGTCGGTCTGGGCGACCTGCTGGGCGCGTGACCGGCCCGGGCATCGACCTAGACTGACCGCCGGACAGCCGAAGGAGTGCACGTGGACAACGAGGCGACCGTCGCCGACACCCGGCCCGCACGTCCGAGGGGCCGGGGCCGGCGCCCCGCCGACGAGGTGCGGGCCGACGTGCTGCGCACCGTCGGGGAGGTGCTGCTGACCGAGGGCATCGCCGACCTGACGTTCGAGCGGGTGGCGCGCCTGTCCGGCGTCAGCAAGACGACCCTGTACAAGTGGTGGCCTTCGCGGGGCGCGCTGGCGCTCGACGGGTACTTCCACGCCGTGCAGGACCGCCTCGCCTTCCCGGACACGGGGGACGTGCGGGCCGACCTGCTCGAGCAGCTCCGCGCCTTCGTACGCGTCATGACGACGACGCCGGGCGGTCGGGTCCTCACCGAGCTCATCGGGGAGGCGCAGACCGACAAGGACCTCGCGGCCGCCTACCGCGCGCTGTACTCGTCCGAGCGCCGCCGGTTCGCCGCCGAGCGGCTGCGGGCGGCGCAGGAGCAGGGGCAGCTCCGGGAGGGCATCGACGTGCAGGTGGTCGTCGACCAGCTCTGGGGCGCCGTCTACCACCGGCTGCTCATCCCGGACGAGCCCGTCACCGACGCGTTCGTCGAGGCGCTGGTGGCCAACCTGCTGGACGGCGTCGCCGTGCGATGACGCCGTCCGATATCATCGCCGTATGGCGATGACACAGGTGGACGGCGATGTCGTGGCGGCGTGCCTCTTCCACGGGTTCTCCGACCCGTCGCGGCTCGCGATCCTGCGCCACCTCGCCCTGGGCGAGCACCGTGTCGTCGACCTGACGCGCCACCTCGGGCTCGCCCAGTCGACGGTGTCGAAGCATCTGGCCTGCCTGCGCGACTGCGGGCTGGTCGAGTCGCGCCCGCAGGGGCGTGCGTCGGTGTACTCCCTGACGCACCCGGAGGCGACGCTCGAGGTGCTGGCCTCGGCCGAACGTCTGCTGGCGCTGACGGGCGACGCGGTGGCGCTGTGCCCGGTGTACGGCGTCGACGGCGCGGCCGCCCGTGCGGAGCGCGACGTCGTGGCGGATGCTGGGCACGCGAGGAGCGGGAGGTAGCGAGGACATGGCTGATCAGCACGGTCACCGGCACGGACACGATCCCGACGGCCGCAACCGCGGTCGGCTCGCCGTCGCGTTCGGGATCACCGCCGCCGTCTTCGTGGCCCAGGCCGTCGGCGCGCTGCTCACCGGCAGCCTCGCGCTGCTGGTGGACACCGGCCACATGCTCACCGACGTCGCGGGCCTGGGCATCGCCCTGCTGGCCGCGACGCTCGCGCTGCGCCCGCCGTCGCCCCGCCGCACGTGGGGGTTCCGGCGCGCCGAGATCCTCGCGGCGCTCGCCCAGGCGGCCGTGCTGCTCGCGGTCGGCGTGTACGCCGTCGTCGAGGGCGTGAGCCGGCTGGTAGGGCCTGCCGAGGCGCCGGGACCGGGGCTGCTGGTGTTCGGTGTGGTGGGCCTGGCAGGCAACGCCGTCGCCCTCGCCGTGCTCGCCGGCGGGCGGAACGCGTCGTTCAACCTGCGTGCCGCGTTCCTCGAGGTCGTCAACGACGCGCTCGGCTCGGTCGCGGTGATCGCGGCCGCCGTCGTCATCGCCGTCACCGGGTGGCAGCGGGCCGACGCCGTCGCGGGCCTCGTCATCGCCCTGCTCATCCTGCCGCGGGCGCTGCGCCTGCTGATCGACTCGGGGAACGTGCTGCTGGAGTCCACCCCGCCGGGCGTCGACCTGGAACAGGTGCGCGCGCGGCTGCTGCAGGTGGACAACGTCGAGTCGGTGCACGACCTGCACGCGTCGCTCGTCGCCACGGGCCTGCCGGTGATCAGCGCGCACGTGGTCGTGCGGGACGCCTGCTTCCGCGACGGCCACGCGCCGCCCGTCCTGGACGCGTTGCAGCGGTGCGTCGCGACGCAGTTCGACGTGCCGCTGGAGCACTCCACCTTCCAGCTCGAGCCCGCCGAGCACGCGCGCCACGAGGGGCTCACGCACGCCTGACGGCGGTCAGGCCCCGCAGACGCGTTCGACGAGGTAGCGCCAGCCGGCCTCGAAGCGCGCGATGTCGGCGTCGGTGGGTGGCCTGCGCTCGGGCCCCGGGGTGCCGAGCACCTGCAGCAGGAGCGGCCCGTCCAGGGCGTAGGCGAACTGGCCGGCGAGGACGTCGACGTCGGCGCCCGGCGGGTCGAGCTCGCGCAGCAGCACGCGGAGATGGATCTCCGAGAGCGGCCGCCGTCCGGCCGGCGTGTTGCGGCCGTCGAGCGTCGCCCGGGCCACCGCCTGGTGTCGCGCGAGGAAGCGGATGCGCGCCGTCCCGTACGCGACGAGGCGGTCGGCAGGCGGTGCGCCGGGGCCGAGCGGCGGCGGGCCGCTGAGGACCTGCTGCTGCAGCTCGCGCTCGCTGTCGTCCAGCAGCGCCTGGAAGATGCCCGCGCGGCTGCCGAAACGGCGGAACACCGTGCCCTTGCCGAGCCCCGACCGCTCGGCGAGCAGGTCCATGGTCAGGCAGCCGGTGCCGCCCTCCTCGAGCAGCGCGCGGGCCGTGTCGAGCAGCAGCTGCCGGTTGCGAGCGGCGTCGGCGCGTTCAGGCTTGGGTCGACCCCACGTCACCTCGCTGCTCATGCCGCTGCTCACACGATGGATGCTACCGCCGGAGCGGTAAGCGGGGTTAAGTCCGCTTATGTGCTGCCGCACGGCCGACGACCGTCTCAGGAGGACCGGATGTCAGACCAGAACGACATGAACACGATGATCATCGACGCGTACCGCGCGAACGCGGGCGTCCTCGGCGACGACGTCGCGGGAGGGCACTTCACGGGCAAGCGCCTCGTGCTGCTGCACCACGTCGGCCGCGTGAGCGGCACGGAGCGGGTCACGCCGCTCGTCGCCGCCAAGGACGGCGACGCCTACCTCGTCGTCGGGTCCAGTCGTCGGGTCCATGGGCGGCGCGCCCAAGGACCCGGTCTGGGTGGCCAACGTCGAGGAGGGGCCCGAGGTGGTGACCATCGAGGTCGGCGACCAGGCCCTGCAGGCGCGGGCCACGGTGGTGCGCGGGCCGTCGGCCGAGTGAGAGCGCCTCTACGGCATCTGGGCCGAGTACTGGCCCGACGCCAAGGAGTACGAGACGTACACCGACCGCAAGTTCCCGGTGATCCGGCTGGAGCCGGTGGCCTGAGCGGGCGCGGGCGTCACGTCCGGTCGAGCGACCGGGCGAACGCCCGCACACGCGCCGCCATCTCCCGCGGCGCCATCTCCCGCGGCGCTTCGGCGACCGTGAAGTGACCGCCCTCGGCGAGGCGGTCGAACACGCGGAGATCGAGGTAGTGGCGGCGCGCGAGCTGCTCGGGGTAGCCGGCCTCGTGCCGCTGGACGAGGACGGCGGCCGGGACCGGCGTCGGCGGGATCGGCTCCGGCTGGTCGGCGTGTCGCTCCACTCCACGAGCTTCTCCGTCAGCCAGGCGAGCCGGCCGGCGGGGGAGTCGTCCAGCGCGGCCGCGAGCGTGTCGGGTCGGGTCGCCTGGACGTGGCCGTACGCGCCGTCGGTGCGATGGGTCGCGGCGATGCCGTCGAAGAAGGCCCTGGCCTCGGGGTCGGTGAGCTGCGCGCGCTCCTCGATCGTCGGGAAGTGTGCGTGCGTGGCGACGATGCCCGCGACGAGGTCGCTGACGTTCGCGGTGACGTCCTCGCCGTAGGTGAGGTACCTGTCGTGGCCCAGGACGTCGCTCATCAGTGCGTGCACCGTCGAGGCGAGCCGCTTCTCGGTCATCGGGCCGTCCGGGTAGGGCGTGGAGAACCCGAAACCCGGCAGGCTCGCGACGACGACGTGCATGTCGGGCAGCAGGTCGGCGAAGTCGAGCTGCAGCGCGAACGTGTGCGGCCACCCGTGCATCACCAGCAGCGCGGGCGCGTGCACGTAGTGCAGGTCGGTGCCGTCGACGGGCACGACGTACTGCGGGTGCCGGTTGAGCCACGCCTCGCGCGCCCGCCAGTCCCAGTCGATCCAGGTGCCCACCAGCTCCCGCAGGTAGCCGGCCGTCATGCCCGACGGCGGTCGCCGCGGCGAGTCCTCCGGGATCCGGCTGCGTGCCAGGCGCCCACGCAGGTCGGTCAGGACGTCGTCGGGGACGTGGACGGTGAACGGGCGGGGCTCGGCCATGTCCCGACCGTAGTCGCGGTCACTGACAGCCGACGCGACGGTCACGCCAGGATCCGCAGGGTCAGGCGGTGGCTCGTGAGCGGGTCGACCGCTCCGAGGTCGACGTGCGGGTCGAGCACGGTGGGCGGACGCGTGCGGGTGCGTCCGGTCGGCAGCGTCCAGGTCGTCACGCCGGTGAGGGGGTCGCGCTCGACGGTCCAGCCCGCGGCGGTCTTGAGCTGGTGGTGCCGACGGCACAGCGCGTGGAGGTTCCCGGCCCGCGTCTGCCCTGGCGTGCCGGGTGGCAGCGTTGCCGGGTCGAGGTCGTGGTCGAAGGGCACGATGTGGTCGAGGTCCGATCGCTCGGCAGGTTTCTCGCAGGACGGGAAGGTGCAGGTCCGGTCGCGCGCGGTGACCGCCTGACGCAGCACCCGGCCGGGCCGGTACGTCGTGGTCGAGTGGTCGACGAGGACCCCGGTGACCGGGTCGGTGACCAACCGTCGCCAGGTGGCGTCGACGGCGATCTGCGCGGCGGTGTCGGCCGGGACCGGCCCGAGGCCGTCGAGCTCGGCCGGGGCGTCGTCCAGCCCGAGCAGGGCCGTCGCGGGGACGGTCACGCGCACCACGGGCCGGGTCGGGGTGACGCGGACGACGGGTGCGGGACCACCGCAGGGGCAGGTGGGGGCGCTGTCGGTGCTGCTCGTGCGGTGCGTGCCGTCCGTCGTGTCCGTGGCGACCGTGAACCGCCCCGCCGGCACCAGCCTGCCCGTGACGATTCCCGTCAGGGAGTCGGCACGGAGCTGGCCCAGGTCACGCTCCTCGCCGGGCACGCGTCGGAGCTGGTGGGCCATCTCGTCGACGACCCCCCACACCGCCGCGGCGTCCACCGCAGGCAGGTAGGCGGAGATCCAGCCCATGTCGTTGTCGGCGCGGTCGACCTGGACGTTGCGGTGCCGGGCGGCGTCGCGCGCCGACTCGGCCGCGCCGTGCAGCGACTTCGCGAACGCGAGCATCTTGTCCCGCAGCCAGCGCCAGGTCCGGTGCGGCGCCTGGGGGAGGTAACGGTCGATCGCCCGCGCGCGCTCCTGGGTGGTGAGCTGGGACGCGGACCGCAGCAGCGTGTGCGCCTTGCGCACGTCGATGCGGCCGCGCTCGAGCGCCCGGACCACGGCCGGGTGCACGGCACCCGACTCGGCGCGCACCACCACGTCCGTGGCCTCGGCGCCGGTGACGGCGAGCTCGCTGGTGACCATCCCCACCAGCGAGCTGTGCGCGAGCGGGTGGCTCTCGCGCGCCGCACGCTCCGCGACGACCCGGGCCTGCATCCCCGCCGCCCACGACTGCAGGTGGTCGCACGCCGTCGCGAGGTCGCCCAGCACGTCGTCGGCCAGGCTGTCCAGGGCCTCGGCGTGGGGGTCGGTCAGCTCGGCGACGACGCGTGCCAGTGCAGGGCCCGGCGTGCCGCCGAGCGCGGCCCGCAGGTCGGCCTCGGACCAGAGCGCCACCGGGACGGCGTCGGGCACCCAGAAGGGCTCGTCGCCCGGAGGCAGCGGGTCCTGCGGGAGCGTGCGCGGGAGGTCGTGCTCGTGTTCTCGCACTGTCTCACCATCCTTCCGTCATCAGCATGCACCAAGACCAGGTACCTGTGTTCGATGCTAGACGGACCCTCCGACATCCAGCCGGAGCAGGGGTGTGAGTAATATTCTACTGATCGCCACCGAGCCCCCGGAGAGCCCGATGAGCCCAGCAGCACCGACCCCCACGGCCCGCCGCCCCGGCCCTGCCGCCAGCCTGCGCGAGCAGGTGCACCGAGCGCTCGTCGCCGCGATCGTCGTCGGCGAGCTGGAGCCAGGAGAGCTCGTGTCGGTGCCCACGCTGGCCGCCCGCTTCGACGTCTCCGCGACCCCCGTCCGCGAAGCCGTGCTCGACCTCGAGCGCCGCGGCTTCCTCGAGGCGGTGCGCAACAAGGGCTTCCGCGTGACGCGCGTGAGCGACCGGACCCTCCGCCACGTCGCGGCCGTGCGCCTGGCCATCGAACCCGTCTGGATGGAGCGCCTCGCGCCGTCGTTCCCTGCCGAGCAGCTCGGCGAGCTGCGCGCGCTCGCCGACGAGATCGTCGAGGGCGCCCGCCGCGGCGACCTCGTCGCCTACCTCCAGGCCGACCAGACCTTCCACCTGCGGCTCATGGGCCTGCTCGGCAACCCCGTCGCGAGCGACATCGTCGCCGACCTGCGCGACCGCGCACGCCTGCACGGCCTGTCCGCGATGGTCGCGAGCGGCACCCTCGCCGACTCCGCGCAGGAGCACCACGAGCTCCTCGACCTGCTGGCCGCCGGCGACGGCGCCGGCGCAAGAACCCTCATGGAACGGCACATCGGGCACTCGCTCGGTACGTGGGCCGGCAAGCCGGAGGACTGACGGGCGCATGGGGACGGACGTCGTGGTCGTGGGCGCCGGGATCGTGGGCGCCGCGTGCGCGCGGGCGCTCGCCGTGGCCGGGGCGTCGGTGACCGTGCTCGACCGTGGCGCCGCGGCGTCCGCCACCAGCGCGCACGGCGAGGGCAACGTGCTCGTCTCCGACAAGGGGCCCGGGCCGGAGCTCGACCTCGCCCTGGTGTCGGTGCGCCGGTGGGCCACGCTCGCCGCCGAGCTGGCCGACGAGCTCGGCCCCCGCTTCCCGTCGGTCGAGCACGAGCCCAAGGGCGGCCTCGTCGTCGTCGCAGGACACCAGGCGCTCGCCGGTCTGCGTGCGTTCGCCGCGGGCCAGCGTGCCGCAGGCGTCGAGGCGCTCGCGGTGACCGGCGACGACGCCCGCGCGCTCGAGCCGGACCTCGCGCCCGCGGTGCTCGGCGGTGTCCACTACCCGCAGGACGCCCAGGTGCAGCCGGTCGTCGCGACCGAGGCGCTCCTCGCGTCGGCGCGTGGGCACGGGGCCGTCGTCCGCACGGGCGTCGAGGTGACCGGGGCGCTGCGCGGCACCGACGGGCGGCTCACCGGCGTGACCACCACCTCCGGCGCCGTCCCGGGAGGGGCCGTGGTCGTGGCCGCAGGCCCCTGGTCGGGCGAGGTCGCCCGGCGGCTCGGCGCCTGGGTCCCGGTGCGGCCGCGCCGCGGCACGGTGCTGGTGACGACGCCGGTGCCCGGCCGCGTGCGGCACAAGGTGTACGACGGCGACTACTTCGCCGCGACGCAGTCGGCCGGAGCGGAGCTGCAGACCTCCGCCGTGATCGAGTCGACGCCGGCAGGCACGCTGCTCGTCGGGTCCAGCAGGGAGCAGGTCGGGTTCGACGACCGGCCGCGCGCCGACGTCGTGGCGCAGATGGCCCGCCGGGCCGTCGCGGTGTTCCCGTTCCTTGCGCAGGTGCCCGTGATGCGGACCTACCTCGGATTCCGCCCGTACATGCCCGACCACCTGCCGGTGATCGGCCCCGACGCGGAGCAGCCGGGGCTGTGGTTCGCCACGGGCCACGAGGGCGCAGGCGTCGGGCTGGCGCCCGCGACGGGCGACCTCGTCGCGTCGATGCTGCTCGGCGCAGCCGCGGCGCCGGGGGTCGACCCCCGGGCGTTCGCCACCGACCGGCCCACGCTGCGCGCCCTGCGGGCGGACGCGCGCCCGCACCCGACGGAAGGGGCACCCGCATGACGTCGCTGCGCATGCCGCCCGGAGCAGACCCGGCGCGCCCGGGCCCCGACCGTCCGCTGACCGTGTGGGTCGACGGCGAGCCCGTGACCGGGACGGCCGGCCAGACCCTCGCGGGGGTGCTGCTGGGCGCGGGCCACCGCGTGTGGCGCACGACCCGCGGCGACGCCGCGCCGCGCGGTGTCTTCTGCGGCATCGGCGTGTGCTTCGACTGCCTCGTCGAGGTCAACGGCCTGCGCGACGTGCGGGCCTGCCTGCGACGCGCGCAGGACGGCGACGTCGTGGTGCGGCAGGTCTCGTGAGCGGCGGCAGCAGGCGGCACGTCGTCGTCGTGGGCGCCGGTCCGGCCGGGCTTGCCGCCGCGCGCGCCGCGGCGGACGCCGGGGCACGGGTCAGCGTGCTCGACGCCGCCGACGAACCCGGCGGCCAGTACTGGCGGCACCTGCCCGCCGATCGGCGCGCCGCGCGCGAGCACGTGCTGCATCACCGGTGGGGCACGTTCGGGGCGTTGCGGGACGCGCTCGCGGAGCACCCCGCCGTCACCGTGCACACGTCCGCACAGGTGTGGTCGCTGGACCGGCTGGACGACGGCGACGGTGCCGACGCGGCCTGCCCCGTGCGGCTGCACGTGCTCGTCGGCGAGCCCGACGGCCTCGGGCGCACGCCGCTCGTGCTCGAGCCGGACGCCCTCGTGCTCGCGACCGGAGCCCACGACCGGACGCTCCCGTTCCCCGGCTGGCAGCTGCCCGGCGTCGTCACGGCAGGGGCCGCGCAGACGCTGGCCAAGGGTGAGCGGGTCGCCGTCGGGCGGCGGGTCGTCGTCTCAGGGGCCGGGCCCTTCCTGCTGCCCGTCGCGTCCTCGCTGCTGCGCACCGGGGCGGACGTCGTGGCCGTGCACGAGGCGAGCCGGGCCGGCGCCCTGAGCCGCTGGCTCGCCCGGCCCTGGGAGCACGCCGCCGTGCCGGGGAAGGCCGCGGAGCTCGCGGGGTACGTCGCCGAGCTGGCGCGCCACCGCGTGCCGTGGCGGCCGGGGGAGGCCGTCGTCGCCGCGCACGGGGACGGGCAGGTCGAGGCCGTCACGGTCGCCCGGCTCGACGCGCGCTGGGCACCGGTCCCCGGGTCAGAACGCGTCGTCGCGGCCGACGCCGTCGCCGTGAGCCACGGCTTCACGCCCCGGCTCGAGCTCGCCGTCGCGGCAGGCTGCGCGCTGACGCCGGGCCGGTTCGTCGCCGTCGACGCCGCGCAGGCCACGTCGGTGCCGGGCGTCTGGGCCGCCGGTGAGGTCACGGGCATCGGCGGCGCCGACGCCGCGCTGACCGAGGGCACCGTCGCGGGCGCCGCGGCCGCCGGGGGAGCCGTGCGCGGTGCGGTCCTCCGGGCCCGCGACCGGTGGCGCGCCTTCGCCGCCCGGATCGAGGCCGCCCACGGCGTGCGCGGCGGCTGGGTGCGCTGGCTGCGCGACGACACCGTGGTCTGCCGCTGCGAGGAGACCACCTACGGCCGCCTGCGCGAGGTCCGCGAGCTCACCGGCTCGCGCGCCACGCGCTCCGTCAGGCTCACCAGCCGCGCCGGGCTCGGCCCGTGCCAGGCCCGCGTCTGCGGGCGCACGCTCGAGGAGCTGGTGGGGGAGCCCGGCGCCCCCACCGCACCCGGCACCGACCGGCGCACCGTCGTCGTCCCCGTCCGCCTCGGCGACCTCGCGGCGCTCGCCGGTCCCGACCCCGACCCCGAACCCGCCCCCGCGACCCCAGGAGACCTCCCATGACCCGGCGCATCGACCTCGGCGGCGTCATCGTCGCCACCACGCTCGCCTTCACGCCCGACGACTCCGCCCCCGCAGGCCTCGCCGTCGACCACGAGAGGTACGCCGCCCACTGCGAGCTCCTCGTCGACAGCGGCTGTCGCGGCGTCGGACCCAACGGCTCGCTCGGCGAGTACTCCTCGCTGACCGACGACGAACGCCGCCGCGTCGTCCGGACCGCCGTGCAGGCCGTCGGCGGGCGCGGGCTCGTCGTGGCGGGCGTGCACGGCGTCGGCTCGCACCAGGCGCGGCACTGGGCCGAGCTCGCGGCCGAGGACGGCGCGGACGCCGTCCTCCTGCTGCCGCCCACGCTCTACCGCGCCAACCGGTCGGAGGTGATCGCGCACTACGCCGCCGTCGACGAGGTCGGCCTGCCGATCATGGTCTACAACAACCCGATCGACACCAAGGTCGACCTCACGCCCGACCTCCTCGCCGAGCTCGCCGAGCTGGAGAACGTCGTCGCCGTCAAGGAGTTCTCCGGCGACGTGCGGCGCGTGCTGGAGATCACGGAGCTCGCACCCGACCTCGACGTCGTCGCAGGTGCCGACGACCTGCTGTTCGAGTCCCTGGTCGCGGGCGCCGTCGGCTGGTTCGCCGGCTACCCCAACGCGTTCCCGCGCGAGGCCGTCGAGGTCTACGACCTCGTCACCGGGGGCCGCATCGACGAGGCCCGCGAGCTGTACCGCCACCTCGTGCCCGCCTTCCGCTGGGACTCGCGCACCGAGTTCGTGCAGGCGATCAAGCTGTCGATCGACATCGCCGGGCGGAGCTACGGCGGACCGACCCGCCCGCCGCGCGGCCCGCTGTCCGCCGAGCACGAGGCGCAGGTGCGCAAGGACACCGAGACGGCGCTCACCTACCTCGCCGCACGCTGAGGGGCCGAGGAGACATCATGCGCAGCAGCAGGTCCGTCACCGCCGTCGACTCCCACACCGAGGGCATGCCGACGCGCGTCGTCACCGGCGGCATCGGCACCATCCCCGGCGCCACCATGAACGACAAGCGGCTGTACTTCATGGAGCACCTCGACCACCTGCGGCACTTCCTCATGGACGAGCCGCGGGGACACGCCGCGATGAGCGGCGCCGTCCTGCAGCCGCCCACCCGCGACGACTGCGACTGGGGCGTCGTCTACATCGAGGTGTCCGGCTGCCTGCCCATGTGCGGCCACGGCACCATCGGCGTCGCCACCGTGCTCGTCGAGACCGGCATGGTCGAGGTGCACGAGCCCGTCACCGAGATCCGGCTCGACACCCCCGCAGGGCCCGTCGTCGCCTCCGTCGCCGTCCGCGACGGGCACGCCGACGCCGTGACCATCGAGAACGTGCCCAGCTTCGTCACCGCGCTCGACCGGACGGTCGACGTCCCCGGCTACGGGACCGTGCCGTACTCGATGGCGTTCGGCGGCAACTTCTACGCCCTCGTCGACCTCGACGACCTCGGCCTGCCGTTCGACCGCTCCCGGCAGCACGACCTGCTCACCGCGGGCCTGGCGATCATGGACGCCGTCAACGGGACCGCGCCGCCGAAGCACCCCGAGCTCGACGGCGTCGCCGGCTGCCACCACGTCGAGCTCATCGCCCCCGGCTCCGACGCCCGCCGCTCGCGCCACGCCATGGCCATCTACCCCGGGTGGTTCGACCGGTCGCCGTGCGGCACCGGGACCTCCGCCCGCATGGCCGAGCTCTGGGCGCGCGGCGAGCTCGGCCTGCACACCGACTTCGTCAACGAGTCGTTCATCGGCAGCCGGTTCGTCGGCCGCCTCGTCGCCGAGACCACCGTCGCGGGCGTCCCCGCCGTCGTCCCCACCATCACCGGGCGCGCCTGGGTCACCGGCACCGCCACCTACCTGCTCGACCCGAGCGACCCGTTCCCCACGGGCTTCGTGTTCTGACCGAGGAGCCACCATGACCGAGCAGACGACCGACGACGTCGCCCGCCGCGCCGCCGACGCCTACCCCGCCACGTCGCACGCCGCACCCGCCGTCCGCGCCGACGCCCTGCGCCGCGCCGCCGCGACCCTCGGCGACCACGCCGACGACCTCGTCGCCCTCGCCCAGGAGGAGACCGGCCTGGCCGAGGCCCGGCTGCGCGGCGAGCTCACCCGCACCCGCGTCCAGCTCCGCCTCTTCGCCCACGTCGCGCAGGACGGCACCTACCTCGACGCGCGCCTCGACGAGGCCGACCCCGACTTCGTGCTCGGCCCCCGCCCCGACCTGCGCCGCACGCTCTGGCCCGTCGGCCCCGTGCTCGTCTTCGCGGCGAGCAACTTCCCCTTCGCGTTCTCCGTCGCCGGTGGCGACACCGCGGCGGCGCTCGCGGCCGGGTGCCCCGTCGTCGTCAAGGCGCACCCCGGGCACCCCCGCCTGTCGGAGCGCGTCGCGGAGCTCGTGTCCGGTGCGCTCGTGCAGGCAGGGCTGCCCGACGGCGCGCTGCAGCTCGTCGCGGGTCAGGAGGCCGGCGTCGCGCTGCTCGAGCACCCCGCGGTGCGCGCGGCCGCGTTCACCGGGTCGCAGCGCGTGGGGCAGCTGCTCGCCGCCAGGGCCGCGGCCCGCCCCGACCCGATCCCGTTCCACGGCGAGCTCGGCAGCGTCAACCCGGTGCTCGTCAGCGCGGCCGCCCTGCGCGAGCGTGGCGACGAGCTGCTGGCCGCGTACGTCGGCAGCGTGTCCGGCTCGGCCGGCCAGCTCTGCACCAAGCCCGGGTTCCTCCTCGTCCCCGAGGGCTCCGCCGACGACGACGCCGTGGTCGCCGCCGCGTCCGCCGTCGCCGAGCACCGGCTGCTCAACCCCGCCGTCGCGGACGGGTACGCCGCACGGGTCGGCGAGGCGCTCGGGGCCGACGGGGTCCGCGTGGTGCACGCCGGGCACCTGCGCCGCGACGCCGACGGCCAGGGCTGGGTCACCCCGACGATCGCCGCCGCGCCGCTCAGCGCGGTGCGGGCGGCAGGCCGGGCGCTGCTCGACGAGGTGTTCGGCCCGTTCTCCGTGGTGGTCGAGTACCCGGAGGGCACCGACCTCGCCGACGTCGTCGCCGAGCTGTTCCCCGGCAACCTCACGGTGACGCTGCACCTCGGGGCGGGGGAGGACGCGCCCGTCGACCGCCTCGCGCGGCACGCCGGGCGCCTGCTGTTCGGCGGCTGGCCCACGGGTGTGTCCGTCACCCCCGCGATGCAGCACGGCGGCCCCTGGCCCGCGACGACGGCGGACGCGACGTCGGTCGGCACCGCGGCGATCGGCCGCTTCCTGCGCGGGGTCACCTACCAGGACGCCCCGCAGTCGCTGCTCCCGCCCCCGCTGCGCGACGACAACCCGTGGGACGTCCCCCGGACGCTGTCCCCGCGGGGGGCGTCGGCACGGTGGTGAGCGGGCGAGCGCCTCAGCGCCTACGGCGCCTCCGTCGCCAGGAGCTGGGCGCGGCGGGCCGCCTCGGCGGCCTTGGCCTGCGCCCGCTCGGCGCGCCGGGCGGCGCGGGCGGCCCGCTTCGACCCCCGGTGCTCGGAGCGGCGCTCGAGCAGCGTGTAGATCACCGGCACCACGTAGAGGGTGAGCAACGTCGAGGAGAGCAGGCCGCCGATCACGACGAGCGCCAGCGGCTGCGAGATGAACGCACCGCCGCCCGTCAGGCCGAACGCCATCGGGGTCAGCGCGAGGATCGTCGCCGCCGCCGTCATCACGATCGGCCGCAGGCGCTGCCGCGCGCCCTCGCGGACCGCCTCGTCCAGCGTCCGCCCGTCCGCGCGGTACTGGTTGATGAGGTCGATGAGCACGATCGCGTTCGACACCACGATGCCGACCAGCATGAGCACGCCGATGAGCGCGGCCACGTCGAGCGGCGTCCCCGTGACCAGCAGAGCGCCCAGCGCACCTGTCGCGGCGAACGGTACCGACACGAGCAGGATGAGCGGCTGGCCGATGCTGCGGAACGTCGCCACCATGACGAGGTACACGATGAGGATGGCGACGAGCAGCGCGAGACCCAGGTCGGCGAACGCGTCCGCCTGGTCGGCCGCGACGCCGCCGACCTCCACCTCGGCGCCGCCCGGCAGGTCGAGGCCGTCGAGCTCGGCCTGCAGGTCCCGGGACAGCGTGCCCAGGTCGTCGCCCGCCGGGGTCACCGCGACGGTCGCGCTGCGCTCGCCGTCGACGCGGGTGAGCGACGCCGGGGCGGAGACCCGCTCGACCTCGGCGAGGTCGCTCAGCGGCACCGCGCCCGCGGCCGTCGGCACGTCGAGGTCCCGGATCTCGTCGACGCCCGCTGGCACGTCCCCGCCCAGCACGACGTCGAGCGTCGCGCCGTCCACGTCGATCGTGCCGAGGCTCGCCGCGTTCATGGCGCCGGCCAGCAGGCCGGAGACCTGCTGCTCGGTGAGGCCCGCGGCCGCCGCGGCGTCCCGGTCGACCGTGACGCGCACCGTGGACTGCTCGGCGGCGAGGTTGTTGGTGACGGAGCCCACGCCGTCGACGTCCGTCACCGCGTCCTCGACCCGGCCCGCCGCCTCGGTGAGGTCGTCGGCGTCGGGCGCGGTGACGACCAGGTCGACGGTGCTGCTCGCGAAGCCCGCGTCGCCCGCGGTCACGCTGAGCTCGCCGGCCAGGTCGGCGTCCTCGAGCGCGGCGTCGACGTCGTCCTGCACGGTGGTGCCGTCGGCGTCCTCCTCGAGCGCGAGGGCGAACGACGCGCTCGTGCCGCCCCCGCCGCCGAACGCGGCCGCGAACCCGTCGCCCGAACCGACGGTGGTCTGCACCGTGGCCACGCCGTCCACGCCGGCGAGCACGTCCTCGACCTCGCGGGCCGCGTCGTCCTGCGCCTCCAGCGAGGTGCCCGGCTCGAGCTCCTGCGTCACCGAGAGCGTGTCCTGGCCCGCGTCGCCGATGAAGTTCGTCTCCATGCGCGGCACGAGGGCGACCGTGCCGGCCAGCAGCGCGACGGCGATCCCGAGCGTCACCACCGGGCGGCGCAGCGCGGCGGCCAGCGACGGCACGTAGGCGCGCTGCCACACGCCGCGGCGCTCCTTCTCCTCGGCGGCCTCGCGCACGGCCGCGCCGTCCTCGGCGGAGACCGGGCCCTTGATGAACCAGTAGGCGAGCACGGGCACGACGACGAGCGCGACCACGAGCGACGCGCCCATCGCGATCGCGACCGTCACGGCGAACGGCCGGAACAGCTCTCCCGCCATGCCGCCCACGAGCGCGATGGGCGCGAAGACCGCGACGGTGCAGACCGTCGACGCCGTGATGGCGGCGCCGACCTCTCGCACCGCCGTGACGATGGCGTCCACGCGGTCCTCGCCGTAGGACAGGTGCCGCTTGATGTTCTCGATGACGACGATCGAGTCGTCGACGATGCGGCCGATCGAGATCGTCATGGCGGCGAGCGTGAGGATGTTGAGCGTGTAGCCCGTCAGGTTCATCGCGGCGAACGTCACCGCCAGCGACAGCGGGATCGAGATGGCCGAGACCAGCGTGGCCCGCAGCGAGGCGAGGAACACCAGGATGACCAGGACGGCGAACAGCAGCCCGAGCCCGCCCTCGGTCGTCAGACCCTCGATCGACTCCTCGATGAACGGCGCCTGGTCGAACGTGACGACGGCGGTGACGTTCTCGGCGTCGAGCTCGTCGTCGAGGTCGGCCAGCACGTCGTGCACTGCGTGCGACACGTCGACCGTGTTGCCGTCCGGCGTCTTGGTGAGCGCGACCGCGAGGGACGGCTCGCCGTCGAGGCGCGAGAACGACGTCGCGGGCACGTCCTCGACCCGCACCTCGGCGACGTCGCCGAGGTGGACGACGGGCGCCGCCGCGCCGGGGGTCTCCGGCGGGGCCGTCTCGTCGTCGGTGCCGGCACCGGGCGCCCGGTCGTCCGGCGTGCCCGCTGCCCCGGCGCCGGCCGGCGCCGCGGGCAGCAGCGGCAGGTCCTCCAGGTCCTCGACCGACGCGACGGTCGTGCCGACCTGGACGCTGCTCGTGGTGCCGTCCTCGGTGACCGAGCCGACCGGCAGGACGGTGCCGTTCTGCTCCAGCAGCGTCATGAGCTGCTGCTGCGTGAGCCCGGCGGCGGCGAGCTGCTCGGCGTCGGGCTCGACGACGACCTGACGCTCGGTGGCGCCGGTGACGGTGACGTCGCGGACGTCGGCGATGCCGGACAGCTCCGGCACGAGGACGTCGTCGAGGAGGTCACCGAGCTCCTGCGCGTCCGACTCGCCGCCGCCCTCGCGGGACACCGCGAGCTGGACGACGGGGAAGTCGTCGATCGACCCCGCGAGCACCTCCGGCTCGACCCCCTCGGGGAGGTCGGACAGGCCGTTCAGGGCGGAGGTGATCTCCTGCTCGGCGGCGTCGACGTCGGTGCCGTACTCCAGCTCGACCGTGGTCACCGACAGGCCGGTGGCGACGGTCGAGGTGAGTCCCGTGACGCCGTCGACGGCCTCGACCGCGTTCTCGACCGGTTCGGTGACCTGCTCGGCGAGCAGCTCCGGCGCGGTGCCCGGGTCGGCCGCGGTGACCGCGACGACCGGCACGTCGAGCGGCGGGATCAGCTCCTGCCGCAGCTGCCACGTGCTGGCCACGCCGACGACGAAGACGGCCACCGTCGCCAGTGCGACGAGCGCACGGTTCGCGAGCGACATGCGGGCAAGACGGAACACACTGCCTCCAGCTCTGGGGTGTACGCGTCGGGGGACACGCGCGGGCCGCGCCGTCCGCGGCGCGATAGTTTGCCCAACGCAAAGGATCCGGCCGTGGTTCCCGGCCCGCAACCGGGCGCCCGCCCGGGCCGGGCGGCCGTTAGAGTCGCACCGTGACCGACAGGGGGACCGACAGCCGGGCAAACGAGGCACCCGCGGAGGACCGTGCGGGGCTCGTCGCCGAGCTCGGCGCGCTGCACCGACGGCTCGGCGAGGAGCTGTTCGCGACGCGGCTCGTGCCGCTCCTGGAGACCGACCTCACCGTGCAGCAGCTCCGGGCGCTCGCCCTGGTGCAGGTGGACGGCGAGTCGACGCCGCAGCGGCTCGCCGAGGCGCTCGGCGTCTCCGCCGCCACCGTGTCAGGGATCCTCGACCGGCTGACCGCCGCGGGGATGACGCGGCGCACGCCCGACCCGGCCGACGGACGTGTGCGGCGCGTGACCAGCACGGCGCGGGGCAGCGACGCGATCCGCCGCATCGTCGCCCACGACGAGGAGCTGCCGGCGGAGCTGCTCGACGCGCTCGACGTCGAGGACCTGCGGGCGCTGACCCGCGGCACGCGGGCGCTGCTGGAGGCCGCGCTGCGGCTCACGTCCGCTGCCGAGCCTGCATCAGGACAAAAGGTGCAATAGCATCCCCGCGGTCAGCACGGGGCGGAACGCTGCCGCTCGGTGGGCAGGGCGGGACGGGCAGGGCGACGTCTGGGAGGCGGTCAGCCTCAGCGTGAGCACGCTGCGGGTCGCGATGAAGCGCGTGCGGCACGACGGCGACGGGCCCGCGCCCGCCGTCCGCGAGGCCGAGGCCCTGGCCAGGGTGCCGCACGGTACGGCGCGCAGGTCGCCGACGGCCTGGCGGCCGTGCACCGGCAGGGCCTGCTGCACCGGGACGTCACGCCCTGCAACGTGCTGGTCACCGACCGTGCCGCCGTCCTCATCGACTTCGGGATCGCCCACGACCTCGCCCGTGCCGTCACGGTGACGGGGGAGCCCGAGGGGCCGGACCGGGGCGACGGCCCGGGCGACGGCGACGGCTCGTCGAGCGGTCCCCGCGTCTCGGGGACCCGCGGCTACCTGGCCCCGGAGATGCTCGCTCCCGGCACCGAGTTCCACCGCCCCGCCGACGTCTACGCGCTCGGCGCGACGCTGTACCGCGCGCTCGAGGGCGTGCCGCCCCAGCGGGGCCGGTCGGGTGGGCGCGCGGGCGGCGCAGAGGCGCGCACGCCACGGCAGAGCGGCGTCCTGGCACCGCTGCTGCTGCGCATGCTGGACCCGGACCCGCACCGGCGGCCCGACATGGAGGATGTGCGCGACGAGCTCGAGGCGGTCGCCGACGGCGGGGCGGGGGGCGTGGCGGGCGTGGTGACGGCTGCCGGTCCAGCGGCCACGCGGCGCCGCGCGCGCCGCCTCCGGCGACCTCCCGGTGCGCACGGCCGTCCCGCTGCGGGGCTCCGTCATCGGGCGCAACACGTGCGACCTGCCCTCGGACGACGCCCTGCGCGCCGCGCTCGCCGTCGACGACCTCGGCGGCCCCCAGCGCGAGTTCGCCGAGTGGGACTGCAAGTGGGGCGGCGACGACGGCAGGGACCTGCGGCTCCTGTTCCAGCGCGACGAGGGCTACGGCCACGAGGGCACGAGGGTGTCGGTGCCCGGGCACGTGGCGTACGAGCGCGGGGACGCCTGGGGCGACGGCTGTCTCGTCGACGTCGTCGCGGCCGAGGGGGCCAGCCCCGAGGGCGACGGGCCGGTCACCGGGCTGCTGCGCGTGCACCTCGCCGGCGAGGGGGGCGAGGGCACGCTGTGCGAGGACGCCGTCGCCGTGGCGCGGTCGGCGGCGGCCGCGCTCTGACCCATCGCTCCTCGCTGCCTCTCCCGACCCTGTGGAAATATACGGGGCAGGGGTATACGGTGGTGCCCGGACGGTTACCCCCAGGGGGTAGCAAGGGCGGCAGTGAGGACCGACGGAGTGAGGACCGACGGCATGACGGCGAGGCGACGGCGCGAGCTCACCGCGGGGCAGCGTCTGGGACTCTACGGGGCGGTGCTCGCCGCGCTGTTCGCGCTCTCGTTCGCGGTTGCGGGCCAGGTGGTGCCCGACGGCGCCGCGGCGGCCCGGGCGGACGCGCGCACCACGCAGGAGCCCGGCGGGCACGGCGAGGGAGAGCCGTCGGCCGGCGGGCACGGCGCAGGGAGCGACGAGGAGGCGGCCGAGCCGCCCGGCGCCGCGCACGTGCGCGGCCTCGCGCTCGAGCAGGACGGCCTGCTCCTCGGCCCCGTGGACGCGCCCGGTGAGGCTGGGCGCGCCGGCACGCTCTCGTTCACCGTCACGACGGCGGACGGCGAGGCCGTCACCGACTTCGCGACCGCGCACGAGAAGAAGCTGCACCTCGTGGTCGTCCGTACCGACGGTGCCCTGTTCCGCCACGTGCACCCGACGATGTCCGCCGACGGCGTCTGGTCCCTGCCGTGGGCGTGGGAGGAGGCGGGGTCCTACCGGGTGCTCGTCGACCTCGTCCCGGAGCGGACGGGGCAGGGCGTGACCCTCGGTCGCACCGTCGAGGTCGCGGGCGAGGTCGGCCCCCGCCCCGCGGAGCGGGCCGCGTCGTCCGCCACGGTCGACGAGTACACCGTCACGCTCGACGGCGCGCTCGAGGCCGGCGGCGAGTCCGTGCTCACGGCGCGCGTCCTGCGCGACGGCGAACCCGTCACCGACCTGGAGCCGTACCTGGGCGCCTTCGGGCACCTCGTGGTGCTGCGCGCGGGCGACCTCGGGTACCTGCACGTCCACCCCGAGGACCGGCCGGACGGGGCCGCACCCGGGCCGGGCGAGGTGTCGGGTCCGGAGGTGACCTTCGTCACGAGCGCCCCGACTCCCGGAAGGTATCTGCTCTACCTCGACTTCAAGGTCGACGGGGAGGTGCGTACCGCGCACCTCGTCCTCGACGCACCGGCCTGAGGGCCGGCACACCACGACCGGCACACCACGACCGGCACAGCACCTACGAGGAGCCGCCTGATGTCCGACGCCCCGACCCGCACCGAGGAGACGGCCGAGCCCGCCGACCTCGCGCCCGTCGACCTCGAGACCGTCGATCTCGAGATCGGGGGCATGACGTGCGCGTCGTGCGCGATGCGCATCGAGAAGAAGCTCAACCGGCTCGACGGCGTGACCGCGAGCGTGAACTACGCGACCGAGAAGGCCACCGTCACCACGCCCGCCGGGTACGACCTGCAGACGGTCGTCGCGGAGGTGGAGAGGACCGGGTACACCGCGGCCCTGCCCGCGCCGCCCGACGAGCCGGACGCCGGCGGCGCACCGGACGCGCGCGACGCCGAGCTGCGCGCCCTGCGCGACCGCTTGGTCGTCTCGGCGGTGCTGGCCGTGCCCGTCGTGCTGCTCGCGATGGTCCCGGCGTGGCAGTTCACGTACTGGCAGTGGGCGTCGCTCGCGCTCGCCGCGCCCGTCGCGCTGTGGGGCGCCTGGCCGTTCCACCGGGCGGCCGGGGTCAACCTGCGGCACGGCGCCGCCACCATGGACACGCTGATCTCGATGGGCGTGCTCGCGGCGTTCGGCTGGTCGCTGTACGCGCTGTTCCTCGGCACGGCCGGCGAGCCCGGCATGACGCACGGGTTCGAGCTCTCGGTCGCACCGTCGGACGGCGCGGCCAACATCTACCTCGAGGTCGCAGCGGGCGTCACCGTGTTCGTGCTCGCGGGCCGGTGGTTCGAGAAGCGGTCGCGGCGGCGCGCGGGGGCGGCGCTGCGGGCGCTGCTCGAGCTCGGCGCCAAGGACGTGGCCCTGCTGCGCGGTGGCGTCGAGACGCGGGTGCCGGTCGGTGAGCTCACCGTGGGTGACGAGTTCGTCGTGCGGCCGGGGGAGAAGATCGCGACCGACGGCGTCGTCGTGGCCGGGTCGTCCGCCGTCGACGCGTCCATGCTCACGGGGGAGTCCGTGCCGGTCGAGGTCGGCGTCGGGGACACCGTGGCGGGGGCGACGGTGAACGCGGGCGGGCGGCTCGTCGTGCGCGCGACGCAGGTGGGCGCCGACACGCAGCTCGCGCGCATCGCGCGGCTGGTCGAGGAGGCGCAGTCCGGCAAGGCCGAGGTGCAGCGCCTCGCCGACCGGGTCGCCGGGATCTTCGTGCCCGTGGTCATCGGCGTCGCCGTCGTGACGCTCGGCGCCTGGCTGGGCGGCGGGTTCCCCGCGACGTCGGCGCTCACGGCCGCCGTCGCCGTGCTCATCATCGCGTGCCCGTGCGCGCTGGGCCTGGCCACGCCGACCGCGCTGCTGGTCGGCACCGGCAGGGGCGCCCAGCTCGGCATCCTCATCAAGGGGCCGCAGGTGCTGGAGTCGACGCGGCGCGTCGACACCGTCGTGCTCGACAAGACCGGAACCCTCACCACGGGTGCGATGTCGCTGCAGGACGTCGTGGTGGACGACGGCGTCGCGCGCGCCGACCTGCTGCGCCTCGCCGGCGCGCTCGAGCACGCCTCCGAGCACCCGGTCGCGCGCGCCGTCGCGGCGGGTGCCGGGCAGGAGGTCGGCGCGCTGCCGACGCCGGAGTCGTTCGAGTCCGTGCAGGGCGTGGGCGTGCGCGGCGTGGTCGACGGCTACGCCGTCGTCGCCGGGCGGGAGAGCCTGCTGGGCGACCAGCCGCTGCCCGCGGCCCTGGCGCGGGCGAAGGCGCGCGCCGAGGTCGAGGGCCGCACCGTCGTCGTGGTCGGGTGGGACGGCAGGGCGAGGGGCCTGCTCGTCGTCGCCGACACCGTGCGCCCCACGAGTGCGGCCGCGGTCTCCCGGCTGCGGGCGCTCGGCCTGCACCCCGTGCTGCTCACGGGCGACAACCGGGCCGTCGCGCAGCAGGTCGCCGACGCCGTCGGCATCAACCAGGTCGTCGCCGAGGTGCTGCCGCAGGACAAGGCGGAGGTCGTGGCGGGGCTGCAGGCGCAGGGCAAGGTCGTCGCCATGGTCGGGGACGGCGTCAACGACGCCCCGGCGCTCGCCCAGGCCGACCTGGGCCTCGCGATGGGCACCGGTACCGACGTGGCGATCGAGGCCGCCGACATCACCCTCGTGCGGGGCGACGTCGAGGCCGTCGTCGACGCGATCCGGCTCGCGCGCCGCACGCTCGGCACGATCAAGGGCAACCTGTTCTGGGCCTTCGGCTACAACGTCGCCGCGATCCCGCTCGCGGCGCTCGGGCTGCTCAACCCGATGCTCGCCGGGGCGGCGATGGCCTTCTCGAGCGTGTTCGTCGTGGGCAACAGCCTGCGGTTGCGGACCTTCGGCGGGCGGCGGGCCCATGCGGCGTCGGCGGGGGCGCGCACTGGTTGACGGGAATACCCTCCGGGGGTACGACTGTTGGTGCCGGAGCACGCCGGGTTCCGGCAGGGAGGGATGACGCCATGGCGCACGACCGCACGTCCCACGAGAACGTCCACGACGGGCACGACCACGCCCCGCCGGGCGGCTCCGTCGGTGACGAGCACGCGGGTCACGAGCACGCGGGTCACGCCGGGCACGGCGACCACTCCGACCACGCCGACCACGCCGGCCACACCGACCACGCCGACCACACCGACCACGCCGGCCACGTCGACCAGTTCCGCCGCCTCTTCTGGATCATGCTCGTCCTGGCCGTCCCCGTCGTCGGCTTCTCGCGCATGTTCGCGATGATCCTCGGCTACGACCTGCCCGGCGCCGCGTGGGTCGCGTGGGTCTCGCCCCTGCTCGGCACGGTGATGTTCCTCTGGGGCGGACGCCCGTTCCTCACGGGCGCCGTCGACGAGCTGCGGGCCCGCAAGCCCGGGATGATGCTGCTCATCGGCCTGGCGATCACGGTCGCGTTCGTCGCGTCGCTCGGCTCGAGCCTCGGGGCGCTGCACCGCGAGCTGGACTTCTGGTGGGAGCTCGCGCTCCTGATCGTCATCATGCTGCTCGGTCACTGGGTCGAGATGCGCTCGCTCGCGCAGACGACGTCCGCCCTGGACTCGCTCGCGGCCCTGCTGCCCGACGAGGCCGAGCGCCTCGACGGCGACCAGGTCGTGACGGTCGCACCGGCGGACCTCGCGGTGGGCGACGTCGTCGTGGTGCGCCCCGGCGGGAGCGTCCCGGCCGACGGTCGCGTCGTCGACGGCGGCGCCGAGATGGACGAGTCGATGATCACGGGCGAGTCCCGCACCGTGCCGCGAGGGCCTGGCGACGCCGTGACCGCAGGTACCGTCGCGACCGACTCCGGCCTGCGCGTCGAGGTCACGGCCACGGGCGAGGGGACCGCCCTGGCCGGCATCCGCCGGCTGGTCGCCGAGGCGCAGGCGTCCTCCTCGCGGGCGCAGCGGCTCGCCGACACCGCCGCGGGGTGGCTGTTCTGGTTCGCGCTGGGCGCCGCGGCGGTCACCGCCGTCGTCTGGTCGCTCGTCGGCGCTCCCGACGACGCCGTGATCCGCACCGTCACGGTGCTGGTCATCGCGTGCCCGCACGCGCTCGGCCTCGCGATCCCGCTCGTCGTGTCGATCGCGACCGAGCGCGCCGCCCGCGGCGGCGTCCTCGTCAAGGACCGCCTCGCCCTGGAGAGCATGCGCACGGTCGACACCGTGCTCTTCGACAAGACCGGCACGCTCACCGAGGGTCGGCCCGCCCTCACCGGCGTCCGCACCGCGCCGGGCGCCGACCTCGACGAGGGCACGCTGCTGGCCCTCGCGGCCGCCGCCGAGCAGGACAGCGAGCACCCGCTGGCGCGCGCGATCGTGCGCGCCGCGACCGAGCGCGGCCTGGGCGTGCCGCCCGCGGCGGGCTTCACGTCGTCGCCCGCCGTCGGTGTGACCGCGCGCGCGGACGGCTACGAGATCCGGGTGGGCGGCCCCCGCCTGCTCGAGGAGGCGCGCCAGGAGGAGCTGCCCGCGGCCGACGAGTGGCGCACGGACGGCTCGATCGTCCTGCACGTGCTGCGCGACGGCGTCGTGGCAGGGGCGCTCCGGCTCGCCGACGAGGTGCGCCCGCAGGCCGCCGACGCCGTCCGCCGCCTGCGCGACCAGGGCGTGCAGGTGGTGATGGTCACCGGCGACGCCGGGGCCGTCGCCCGCTCGGTCGCGCAGCAGCTCGGCATCGAGCGCTGGTTCGCGGGCGTGCGGCCCGAGGACAAGGCGGCCACCGTGCTCGAGCTCCAGCGCGAGCGCCGCCGGGTCGCCATGGTGGGTGACGGCGTCAACGACGCCCCGGCGCTCGCGCAGGCGGACGTCGGCATCGCGATCGGCGCGGGCACCGACGTCGCGATCGCGTCGGCGGGGGTCATCCTGGCCGGCGACGACCCGAGGTCGGTGCTGTCCGTGATCGAGCTGTCCCGCGCGAGCTACCGCAAGATGAAGCAGAACCTGTGGTGGGCCGCCGGGTACAACCTCGTGTCCGTCCCGCTCGCGGCGGGCGTGCTGGCCCCGATCGGGTTCGTGATGCCGATCTCGGCCGGTGCGATCCTGATGTCGCTCTCGACCGTGGTGGTGGCCCTCAACGCGCAGCTCCTGCGCCGGCTGGACCTGCGGCCGCGGTCCTGAGCGCGACGCCCGGCGGCGGGGGCGCGCGGTCGCCGGGGAGACGCGCGCGCGACCCGCGGTCCCTGACGCGAGACGTCCGCAGACCCGCATAGGCTTGCCGCCATGACGACAGACCGACCGGATCGGGGTGCGCCGTGGGTGGCCTGATGGGACTGCTGGACGACATCGCGGCGCTGGCCAAGCTGGCGGCGGCGTCGATCGACGACGTCGGCGCCGCCACCGGCCGGGCGACCGCCAAGGCCGCGGGCGTCGTCGTCGACGACACCGCCGTGACGCCGCAGTACCTGCGCAGCGTCGCGGCGCGGCGCGAGCTGCCGATCGTGAAGAAGATCGCGATCGGCAGCATCCGCAACAAGCTGGTGTTCATCCTCCCGGTCGCGCTCCTGCTCAGCCAGTTCCTGCCGTGGCTGCTGCCGATCGTGCTCATGGCCGGCGGCACCTACCTCGCCTACGAGGGCGCCGAGAAGATCTGGCACCGGGTCTCCGGTCACCACGACGCCGGTGTGCCCGCCACGGAGGTGAGCCCCGAGGCCGAGCAGAAGCTGGTCGCGGGGGCGATCCGCACCGACCTCATCCTGTCCGCGGAGATCATGGTCATCGCGCTCGACGAGGTCGCCACCGAGCCCTTCTGGTCGCGGCTGGCGATCCTCGCCGTCGTCGCCGTGGTGATCACCGTGATCGTCTACGGCGTGGTCGCCGCGATCGTGAAAATGGACGACGTCGGCCTGAGCCTGGCCGAGCGGGACTCCGGGTTCTCCCAGCGGCTGGGCCGCGGCCTGGTCAAGGCGATGCCGCGCGTGCTGGCGGTCATCTCGGTGGTGGGGACCGTCGCCATGCTGTGGGTCGGCGGGCACATCCTGCTCGTCAACCTCGGCGCGGACGGCACGGGCTGGGTCCCGGCGCCGTACGAGTGGGTGCACCACCTCGAGGTCGCGATCCACGACGCCACCGGGGCGTTCGGCGGCACGCTCGGCTGGCTGTTCAACACGTTCTGCTCGGCGGTCGTCGGTCTGGTCGTCGGTGCGCTCGTCGTGCTGGTGATGCACCTGCTGCCGAAGCGGAAGGCCGCACCGGAGGCCGCGGCGCACTGAGCCGCGCCCGCGGTGGGGTGGTCAGGGCGCGGCGGGCGTGCGCACGGACCCGAACGTCACGCGGCGGCGCAGCGCGAACCCGAGGTGCTCGTAGAGCCGGATCGCGGTCGTGTTGTCCGCGGTGGCGTGCAGGAAGGTGCGCTCGCCGCGCTCGTGCGCGTGGTGCACCACGTCGAGCGCGAGGCGTGACGCCAGCCCCTGCCCGCGGTAGCGCTCGTCGGTCGCGACGGCGCTGAGCTCGACCCAGCCGCCGGGCCGGAGCCGCTCGCCCGCCATGGCCACGAGCCGCCCGTCGCGACGCACGCCCACGTACCGGCCCAGCTCGTGCGTGCGCGTCAGGAACGGCCCAGGCCGGGCGCGCTCCACGAGGTCGATCATCTCGGGCACGTCCCCCGCGCCGAGCACGACGGCCTCCTCGTCGGGCCGCGCGGCCACGCGGGCGGTCTCGACGAGCTGGACGCCGTGCAGGGTGGTCCCGTGGGCCCAGCCGTCCGGCAGCGGCACGTCCTCGCGCGGCGCGACGAAGAAGTCGGCGTCGTGCCCGGCCAGGTCGAGGATCGCGGCCCACACGTCCGGGTCGGCCCAGTCGCGCACGGCGGAGAAGGGCGAGACGTCGGGGTGGTAGCGACGTGCGAGGTCGTTGCCCTCGGCGAGGTGCGCGTGCGTGCCGGTCAGGGACGCCCACGCGGGGTTGTCGAGCACGGGGTCGGGCACGGGATCGGGCACGGGGTCGGGCACGGCGGTCTCCCCGAGTCGCGGCGCGGGCTGCTTCACGTCCGCACGAACGACCTGGAGGCCCACGGCATTCCCGCCCCGGACGGCTCCCGTCCTGCGCCGGCGTCGGCACCTTGTCCAGCCCGCGGCCTCGTGTTCGGTCCGTCGTGGCGACCTCGGTCGTTCAACGGGCCGAACTGACGACGACGGACCGAACACAGCGGCTTGCGCGGGACAGAGTGCCGATAGGGCAGCCAGAGGCAGTCCAGCGCATTACCCCTAATCCTATACGTTGACATAGGGGTAATTGCGTCCCTACGCTCACCCCAGGTCGCGCCGACGTGGACGCGACGGCGCGGGACGACGACGTCCGCGCGGGCTCGACGAAGGGCAGGTTCGGACGATGGTTCGGGCGACGGAGACACCGGGTCACGGCAGCACCGCGACCACACCGCTGTACGACGCCGAGGCACTCGCCGGTCTCGTGGCCGCCGTGGGCGAACGGCTGGGCCAGGACGTGGCGGACGCCGTCGGACGCTGCATGGCCGACACCCTGACCCGCACCATCACCCGGCACGCCGACGGCACCGCGTTCGTCATCACCGGCGACATCCCCGCGATGTGGCTGCGCGACTCGACCACGCAGCTCGCGCCGTTCCTGCACCTGGCGGGCTCCGACCCGCTGCTGGCGGACACCCTCGTCGCGGTCTCGCGGCGCCAGCAGGCCTCGATCCTGCGCGACCCGTACGCCAACGCGTTCAACGACGGACCGACGGGCGCGGGGCACCGGGACCGCACGGGCGGGCCGGAGGGCCAGTCGCCGTGGGTCTGGGAGCGCAAGTACGAGATCGACTCCCTGGCCTACCCGCTCCAGCTCGCCCACGACCTGTGGCGCGCCACCGGCCGCACCGACCACCTCGACCGGTTCGCGGAGGTCGGGTCGACCGTGGTCGACCTCTGGCGCACCGAGCAGGACCACGCGACCTCCCCGTACACGTTCGAGCGCACCGACTGCCCGCCGTCCGACACCCTGGTGCGCGACGGGCGCGGGCCCGAGGTCGCCGTCACGGGCATGACGTGGGCCGGGTTCCGGCCCAGCGACGACGCCTGCCGGTACGGCTACAACGTGCCCGGCAACGCCTTCGCCGCCGTCACGCTCGGCTGTCTCGCCGAGCTGGCCGGCGAGGTGCTGGACGACGCCGCGCTCGCCGCCCGGGCCACCGCGCTGCGCGGCGAGATCGTCGCGGGCATCGCCGAGCACGGCACCGTGACCGGCCCGGCGGGCAGGCGGGTGTACGCCTACGAGGTCGACGGCCGCGGCGGCGTGCTGCTCGCCGACGACGCGAACACCCCCAGCCTGCTCGCCCTGCCGCTGTTCGGCTGGTGCGCCCCGGACGACCCGCTGTACACCGCGACCCGTGAGCTCGTGCTCAGCCCCGCCAACCCGTACTGGTACAGCGGGTCGGCGGCGTCGGGCATCGGCAGCCCGCACACGCCGCCCGACCACGTCTGGCCCATCGCCCTGGCCGTACAGGGCCTCACGGCGACCGACCCGGCCGAGAGCGCCGCGCTGCTGCGGCAGATCCTCGCGACCGACGCGGGCACGGGTGCCGTCCACGAGTCCTTCCACGTGGACGACCCGGGCACGTACACGCGCGAGTGGTTCTCCTGGGCGAACTCCATGTTCTGCGAGCTCGCGCTCGAGGTCGCCGGCCTGCGCACGTACCGGAGGGCCGTCGGATGAGCGCCACCGCCACCCCCGTGCGGGCGATGCCGGTGAGCGCCACCCGACGGCAGCAGACGATCAGCGCGTGGATCTTCCTCGCCGTGCCCGTCGTGCTGTTCGCCGTCTTCCTGCTCCTGCCCGTCGTCATGGCGATCGGGCTGAGCCTCACCGACTACTCCGTCATCGGGGACTTCGAGTGGGTGGGCCTGGACAACTACGCGCGGATCGTCGACGACCCGATCTTCTGGGTCGCCGTCCGCAACACCGCCCTCTACACCGCGCTGTACGTGCCCGCCGGCCTGCTCGTCGCGCTCGGCACCGCGCTGCTGCTCAACCGCAGCACCCGGACGGCGCGCGTGTTCCGCACCCTGTTCTACATCCCCGTGGTGTCCTCGACGGTCGCGACGGCGGCCATCTGGTTCTGGCTGCTCAACCCGCAGTACGGCCTGCTCAACGCCGTGCTCGGCTGGTTCGGCATCGACGGGCCCGCGTGGCTGTACGACTCGCAGTGGGCCATGGTCGCGATCGTCATGATGAGCGTCTGGGCCGGGTTCGGCGCCAACATGATCGTCTACCTCGGCGCCCTGCAGGGCGTGCCGGGCGAGCTGGTCGACGCCGCCCGCGTCGACGGGGCCGGGGTGTTCCGCGTGTTCTGGCACGTGACGCGGCCCGCGATCTCCCGCGCCACGTTCCTCATCCTCACCCTGCTGCTCATCGCGGCCTTCCAGGTGTTCGACCAGGCCTACGTGCTCACCAAGGGCGGCCCGGGCAACTCGACCCTGACGCTCGTCTACTACATCTACGACCGCGGGTTCGGCCGCCTGGAGATGGGGTACGCCTCGGCGCTGTCGTTCGTGCTGTTCCTCGCCATCCTCGTCTTCTCCGTGGCCAACGCCCGCGTGACCGGACGGGAGAACGACCGATGACCGCAGCGACCGCCGTCGCGGCCCGCGCCGCCGCACCCGTCGAGGCCACGCCGCGCCCGCCCACGCCGCGCGCCGTCGTCGGCAAGGTCGTGTGGGTCCTTGCCGTGGTGCTCATCAGCGTCACGACCGTGATGCCACTGGTCTGGACGCTGTCCACGTCGCTGAAGCCCGAGGGCGAGATCCTCTCGTCCTACCTCCAGCTCCTGCCGTCCACCCCCACGCTCGAGAACTACCTCACCCTGTTCACCGACGGGCCGTTCGGCCGGTACCTCGCCAACTCCGCGATCATCGCCCTGGGCGGCGTCGCGACCAACCTCTTCTTCGGCGGTCTCGCCGGGTACGCGCTGGCCAAGCTGAGCTTCCGCGGCCGCGGTGTCGTGTTCGGGATGTTCCTCGGCTCCATGATGGTGCCGGGCATCATCACCATGGTCCCCACGTTCCTCGTCCTGCGGCACTTCCCGCTCGTGGGCGGCAACGACCTCCTCGGCGAGGGCGGCACCGGCTTCATCAACAGCTACGGCGCCGTGCTCGTCCCGTTCGCCGCCGGACCCTTCGCCGTCTTCTTCATGCGCCAGTTCTTCCAGGCGCTGCCCGACGAGCTCGGCGACGCCGCCCGCATCGACGGCGCGAGCGAGTTCCGCATCTTCTGGAGCGTCTACCTGCCCCTGGCCAAGGCCGGCCTCGCCGTGCTCGGCGTGCTCACCTTCCAGGCCGGGTGGAACTCCTTCCTCTGGCCCCTCATCGCCCTCAACGACCCCGAGATGCTCACCGTCCAGGTGGGCCTGGCGGGGTACGTCAACGAGTACCGGACCGAGTACGGACCCCTCCTGGCCGGCACCATCCTCGCGAGCCTGCCCGTCCTGGTCGTCTTCGTGCTCGCCCAGCGCTACATCGTCGAGAACTTCGCCCACTCGGGCACCAAGTGAACCGCCTGCGCCACGAGCGCAGGTCACCACTGCAAAGGAGCAGAGCAATGAAGCGTGCAGCACGCATCACCGGGGCGCTCGCCGCCGCGGCCGTCCTCGCGGGGGCCCTGAGCGCCTGCGGAAGCGGGTCGGACGGCGGCGGGTCCGGTGACGGTCCGCAGGAGGTGACCTTCTGGGGCTCCTGGTCCGGCGCGCAGGCCAAGCAGCTGCAGCAGCAGGCCGACGCCTTCAACGAGGCCCAGGACGAGTACGACGTGACGTACGTGGGTCAGGAGCTCGTCGAGGAGAAGCTCCTCACGGCGCTCGCGTCCGGCAGCGTGCCCGACGTCGTCCTGTGGGACCGCTACAACACCCCCCTGTACGTGCCGAAGAACGCCCTCACCCCGCTCGACGAGTACATCGAGGCCGACGGCGTCGACCTCGGCCAGTTCTACGACCAGGCCATGGGCGAGCTCGTCGTCGACGACCAGACCTGGGGCCTGCCGCTCCTGGTCGACAACCGCTCGCTGTTCTACAACACCGAGCTGCTCGAGGAGGCCGGGGTCGAGCCGCCCACCGACTGGGACTCGCTCAAGGCCGCGGCCGAGGCCACGACCCGGCGCGACGGCAGGCTCACGGTCGCGGGCTTCGCCCTGGACGACCCGGGCCTGTTCAACATCTGGTTGCGGCAGGCCGGCGGCCAGATGTTCACCGACGACGGCACGGCCACCGCGTTCAACAGCCCCGAGGGCCTCGAGGTGCTCGAGTTCTGGCAGAGCCTGCTGGACGCCGGCGTCTACGAGCCCGGTTTCGGCGAAGGCGTCGACGCGTTCGCCGAGGGCAGCGTCGCCATGAAGTACGACGGCCCGTGGGCGCTCACCGCCCTCGACGAGGCGGAGGTCGGCTACGGCATCACCCAGCCGCCTGTCGGGCCCGACGGCGACCAGGGCGCGGGCATGGGCGGCTTCGGCCTCGTCATCCCCGCCGGGGCGAAGAACGCCGACGGCGCCTGGGAGTTCATCAAGTGGTGGACGACCCGGCCCGAGAACGGCGTCGAGTTCGCCAGGACGTCCGGCTGGATCCCCGCCAACATCGAGGCCGCCAACGACCCCTACTTCACCGACGACCACCGCTACAGGGCGTTCATCGAGACGATGGAGTACGCCCAGGTGCGGTCCAGCACCCCCGGCGCGTCCGACGTCGAGGGCAAGGCGCTCATCCCCGCCCTCGAGAAGTTCCTCGCGGGCGAGACCGACGCGGCCACCGCGCTCCAGGAGGCCCAGGACCTCGGCGACCGCATCCTCGCCGACAACGCGGGGTAGCCACCCCGCCCGCAGACCCCGGTACCCGCCCGGCCTGCCCCGACCGCCCCTCGGGGCCCGGGCGGGTACCGGACCCACCCCCTTCGCACGTCTCCCTTCGCACGTGAGGACCACCCGCCACCCATGACCCACGCGACCCCCTCGCCCGGACCCTGGTCCGAGGCCGCCGACCTGGCCCAGCGCAGCCTCGACCACTTCTTCGGCGCGCCCGAGCCGCAGCTGCTGCACAACACCTACCCGGCCGGTGACGACTCGACGTTCAACTACTGGTGGCTGGCTCACGTCATCGACGTCCGGCTGGACGCCTACCACCGCACCGGCGACGCCGCGTGGCTGGCGCTCGCCGAGACGACCGACGCGAACCTGCGCGCCCGCAACGGGGGCTCGCTGTTCAACGACTACTTCGACGACATGCTCTGGTACGCCCTCGCGCTGGAGCGCCTGGCGCGCGCCACGGGCCGCGCCGAGCCGCTGGACGACGCCCGCGCGATCTGGGAGCACGTCGTCGAGCACGGGTGGAACGACACGCTCGGGGCGAGCGTCGCGTGGCGCAAGCAGCAGCTGTACTACAAGAACACGCCCGCCAACGGGCCGTTCGTCATCCTCTCCGCGCGGCTGCACGGCCACGACCCGCAGCCGCGGTACCTCGAGCACGGACGCGCGGCCTTCGACTGGATCACGCGCACCCTCGTCGGGCCGGACGGGTTCGTCGAGGACGGCGTCAACCGCGAGGGCGACGGCCGTGTCGACACCCCGTGGCGGTTCACCTACAACCAGGGCCTGTACGTCGGTGCCGCGGTCGCGCTCGACGCCGTCGCCCCCGAGCAGGACCTCGTCGACCGCGCGGTGCGCACCGCGACGACGGCGCTGCGTGAGCTCGCGCCCGACGGGGTCGTCGGCAAGGAGGGCGGCGGGGGAGACGAGGGCCTGTTCAAGGGCGTGCTCTACCGGTACCTCGGCACGCTGCTCGACCGCCTGGGCCACGACGCGCCGGAGGCCGCGCCGGTGCTCGCGTTCGTCCGCACGAGCACCGACCTGCTCGCGCGCACCGGGCGCCGCGACGACCACCTGCTCGCCGGCGACGACTGGCGCGAGCCCGCGCGGCCGCCCGTGCACTACTCGACCCAGCTCAGCGCGATCATGGCGCTCGAGCTGCGCGCCGCGCTCGAGGCCGCGCCCCGCGTGACGGGCGCGGCGGCGCGATAGATTCTCCGCACGTCATCCACCGGTGAGAGGGCATCCGTGAGCCAACCGCTGTACGTCGAGGTGTACGAGCGCCTGCGCGGGCAGATCCACGCGGGCACGTACGGTGTCGGCGACCGGATGCCCCCGGAGGCCGAGCTGACCAAGCAGCTCGGGGTCAGCGCGATCACGCTCAAGCGCGCGATGGACCTGCTGCGCGCAGACGGGTACATCACGCGGCGGCCGCGGCTCGGCACCGTGGTCGTCAGCGCGACGGCGACGACGGGGCCGGGGGAGCAGGCCGGGCCTGCGCCGCTCGTGGGGTGCGTGCTCACCGACTTCGACGACACGTTCGGCACCCGCGTGCTGGCCGGGCTGCTCGACGCGTCGGGGACAGCGGTCAACCTCGTGGTCAAGCGCAGCCTGGGTGACGGCGCGGCCGAGGACGACCTCGTGCGCGCCCTGGTCGCCGACGGCGTGCAGGGCCTCGTCCTCGAGCCGAGCTCGTCGCAGTACGTGCCGCCCGCGGTCCTCGAGCTCGTCGCACGGTCGTTCCCCGTCGCGATCCTCGACCGGGTGTTCGACGGGGTGCCCGTGTCCTCGGTGTGCTCCGACAACGTGTCGGCCGGCCGGCAGGCTGCGGAGGTCCTGTTCGCCTCGGGATACGAGGGCATCGGGCTGGTGTCGGCGGCGAGCACGGTCTCGACCGTGCAGGACCGGCTCGACGGCGTCGTGGCGGCGCACGCGACCCGGCGCGTGCCGTTCGACCCCGCGCACCAGTTCCGGCGCGTGCGGTCCACGGTGCCGGGCAGCGGCGTCAGTCCGGACGACGACGTCGCAGAGCTCGAGCGGTTCCTCGTCGCCAACCCGGGGCTCACGGGCGTGGTGGCGACGGAGTACAACATCGCGGTGCTGCTGCGCGAGGCCGCACGGCGGGCCGGGCGCAGCGTGCCCGACGACCTCGGCATCGTGTGCTTCGACCACCCCGACGCGTTCTACGACCAGGCCCGCTACCGGTTCACGCACGTGCGCCAGGACGAGACGCGCATGGGCCGCGAGGCGGTCGCCCTCGTGCTCGAGCAGCTGCGTGGCGGGGCGGGGGTCACCAAGGTGACGCTGCCGACCGAGCTCGTGCCGGGTAGCTCGACGCGCTGAGACGCGTCACGCCGTCGGGCGCTCGAGCAGCTGCTCGACGGTCGTGCCAGGCACCGACACGGTCACCTGCGTGCCCCACGGGTCGTCGACCGTGACGCAGCGGCCGTCGTCGGCGAACGGCAGGCCGATCGCGCCCAGGCGGGCGGCGAGGGCGTCGAGGTCGGCGCGGCCGGGCACCGTGATCGCGACGTCGCCGAGCCCGAGCCCGGCCGCGCGGGGACCGGCGCCCGCGCTGTTCCACGTGTTCATCGCGACATGGTGGTGGTACCCGCCGGCGGAGGCGAACAGCGCGCCGGGCACGTCCGCGTAGGTGGCCTCGAAGCCCAGGGCGTCGACGTAGAACCGGCGCGCGGTGCCGACGTCGCCGACCTGCAGGTGCACGTGCCCCACGCGACCCGACCG
>DATGOB010000032.1:0-3801 GCA_036010205.1 Promicromonospora sp. | reverse complement strand
CCGAGCCGCCCGGCCACCGCCGCGACGTCGTCGACGGACAGCCCGTCCTCGCGCCAGTCGGTCGCCGAGAGGCGGACCAGCACCGGCCGCTCGTCGGGCCAGGCGGCGCGCACGGCGCCGACCGTCTCCTCGACCAGCCGGGAGCGCCCGTCGGCCGAGCCGCCGTAGGCATCGGTGCGGGAGTTGGCCAGTGGCGAGAGGAACTGGTGCAGCAGGTACCCGTGCGCGGCGTGCACCTCGACCACGTCGAAGCCCGCCTCGAGCGCGCGGCGGGCGGCGGCCGCGAACTGCTCGGGCACGTCGGCGACCTGCTCAGGCGTCATCTCGGCCGGCACCGCGTAGCCGGGGAACGCCTCGGCGGACGGGGCGAGCGTCGGCCAGCCGCCGTCGGCCTCGGGGACGCTCCCCCGCGCGTCCGCCCACGGGCGGAACGTGGACGCCTTCCGCCCGGCGTGCGCGAGCTGGACGCCGATGCGCGCCCCGCGCGCGTGCACGAAGTCGACGGCCCGCCGCCATTCCTCGATCTGCGCGTCGTTCCACAGGCCGGTGTCCTGGGGCGAGATCCGCCCCTCCGGCACGACGGCGGTCGCCTCGGTCATCACGAGACCGAACCCGCCGGTCGCACGCGCACCGAGGTGGACGAGGTGCCAGTCGCCGGGCATCCCGTCCTGCGCCGAGTACTGGCACATCGGCGCCAGCCACGCGCGGTTGGGCAGGGTCAGGCCACGGAGGGTGATCGGTTCGAGAAGGAGGCTCACACCCGCCAACGTAACCGCTCGTCACCCCGCTCCGGAGGCGGCCGTGAGCAGCGTCTCAGGACGTGACACCGGGTTGTGAGGACTGTCACCGTGCGGGGCTACACTCACCGACCAGAGACATCGTCAAGGCAGTCCCAAGACCTGCCTTGGCCGACCGCGACGACGACGCGCACCGGAGGGCACCGTGACAGACACCAACCCGACGTCGAGCCCCAGCCTCGAGAACCTGCTGCACGAGACCCGGAGCTTCCCGCCGAGCGAGGAGTTCGCCGCCCAGGCGAACGCGACGGCGGACCTGTACGAGAAGGCGTCGGCCGACCGCCTGGCGTTCTGGGCCGAGCAGGCGAACGACCTCCTGACGTGGACGACGCCGTTCACCGAGACGCTGGACTGGAGCGGTGCCCCGGTCGCGCGCTGGTTCGCCGACGGCACGCTGAACGCCGCGTACAACGCCGTCGACCGGCACGTGGAGGCGGGGCTCGGCGACCGCGTGGCGATCCACTTCGAGGGCGAGCCGGGCGACACCCGCACGGTCACCTACGCAGACCTCCAGCGCGAGGTGTCGCGCGCGGCGAACGCCTTGACCGAGCTCGGCGTGCAGACCGGTGACCGCGTGGTCATCTACCTGCCGATGCTGGTCGAGTCGGTCGTGGCCATGCTGGCCTGCGCCCGCATCGGCGCGCCGCACTCCGTCGTCTTCGGCGGCTTCTCGGCCGACGCGCTGCGCAGCCGCATCGCCGATGCCGAGGCCACGCTGGTCATCACGGCGGACGGTGGCTTCCGGCGCGGTGCGCCGTCGGCCCTCAAGCCGGCGGTCGACGAGGCGCTCGCGCCGAAGGACGGCGAGCCGGCGACGACCGTGCGCAAGGTGCTCGTCGTGCGCCGCACGGAGCAGGAGGTCGGCTGGGTGGAGGGCCGCGACGTCTGGTGGCACGAGGCGCTGGAGGCGGCGTCCGACCAGCACGAGCCCGTCGCCGTCGAGTCGGAGCACCCGCTGTTCATCCTGTACACCAGCGGGACCACGGGGAAGCCGAAGGGCATCCTGCACACCACGGGCGGCTACCTCACGCAGGCCGCGTACACCCACAAGAACGTGTTCGACCTCAAGCCCGAGACCGACGTCTACTGGTGCACGGCCGACGTCGGCTGGGTGACCGGCCACTCGTACGTCGTCTACGGCCCGCTCGTCAACGGTGCCACCCAGGTGCTCTACGAGGGCACGCCGGACACCCCGCACCGCGGCCGCTGGTGGGAGCTCGTCGAGAAGTACAAGGTGTCGATCCTGTACACGGCACCGACCGCGATCCGCACCTGCATGAAGTGGGGCGACGACATCCCCGGGGGCTTCGACCTCTCGTCGCTGCGAGTGCTGGGCTCGGTGGGCGAGCCCATCAACCCCGAGGCGTGGATGTGGTACCGCCGCGTCATCGGCGGCGACCGCACCCCCATCGTCGACACGTGGTGGCAGACCGAGACGGGCGCCATCATGATCAGCCCGCTGCCCGGCGTCACCGCGGCCAAGCCCGGCTCGGCCCAGGTCCCGCTGCCCGGCATCGTGGCCGACGTCGTCGACGACGAGGCCAAGCCGGTGCCCGACGGCGGCGGCGGCTACCTCGTGCTGTCCGAGCCGTGGCCGTCGATGCTGCGCGGCATCTGGGGCGACCTGGAGCGGTACAAGGACACCTACTGGTCGCGCTTCGAGGGCCTGTACTTCGCGGGCGACGGTGCCAAGAAGGACGAGGACGGCGACATCTGGCTGCTGGGCCGGGTCGACGACGTCATGAACGTCTCGGGCCACCGCCTGTCCACCACCGAGATCGAGTCGGCCCTGGTGTCGCACGAGATCGTCGCGGAGGCCGCCGTCGTGGGTGCGGCGGACGACACGACCGGCCAGGCCGTCGTCGCTTTCGTCATCCTGCGCGGCGACCACGCCGACCGGGCGGGCACCCCGGAGGGCTCGGCCGAGGTCCAGAAGGAGCTGCGCGACCACGTCGGCAAGGAGATCGGCCCGATCGCGAAGCCCAAGCGGATCCTCGTGGTGCCGGAGCTGCCGAAGACGCGGTCCGGCAAGATCATGCGTCGTCTGCTGCGCGACGTCGCGGAGAACCGCGCGGTCGGCGACGCCACGACCCTCGCGGACTCGTCGGTCATGGAGCTCATCACCGCGGGCCTGGCCTCGCCGTCGGCCTCCTCGGAGGACTGACCGACCCCGATCGCACGTCAGGGCGGTGGCGACGGCACACGTCGCCACCGCCCTGCCGTGTCTACCCGTCGTCTGCTCGTCGTGTCTGCTCGTCGTGCCTGCCGACCGCCGCACGCGGGACGCTGTCTGGAACGTGTTGCTCTCTGTCGACCTTGTCCACGGAGAGCAACACGCTCGGGGAGGGGCCGCCCTCGCCGGACGACACGCCCGACGCGCGACACGCCGAAAGATCGGGAACACGCGGCCCTTCCCGTCATCTTCCTGTCGTGTCCGCCGGTCGGTCCGCAGGCGGGCCGGCAGCACGCCACCGGCCCCAGAGGCGAGACCAGGGGCAAGATAGGCAGATGCGTATCGCCGCCCCCATCGAGATCGGTCCGCTCGACGCAGAGGCCCAGCAGGCCGTCCGCGACCTCGCCGCTGCGGCCGAGGCGCACGACGGCGTCGCGCCGCTCTCGGAGCAGCCCTTGCTGAACCTCGGCACCGACGCGGAGTGGATCACGCACGTCGTGGCGCACACGCCGGCGGGCAGCGCCGTCGGCTACGTGCAGATCGACCGGTCCGGCCCGACGGCGAGCGCCGAGCTCGTGGTGCACCCGGAGCACCGGCGCAACGGCCGCGGACGGGTGCTCCTGCGTACGGCCGAGCGCGACGCGACGCTGCCCGCGCGGTCCGGCGAGCCTGGTCAGCACGGCAAGGAGCTGCGGGTCTGGGCGCACGGCGACCTCGAGCCCGCCCGGGCGTTCGCGCGGGCGCAGGGCCTGCGTCCGGTACGGGAGCTCCTCTTCCTGGCCCGGCCGCTCGACCCGGCGCCGACCACGGCGTCCGCCGACGTGCCCGGCT
>DATGOB010000031.1:0-11331 GCA_036010205.1 Promicromonospora sp. | reverse complement strand
TCACGAGCACCGCCACACCCGCCTGGAACGCGACCGGCGCCTGGTAGCCCGCGTCCTCCGACAGCGACACCGTGCGCAGCAGCCCCACGCCGAGCACCGCGACGACAGCCGTGACGACCATCCCGGGCACCCCGAGATACGGCCGGCCGCGGTGAGCCGGGAACAGGAGGTTCGTCAGTGCGATCGGGACGCACACCGTGAACACCGCGTGGTAGACGAGGTTCGCCTCGAGGTAGGGCAGGTTGATCCCGAGCACGCGCGCGCCCCACGAGGCGGCGTCGTACAGGTGGGGGCTGGTGAGCGCCTGCAGGCCGATGCCGTCTTCGACCAGCTCGTACGCCACGGCCAGGACGAGGATGCTCGGCACAGCCCCTGCCGCGCCGTGCGACCAGCTCGCGGATCAGGAGCACGCCCGCGCCGTAGACCGGCGTCCAGAGCAGCACGAGCCAGGCCATCCGCACCGGTGTCGAACCGAGCGCGAGCTCGGCGACGAGCGGCGTGAGGACGACGAGCGTCCAGGCGGCGCCTCGGTGCCGCTCGCGTCGGCGCGTCCTGGCCGGTTCCCCGGCCCGTGTCTCCGTCATCCCTGCCCCCTCGCCCGTCTGCTTATCACTGATAAGCATGCCTCACGTCGAGGCTCCTGGCTAGAGTCGCCCCATGCCACGCCACCGCCCGGGACTGGACCACCCGACGATCGTCGCGGCAGCCCTCGCGGTGCTCGACGAGCGCGGCCTGGACGGCCTGTCGAGCCACGCGGTGGCACGCAGCCTCGGCGTGCAGCAGCCTGCGCTCTACCACCACTTCCGCAGCAAGGCCGAGCTGCTGGGCGCCGTCGCGGCCGAGGTGCTGGACCGCGGGCACACCGCTCGGCTGCCGGAGCCCGGCGAGGGCTGGGACGCGTTCCTGGTGCGCAACGCCCGCAGCCTCCGGCGCGCGATGCTCGCCGTGCGCGACGGCGCGCGGCTCGTCGCCTCGGCCGGCCCCCGCGTGCCCGACGTCGCGAACTCGGCCGCGCAGGTCGCCCACCTCCGGGGCCAGGGGTTCACCGGCCCGGCCGCCGTGCTCGCCTTCATCGCCGTCAGCCGGTACACGATCGGCGCCGTCCTCGAGGAACAGGCGGCGCAGGGCGCCGCGTTCCTGGCGGACGGCGCGGCGGACGTCCCCGACGAGCTCGCCGCGGCCGTCCGCGCCGTCGCCGCGCTGGGCCCCGAGCACGAGTTCGACGCAGGGCTCACCGCGCTGGTGCGCGGGCTGGGGCCCCGCGAGGGCTGAGCCCGTGACGCCTCGGCTCAGGCGGGCGGGTCGGTGCGCGGCGACTCGGCACGCGGCGGCTCGACGATCGCGCGGGCGGGCCGGTCGGCGTCGTACCGCAGGTTCACCTGGTCGCCGACGGCATGCCCGCCGCCCCAGGTGACCTCGGTCAGCGTCCGCTCGCCCGCGAACGGGTGCCGCCAGCGGACCGTCGTGAGCGTGCGCGGCCTGCCGTTCAGAGTCACGGTGCCGGACGTCCGGACCTCCGTGACCACACCCGTCGCCCGCTCGCCGCCGGTGGCGAGGCGGGCACGCGTCCTGGCCCTGAGCCCGACGGCGAGGACCGCGACGCCGGCAACGGCGAGCGCCAGCGCGACGACGCCGAAGATCGTCTCGAGCCAGTACCCGAACCGGGCGTCGAGCCGCGCGTCGCCGGGGTCGGCCGGGTCGTACAGCACGGTGACGCGCTCGCCGACGTCGTACCGCGGCGGGTTGGTCGCCATGCGGTCGGTCAGCTCGAAGGTGCGTCCCTCGACGTCGTACGCGACCTCGGCGCGGTAGACGTCGTCGTCCTCGTCGAGGCCGACGACCACCCCCTCGACCCGGCCGGCGTCGGCGAGGAAGGCGGCGGTGCGCACGCCGAGCACCCCGGCGACCGACCCGAACACGACCGCCATGACCAGCAGACCGGCCGCGATGACGAGGGGAACGCGAGAGCTCATCCGCGCATCGAACCACGCCGGCACCACCCCCCGCAGCCCGCCCCGCCCGCCCGCCGAGGTAGTCACCAGGCGAGGTAGTCACAGGGCGAGGTAGTCACGACTACCTCGCCACATGACTACCTCGCCCTGTGACTACCTCGGCGGGGTCTGGGCGAGGAGGGCGTGGCGGTTGGCGCGGACGAAGGCCTTGAGCGCAAGCGGGACGAGGTCGACGTCGGCCAGCGCCTCGTCGTCGTGCAGGTCGACGTGCTCGACGTCGTACGTGCCCCGCACCGGCTCCTCGAACTCCGGGCCGGAGCGCAGCGCGAGGTCCATCGTGTCGAGCCGCGCCAGGAAGTAGTGGCTGACGGCCACGCCCGCGTCCTTGGGCTGCGAGGTGACGAACACCTGGCGCACGACGGTCGCCGTCGCGCCCAGCTCCTCGCGCAGCTCACGGTGCAGCGCGGCCTCGACCGAGGCGTCGCCGGGCTCGACGGTGCCGCCCGGCGTCACCCAGTAGGGCGCGCGGCCGGGCACGGTGCGCTTGATGAGCACGAGGCGCCCGTCGGCGTCGAGCAGGATCGCGCGGGCCGCCTGCCGGGTGACGACGGGCGGGGCGGCGGCGGGCACGTCGTCGACGACGGGCGCCTGCCGCAGGTACCCCTCGAAGAAGGGGCCGCCGGCGGCGTCGAGGGTCGCGCGCGCGACGTCGATCATCGCCTGGTCGTCGTACCGGGCGGCGAGCCAGCGGCCCGCGAAGCCGGGGTCCCAGGCGCGCAGCTCGCGCAGCAGCCACTTGCCGCCGCCGTCCCAGCGCCCGGCGGCGGCGAGCGCGAGGTGCCCCACACGCTCCCAGAGCACCGAGCGGACGACGTCAGCCTCGCCGAGGTCGCGCGCGTACGCGAGGTCGTCGAGCAGGTCGGTGACGCCGTAGCGCACGTCCTCGAGCGTCGCCTCGGACGCCGGCCCCGGCCCCGCGTCGACGAGCGCTCGGCACTCGGCCTGCAGCGCCGCGACGACGTCGCCCGCACCGGCCACGGGTACGCCGGTCGCGATCATGCGCGCGAGGGTCGGCTTGCGGCGCGCGGTCTCGTTGGCGATGAACCAGCGGTGCCCCGCCTCGGTGTTGACGAACAGCTCGACCGGCCAGCCGCGCCAGCGCAGCGCGTCGCGGTGGCCGACGGCGCCGTCGGGCACGCAGACCACGATGTCGAGGTCGGAGCCGGGCGTGCGGGCGCCCGGGTCGAGCACGCTGCCGGCCAGCAGCGCCCAGCGGGCGTCGGGGTAGCGGTCCGCGATGAGGTCGGTGGCATCGGCGACGGGGTCCACGGCCGACATCCTCCCCTACGCCCCGCCGGAAGCCCATTCCCCTCGTGAACAGCGCCGGGGCTCAGCGGGCGCCGTCGGCCCGGACGCGCTCGTAGTGCCTGCGCGCCTTCATGCGGTTGCCGCACAGCGCCATCGAGCACCAGCGCGCCCGGTTGGGCCTGCTGTGATCGACGAGGAACCGCGCGCACTCGGTGTTGGCGCACGGACGCAGCCGTCCGGGGCTCTCGCGGCGCACCGCGTCCCACGCGAGGACGGCGCGCACGGCCGGACGGCGGTCGTCCGCCACCTCGAGCTCCCAGGCCACGCCCTCGTCGCCGACGACGGCGCGGCGGTGCACGCCGTCCAGCAGCGGCGCGAGCGCGGACGGTGCCGCCGACCCGCGAACGAGGCCCTGCAGCACGTCACGCGCCGCGGCCACGGCGGCGAGCTCCCCCGGCGTGCCGCGCCCGCCGCGGGCGCGCAGCCATGCGGCGTCGAGCTCGTCGCGCGGCGCGCCGTCGACCACGGGCGTGCTGTTGAGCAGGTCCAGCAGGAACGTCTCCTCGGTCATACCTAACCTCCAAACGTCACTTGACAGGTTACACCACGACGTGCTGTTGTTCTAACCATCAAATCCGCCTGAGAAGGGTTAGAGATATGACCGCCGTCCACCACCGCTGGGCCACCGTCGAGGGCCGCAGGCTCTTCTACCGGGAGGCGGGCCCCGCCGACGCGCCCGTGGTCGTGCTGCTGCACGGCTTCCCCGCCGGCTCGCACATGTTCCGGGACCTCGTCCCGCGCCTGGCGGGCCGGTACCGCGTCGTCGCGCCCGACCACCTGGGGTTCGGGTACTCCGACGCCCCGCCCGCCGAGGAGGTCGACTACACGTTCGACGCGCTCGCCGACCTCACGCAGGGCCTGCTCGCGCAGCTCGGCGTCCTCCGCTACGCCATCTACGTCCAGGACTACGGCGCACCCGTGGGCTGGCGTCTCGCGCTGCGCGACCCGGAGGCGGTCACCGCGGTCGTCACGCAGAACGGGAACGGCTACGACGAGGGGTTCGTCGAGGGCTTCTGGGCGCCCGTGCGCGCGTACTGGCGCGAGCAGACCCCCGAGACGGAGGCCGGCGTGCGCGAGGCGCTCACCCTCGAGGCCATCCGCTGGCAGTACCTCACCGGCGAGCCCGACCCGTCACTGGTCAGCCCGGACGTGTGGCACCACGACCACGCCCGGGTCTCCCGCCCGGGCAACGACGCGGTGCAGCTCGCGCTGTTCGCCGACTACGCGACCAACCCGCCCCTGTACCCGGAGCTGCACCGATACCTGCGGGAGAGCCGCGTGCCCGTGCTGGCGGTGTGGGGCCGTGGCGACGAGATCTTCGGCCCCGACGGCGCCACGGCGTTCGCCCGCGACGCGCACGAGCCGGAGATCCACCTGCTCGACGGCGGGCACTTCCTGCTCGAGAGCGCGGGCGAGGAGGTCGCCCGGCTCATGCTCGACTTCCTGGACCGGAGGCTGCCGGGGCCGGTCGCCTGACGGGCCCCGGACCTCTCAGGGCGCCTCGACCGGCCCGTACACCGCGGCGGGCGCACCCGTCACGAGGGCCCAGTACCGGTCGCCGTAGGACCAGTGCCACCACTCGGTCGGGTAGTTGACCATCCCCGCGGCGCCCAGCGCGTGGGCCAGCACCTCGCGCAGCGCGCGGGCCTCGGGCGTGATGTCCGGCGAGCCGAAGTAGCACCGGCCGCCGGACTGCTCGGGCGTCGCGTCGATGGGCGTGCCCATGTCGAGCGGGCCGTTCTCGTCCACGAGGGTGAGGTCGGTCGCGGCGCCCGCGACGTGCGGAGCGACGGCGATCGGCGACACGAACCGGCTGGTGAGCACCTCGAGCTCGGAGGCGTCGACACCGGGGTGCTCGGCGAGCACCTCGCGGGCGTAGGTGTCGATGATGCGCTGCTGGTCGGCCGGGTGCCTGTGCCCCTCGACGACCTCGAGCCGCAGGCCGTCGGGCAGCAGCTCCTGGGCGTGCTGCAGGCGGCGTGCCACCTCGGCGCGCACCAGGGCGCCCGCGGGCCCGAACGACGCGTCGAGCGCGACGAGCGGCTCGCCCGACTCCTGGACCTCGATCGCCGACACGCGACCGTCGGACAGGAGCACGATCTCGCCGTCGCCGTCCGGCGCGGGCAGGGTCGCGACACGGGTGGTGCCGGTGTGCGGGGCGGACGTCATGGTGCCTCCGTGAGGTCGGTGCAGGCGCGGAGCCCGTCGAGGTTGTGCCGAGCCAGGTCGGCCTGCCAGCCGGTCAGCGGCTGCGGCTGACCGGTGTCGCTCGTGACGGTGGGGACGAACTCGGAACGGGTCACCTCGCGGTCCCTGACGGTGAGGCGCAGCACGCCCGCACGGGCGCTGTACGGCTCGTGCAGGCCCGAGCTGTACCAGAGGAAGTTGCCCAGCCCGTACGCGACGTACGCGCCGTCGAGGTAGCCCGCGCCCTGCAGCACGTGCGCGTGCGCGCCGACGATCACGTCGGCGCCCGCCTCGACGAGGCCGCGCGCGAGGTCCTGCTGGCGCCCGGTCGGGCACGCGTCGTTCTCCGCGCCCCAGTGCGGCAGCACGACGACGAGGTCGCTCGTCGCCCGCGCCTCGCGCACCGCCGCGTACACGCGCTCGGTGTCGAACGCCATCGCCATGCCGGACCGGTCCTCGGTCGCGGCCCACTCGTCGGCCAGGTCGTCCACCTGGCTGAACGCGAGGATCGCGACGTCGACGCCCCGGACGGTGCGGTGCAGGGCCGTGAACGCCTCGTCGGCGTCCTGCCCCACGCCGACCGTGCCGAGGCCGCCCGCCTCGGCCGTCCGCACGGTGTCGAACAGGGCCTCGCGCCCGTAGTCCATGGAGTGGTTGTTGGCCAGGCTGACGACGTCGACGCCCGCCTCGGTCAGGGCGGGCACCGCGGCGTCGGGCGCGCGGAAGAGGTACCGCTTGTCCTCGGCCTGGCCGCGCGTCGAGATCGGCGTCTCGAGGTTGACCATCGTCAGGTCGCCGTCGGCGAGCTCGGCGGCGACCGGGCCGAACGTCGTCGCCGGGTCGTCCAGCAGCTCGGCCACGCGGTCCTCGAAGTGCACGTCACCGGCGAAGGTCAGCGTGATCTCCGGCGGGTCGACCGGCCCGTCGCCGGACGCGCCCGCGGCGCAGCCCGCCACGGTGAGCAGCGCGAGGCCCGCGGCGAGCGCGGTGACGGGACGGGTGCGCGGGCTCAACGGTCCACCTCCGCGTAGACGGGTGCCTGCGGCTCGGGGGCCGGGCCCGCGCGCCGTCCGAGACGGCGGGTCACCAGGCCGACCAGCAGGTTCACGACCACGCCCGCCACGGCGACGAGCGCGACGAGCAGCACGGGCTCGAGCACCGCGACGGCGTACTGCGACGTCGTGCCCACGTGCCCGAGGCGGGCCAGCAGCAGCCGGTCGGCCAGGGCGAGCACGGGGACGTGCAGCAGGTAGATCGCCACGGCGGCCGTGCCGACACGCCCGATGCCACGGTCGCCGAACCGGCCGGCGCCGAACCGCGCCACGAGCGTCAGGGCGAACGGCAGCACCGCGAGCCCCGCCACGACCACGGCGAGGTGGTCGGGGAAGCGCGGCACGCCGAGCACGGCGGCGCCCACGAGGGCGACCGCACCCCGCTGCAGCAGCGTGCCCCAACCGACGTTCTCGCCGAGCCGGTCGGCCATCGAGCCCAGCCGGAGCCCCACCAGGAGGAAGACCAGGTACGTCACGGCGGGCGTGAGCAGCGTGAGCGCGGCCAGCGCGGGGATCAGCACGCCCGACGGCAGCCGCCACGTCAGCCGCGCGACCACGGGCGCCAGGGCGAGCGACCACAGCAGCGAGTACTCCGGCGGCGGGAGCACCACCAGGGGCACGATCTCGGCCAGCCCACGGGCGGGGATGCCGGTGAAGCCGGAGTTGAACCGCCGCAGCACCGCGAGCGTCACGCCCAGCCACGCGACGTGCGCGACCAGCAGCGGCAGCACCCAGCCGAGCAGCAGCGAGCGCCAGCGCGCGATGGCCGGCTGCTCGACCCCGCGGCCGAGGGCGGTCAGCAGCAGCGGCAGGCCGAGCACACCGAGCACGGCGCCCGCCCACCACCACAGCACCGGCACGGGCAGGTCGATCACCCAGGCGACCTGCAGGTAGTGCCGCTCGACGACGAAGGCGGTCACGACGGCGAGCACGCCGACGGCCGCACCGGTGGTCCGGGTCACTGCTCCGACCCGTGCTGGGACTCGTACCGACGAGGCACGCGGGCTCCGATCCCCGTGAGGATGTCGTTGGTGTTGGTGCCGGCCCACCGCGCCCAGTCGTGCACGGTCGGCTCGCCGTGGTCGCCGGGACCGAACATGACGGCGACGTCGCCCGCGTGCACAGGCAGGTCGCCGACGTCGAGGACCACCTGGTCCATGGCGACCCGGCCGGCGACGGGGCGGCGCTCGCCGTTGATCAGGAACTCGGCGACACCGGCCGCCTGGCGGGGCACGCCGTCGGCGAACCCGAGCGGGACCAGGGCGAGGGTGGTCTCCTTGCCCGTCACGTAGTCGAGCCCGTACCCGACACCCGTGCCTGCGGGCACACGCTTGGTGAGGAGCACCTGGGCGCGCACCGTCATGGCGGGGCGCAGCCCGTGCGTGGCGCCCGGCACCGGCTCGACGCCGTACAGCCCGATGCCGATGCGCTGCAGGTCGAACCGGCTGTGCGGCACGCGCAGCGCGGCGGCCGAGTTGGCGACGTGCACGATCTCGGGGTCGAGGCCGACCTGCGCGGCCTGCGCACGGGCCTGGTCGAAGGAGACGAGCTGCTCGGCCAGGCCGTTCAACCCGGGCTCCTCGGCACCGGCGAGGTGCGACCAGATGCCGCGCACGTGGACGGCGCCGACGCGGTGCAGCTCGGCCGCGCGCTCGAAGACGCGCGGCCAGTCGTCGACGAGCGCGCCACCCCGCGACATGCCCGTGTCGAGCTTGAGGTGCACGTTGGCGACGTGCAGCGTGGCACGCGCCGCCTCGGCGACGGCGTCGAGCGCCTCGACGCTCGCGACGGAGACGTCGATGCCGGCCAGGAGGAGCTTCTCGAAGGTCTCCCCCGGCGGGTAGAGCCAGATGAGGATGGGCGCGGTGACGCCGTCGGCCCGCAGCGCGAGGGCCTCGGCGGGGCTCGACACCCCGAGCCAGCTCGCGCCGCCCGCGAGCGCCGCGCGGGCCGCCTGCGTGGCACCGTGGCCGAACCCGTTCGCCTTGACGATCGCCATGACGCCGGAGCCGGTCCGCTCGACGAACGTGCGAGCGTTGTGCGCGATGGCGTCCAGGTCGACGACCGCCTCCGCCATGGCGCTCATCGGGCGGGAGATGTCCGTCGCCCGGGCAGGAGGAGTCGGTACTTGCACGGCGGCACCCTTCCGGAGGTTCCTGCTCACGCTCCAGTCCGATCAGTGGTCATCCCGGTGATCAGAAGGGGAGCAGGCACCCGTCTCGAGACGTCAGCGAGAGTGACCGAGTCTAGGGTATTTTCTCCGGTGAGCCGTGAACCGAGCACCACGTGGACGTCCGGTCGAGCGGCATGATGACGAGGATCCGCGCCCTGGTGGCGCGCGAGCACCCAGGCCAGGCCGCACGACCGGACATGACCCGAGATTGAGAATGTGATGTCGAAGAGAACCCGTGTCGTCGTGCTGTTCGGCGGACGCAACACCGAGCACGAGGTCTCGTGCAAGTCCGCCGCGAGCGTGGTCCAGCATCTCGATCGCAGCCGCTACGAGGTGGTCCCGATCCGGATCACCAAGGCGGGTCACTGGCTGGTCGGACCGGTCACCGAGGAGTCGGACGGGGACCCGGGCACGCTGGTGGCCCTCACCCCGGAGCCCGCCGTGCCGGGCAGCGTGGCGGAGACGCTCGCGCGCGCCCTCGAGGCGATGCGGGACGCCGACGTCGTGCTGCCGATCCTGCACGGCCCGTACGGCGAGGACGGCACGGTGCAGAGCGTGCTGGAGCTCGCGGGCGTGCCCTACATGGGCAGCGGGGTGCTGGCGAGCGCTGTCAGCATGGACAAGGACTTCACCAAGCGCGTCCTGGCCTCCCGTGGCGTCCCCGTGGCGCCGGGCGCGGTGCTGGACGGCGCGGACGACGAGCTCTCGGCGCAGGACAGGGAGCGGCTCGGGCTGCCCGTCTTCGTCAAGCCGTCCCGCGGGGGCTCGAGCGTCGGCGTCACGCGCGTCGACGACTGGGCGCAGCTGCCCGCGGCCGTCGCGCTCGCCCGCCAGAGCGACACCAAGGTGCTCGTCGAGGCCGCCGTCACGGGCCGCGAGATCGACATGGGCGTGCTGGAGCTGCCCGACGGCACCCTGCGGACGAGCCCGCCGCTGGAGATCAAGGTCGGCGAGGAGCACGGCTGGTTCGACTACGAGGCGAAGTACGAGGCGGGGATCACCGAGTTCGTCGTGCCCGAGGACCTCGACCCGCGCCTGACCGAGCGGCTCTCCGCCGTCGCGCTCGAGGTGTTCCGCGAGCTCGGCTGCGCGGGCCTCCTGCGCGTCGACTTCTTCCTGCCCGAGGTGGACGGCGAGGTGGTGCCGACCATCAACGAGGTCAACACCATCCCCGGCCTCACGTCGATGTCGCAGGTGCCGCGGATGTGGCGGGCGGTCGGTATCGACTACCCCGAGCTGCTGGACATCTTCGTCGAGACCGCGCGAGCCCGGGCCCGGGGGCCTGTCCCGGCCGTCCTGCCGTGACGGCGCCCGGCGGTGCGGCGGGTCCCGCCGCCGAGACGATCCCGATCCCCGTCGTCGCCCCGGCCACGGCCGCCGCACCGGCGAAGCCGCGCCAGGGGTGGGCCGACGTCGCCAAGGGCGTCTGCATCATCCTCGTCGTGCTGTGGCACGTGGTCATGAAGATGTACCTGGCGGTCGAGTGGCACCTGCCGGTGCCGCTGCCCGGCCTGTGGGGCGCGTTCGGCGAGATGCTGCTGCCGCTGCGCATGCCGGTGTTCTTCATGATCTCCGGCATGTTCGCGCTGTCCGCGACCCGCCGCCCGTGGTCGGTCGTGGCCCGCAGCCGCATCGCGCAGTTCTACTACCTGTACCTGCTGTGGTTCGTGGTGCACACGACCGTGCTCGCGATGGTGCCGGACTTCGACACGCTCGCCGCGCACAGCGCGCTGGACGTGCTGGAGCAGATCACCATCACGCCGACCAACCTCTGGTACCTGTTCGCGCTGGCCCTGTACTTCGTCGTCGCGAAGGTGACCCGCGACCTGCCCGCGTGGGCCGTGCTCGTGCCCGCGGGGGCGCTCTCCGCGATCGCGTCCGCCGGGCTGCTGGCCGCGCCGGGCAACCGCGGGCAGCTCTACCAGAACCTGGTCTTCTTCCTCATCGGGCTGCGGTTCCGGCCGCTGATCGAGAAGTGGGCGCGCACGGCGACGACGCGGCACCTGGTGGTGGTCGCGGGCGTCTACGTGGTGCTGATGCTCGCGATCCGCGTGACGGGCACCAAGTACACGCTCGGCGTCTGGCCCGCGATCTGCCTGATCGCGCTGGCGCTGGGCGTCGCGGGGGCGGTGCGGCTCGAGCGGCTGCGCCGGGTGGGGCCGCTGCTGTCCCGGCTGGGGCAGCAGACCCTGCCGATCTACGTGATGCACATGCCGCTGCTGGCGCTCGTCGCGGCGGCGCTCGTGGGGCCGTTCTCGGCGCTGGGCACCGCGCCGCAGCTCGCGCTCGCCGTCCTGCTCCCGGTGGTCCTCACGGCCCTGCTCGTCAGTGTGTGCCTCACGCTCCACACCTGGCTCCTGAGCGCGGGGGCGACGTGGATGTTCGAGCTGCCGCGGTTCGGCCGGCGTACCCGGGGCACCGCTCCGGCGCCGTGACGCGCCGGTGCCGCGCCACCCCCGTCGGGGCGGCGCGGCACCGACCTCGGTCACGCGGTCGCCAGGGCCTCGGTCGGCGGCAGCCGGGCGGCCCGCACCGCCGGGTAGAGGCCCGCCACGACGCCGACGGCCACCGCTCCCGCCAGGCCGAGCGCCACGGCGGT
>DATGOB010000030.1:0-39377 GCA_036010205.1 Promicromonospora sp. | reverse complement strand
AGTCGCCCGAGGCGCGGTCGGACGCGACCGACGAGACCGACCGGCCGCTGTCGTTCGCCTACTGACCGCTCGCCCCCGCCAGACCCGAGACAGACCCGAGACAGACAAAGGACATGACCGTGGATCTCGCCCTCGTGTGGTTCCTCCTCATCGCGGTCCTGTGGACCGGCTACCTCGTGCTCGAGGGGTTCGACTTCGGCGTCGGCATGCTGATGTCGCTGCTGCCCCGCGGGGACGCGGCGCACCGGGAGAAGGAGCGGCGTGTGCTGGTCAACAGCATCGGACCGGTCTGGGACGGCAACGAGGTGTGGCTGCTCACCGCGGGCGGCGCCACCTTCGCGGCCTTCCCCGAGTGGTACGCGACGCTGTTCTCCGGCTTCTACCTGCCGCTGCTCGTCATCCTCGTGGCGCTCATCGTGCGCGGCGTCGCGTTCGAGTACCGCGGCAAGATCTCCGACCCGGCGTGGGCCCGGCGCTGCGACGCCGCGATCCAGGTGGGCTCGTGGGTCCCCGCGATCCTGTGGGGCGTGGCGTTCGCGAACCTCGTGCGCGGCGTGCGGCTCGACGAGGCCCACCAGTACGTGGGCGGGTTCTGGGCGCTGGTCAACCCGTTCGCGCTGCTCGGCGGCGCGACGACGCTCGTCCTGTTCCTCCTGCACGGCGCCGTGTTCGTCGCGCTCAAGACCGACGGCGAGATCCGCGCCCGCGCCCGCCGGTTCGCCGGAGCGCTCGGCACCGCCGCGCTGCTGGTCGCCGGCGGATGGGCGCTGTGGGCGCAGGTCGCCTACTCCGTGCCGTGGACGTGGGCCGTCGTCGCCGTCGCCGTCGCCGCCCTCCTCGGCGTCCTCCGCGCCAACCAGGCCGGGCGCGAGGGGTGGGCCTTCGGGCTGTCGGCGCTGACGATCGTCGCCGCGGTGGTGCTCGTCTTCGGCTCGATGTTCCCCGACGTCATGCCCGGCCTCGACGGCGGCCCATCGCTGAGCATCGCCGAGGCCGCCTCCACCCCCTACACCCTCACGGTCATGACCTGGGTGGCCGTGGTGCTCACGCCGCTCGTCGTCGCCTACCAGGGGTGGACGTACTGGGTGTTCCGGCGGCGGCTGAGCGTCGACCACATCCCCGCGCCGGCCGGTCTCACCTGGCAGAAGATCAAGGACTCTGCCTTCTAGTGCGCCCCCTCGACCCGCGCCTGCTGCGCCACGTCCGACCGGCGCGCCGGTACGTCGCGCTCACGGTCGGGCTCGGCGTGGCCGCCGCCGGGCTGATCGTCGCGCAGGCGCTGCTCATCGCGGCACTCCTCGCGCCGGCGATCAGGGGGCACGGCGTGTCAGGGCCAGGGACGGTGCGGTCGTTCGCGGCGCTGGCGCTCGTCGTCGTCGCGCGGGCCGTGGTGTCCTGGGCGCAGGAACGCTACGCGCTGCGCGCCGCCACCCGGACGGTCGCCGAGCTGCGGCAGGCGGTGGTGTCCGCGTGGGCGGCGCGCGGCCCCCGGGCCGCGCTCCCGCAGGGGCACGACGGCGGGCACGGAGCGAGCCCGGAGGCCGAGGTCGCCACGCTGGCGACGCGCGGGCTCGACGCGCTCGAGCCGTACCTGGTGCGGTACGTCCCGCAGCTCGTCCTCACGGCGCTCGTCACGCCCGCGCTCGTCGTGGTCGTGCTCGGGCTGGACTGGGTGTCGGCGGTGATCGCGATCGGCACGCTGCCGCTCGTGCCGCTGTTCATGGTGCTCGTCGGGCGGCTGACGGCAGGGACGTCCCGGCGTCGGCTCGCCACCGTCGAGCGACTGGGCTCGCAGGTGCTCGACCTCGTCGCCGGGCTGCCGACGTTGCGCGCCTTCGGCAGGGCGGCCGGGCCGGGCGCGCGCGTGCGGGCGCTCGGCGAGGCGTCGCGCGGCGCGACCATGGGCACGCTGCGGGTCGCGTTCCTGTCGTCGATGGTGCTCGAGCTGCTCACGACGCTGTCGGTCGCGATCATCGCGGTCGGCGTCGGGCTGCGGCTCGTCGAGGGCGCGATGGAGCTGCAGCCCGCCCTCGCCGTGCTCGTCCTGGCGCCCGAGGTGTACCTGCCGCTGCGGCGGGTGGGCGCCGAGTTCCACGCGTCGGTGGACGGGATCGCTGCGGTGGACCGGGCGTTCACGCTGGTGGGCGACACGCACGTGCGCGTCGTGCCGGCGAGCGGCAACCGGGCGTCCGTGCCCCCGGCCGGCGCGACGCTCGTGCTCGACCGCGTCTCCGTCCGGGCACCCGGGCGCGGCGTGCTGGCGCCCGCCGGGCTGTCGGCGCGGATCCCGCTGGGCACGGGGCAGCCGGGCACGGGGCGGGTCGTCGCGCTGCGCGGGCCGAGCGGGTCCGGCAAGTCGACGGCGGTGCTCGCCGTGCTGGGCCTGCTGACGCCGGACGAAGGCCGGGTCGCTCTGGTGTCCGGCGCCGCGGACCTCGGTGGTCTCGGCGACCTCGGCCGCGAGGGCCTGGCCGCCTGGTGGTCGGCGCTGACCTGGGTCCCGCAGCGGCCGACGCTCCCGCCGGGCCGCCTCCGCGACGTCGTCCTCGACGGTGCCACGGGTCGCGCGCGCACCGACGACGAGCGTCTCGCGGCGGCCGCGCGCCGGACGGGGCTGGACGCCGTCGTCGCGGAGCTGCCCGACGGGTGGGAGACCCGCATCGGGCTCGGCGGCGTGGGTCTGTCCGTGGGGCAGCGGCAGCGCGTGGCGCTGACCTCCGCGCTGCTGGACGACGCGGCGGACAAGCCGCTGGTCGTCCTCGACGAGCCGACCGCGCACCTCGACGCCCGGGGCGAGGAGGCCGTGCTGGACACCGTCCGGGCGTGGCGGGACGCGGGCCGCACCGTGCTCGTCGTCGCACACCGCGCGTCGCTGCTCGCCCTCGCGGACCAGGTGATCGACGTCCGTGCGGCGGCGGACCCGGCGGACGGCGTCCGGGAGGGCCTTCCGGGGGGCCGACCCACGGCCGTCGGTGAGAGGACGCGATGAGCACCGTGACGACCGGGCCGGCGAGCGGAACGACGACGAATCCCGCGCAGCGCGACCCCCTGCGGCGTGTGCTGCCGCTGCTCGAGGTGCGGCCGGGCAACGTGGCCGCAGCCATCACGCTCGGTGTGCTGGCGCTGACCTGCGCGATCGGGCTCGCCGCCGTCGCGGCCTGGCTCGTGGCGCGCGCGTCGCAGATGCCGCCGGTGCTCACGCTCTCCGTTGCGGTGGTGGCCGTGCGCGCGTTCGGCATCGGGCGGGGCGTGCTGCGCTACTGCGAGCGCCTCGCCTCGCACGACGTCGCGCTCCGCGGGATGGCCGCGCTGCGCGCCAACCTGTACGAGCGGCTCGCCGGGGACGACCGTCCGGTCACCGTGCGGCGCGGGGAGCTGCTGGCGCGCGTCGGCACGGACGTCGACGACGTGGGCGACGTCGTGGTCCGCGCGCTCGTGCCCGCCGGGGTCGCGGTGGTGACGTCGGTCGGCTCGGTGGTGCTGCTCGGCGTGCTCCTGCCCGCGGCGGGGGCGGCGCTGGCGGTGTGCCTGGTGCTCGCGGGGGTCGTGACGCCGTGGCTCGCCGCGCGCGCGGCGGCCCGGACGGAGGCCCGCGGGGCGGCCGCCCGGGGCGAGGTGACGGCCGTGGCGCTCGAGCTGCTCGAGGAGTCGGCGCCGCTGCGCGTCGCGGGTCGGTTCGACGCCCGCCTCCGCGACCTCGAGGCCGCGGACGCGCGCCTGACGGCCGCCGCCGACGACGGCGCGCGCACGTCGGGGCTCGCCGCCGGGCTGGGCTCGCTCGCGCAGGGCCTCGCGGTGCTGGCGGCGCTGGCGTTCGGCCTCCCCGCCTCGCTCGCGGGCACGCTGTCGCCCGAGGCGCTGGCGGTGGTGGTGCTGACCCCGTTGGCCGTGTTCGAGGCGACGGCGGCACTCCCCGCCGCCGCGGTCCAGCTCCACCGGTCGCGCGAAGCGGCCCGGCGGCTGGTCGGGCTGCTGCCGGAGACCGCCCCCGGCCCGACGGGCGCGCGCCTCGAGAGCGCGGGCGGGCAGGACGGCGCCGGACCCCGGACCGCGTCCGAGCCGCCCGCAGGCACGCCCGGACCCTCGACACCTCTGCTCCGTCTGCACGACGTCGCGGCGGGCCGACCCGGCGGTGACGGGACACGGCGGGCCGTCGTGGCCGGCGTGTCGCTCACGCTGGGGCCGGGCGCGGTCGTCGCGCTGGCCGGGCCGTCCGGCGTGGGCAAGACGACCCTGCTCATGACGGCGGCCGGCCTGCTGTCCCCGGCCGCGGGGAGCGTCTCGGGTACGGACGGCTCCGCGCTCTTCGTCGCCGAGGACGGCCACGTCTTCGACACGACCGTCCTGGAGAACCTGCGCGTCGCGCGCGGCGACGTGTCCGAGGACGAGGCCCGCGCCGCGCTCGACGCCGTGGGGCTCGGCCCGTGGCTCGCCGCACTGCCCGACGGCCTGGACACCGTGGTCGGCACGGACGCGGCGGCCGTGTCGGGCGGGGAGCGCCGTCGGCTGCTGGTGGCCCGGGCGCTGCTGTCGCCCGCGCGGGTGCTGCTCGTGGACGAGCCGGCCGAGCACCTGGACGGGGCGACGGCGGACGCCGTCGTCCGCGCGGTGGCGGAGCACGCGCGGGCCGCCGGCCGCGCCGTCCTGCTGGCGACGCACCGGCTCACGCCGCTCGACGTCGCCGACGAGGTGCTGGTCCTCGGTCACCGGCCCGGCGGCACGGCCGCCGTCGTCGCACGCGGGCGGCACGACGTGCTGCTCGCGACCGACCCCGGCTACGCGTGGGCGGCGGCTCAGGAGTCCTGAGGCGGCTCCCCGTCGAGGGTCTTGTCGAACTTCTTCGAGCGCTGCCCGTACCCCAGCCGCTCGTAGAACGCGTGCGCCCCCGTGCGGCGGAAGGCCGACGAGACGGTCACGCGGTCGCACCCCGCCGCGCGAGCCCACTCCTCGAACACGGCGACGAGCGCCCGCCCGGCACCGGTGCCGCGACGCGACGCGTCGACCACGAGGGCGGTGAGCTGTGCCAGGGGCAGGTCCCGCTCGAGGGGCCGGTGCACGTGCCCCGTGGCGAGCCCGACCACGGTGCCCGTCTCGTCCTCCGCGACCCACACGGCGTCGTCCCCGCGGCCCGCGATCCGGGCGAACCGCGCGGCGACCTGGTCCGGGGTGGAGGGGTACCCGAGCTGGCCGAGCAGCGGAGCGATCGCGGGAGCGTCGCCCGGGACGGCGCGGCGGGTCGCCAGGAGGGTCGGCACGGTCAGTCCTCCCCCTGGAGGAGCGCCATCGCGGCCGCGCGGCCGGGGATACCGCTCACTCCCCCGCCCCGGCGCGCGCCCGCGCCCGCGAGCAGCACCCTGCGGTGCTCGGTCTCGACGCCCCAGCGGCCGGTGTCGTCGGCCGACTCGGCGAACGGCCAGGACAGGTCGCGGTGGAAGATGTGCCCGCCGGGCAGGCCGACGTCGCCCTCGAGGTCGACCGGGGTGCGCACCTCGAGGCAGGGCGCGCCGTCGGCGTCGCGGGCGAGCACGTCCTCGATCGGCTCGGCGAGCACCGAGCCCAGGGACGCGAGGGTGGCCTCCAGCGCGCGTTCGCGCGCGCCCTCCGGGTCGGCGCGGAAGAGGCGCGCGGGCATGTGCAGACCGAACAGCGTGATGGTCTGCGCGTCGGTGCCCGCCAGGTCGGGGCCGAGGATCGACCGGTCGGACAGGGTGTGGCAGTAGATCTCGCTCGGCGGCAGGTCCGGCACGCGCCCTGCGGCGGCCTGCGCGTGCGCGGCCTGGAGCTGGGACAGCGACTCGTTGACGTGCAGCGTGCCGCTGAAGGCCGCGACGGGGTCGACGTCGTCCCGCAGCCGCGGCAGGCGCCGCAGCAGCATGTTGACCTTGAGCTGCGCGCCCTCGGGCGGCGTGGCGCCCGGGTCGGCGGCTGAGCCACGGCCGGCGGCGGCGAGCAGCCGGTCGAGCTCGGCCGGGGCGCAGCCGGCGAGCACGTGCCCCGCGGTGACGCCGCGGGCTCGGCCGTCGGCGTCCGTCCACGTGACTTCGACGGCCGAGGCGCCGGGGTCGACGGCGGTGACCGCGGCCGAGGTGACGATCGTGGCGCCCGCGGCCAGCGCCGCGTCGCGCAGGGCGCCCGACACCGCCCCCATGCCGCCGACCGGGACGTCCCAGTCGCCGGTGCCGTTGCCGATGACGTGGTAGAGGAAGCAGCGGTTCTGCCGCAGGGTCGGCTCGTCCAGGTCGGCGAAGGTGCCGATCAGCCCGTCGGTGGCGACGACACCGCGCACGACGTCGTCGCCGAAGGTGCGGCGCAGCAGGTCGCCCAGCGGCTCCTCGAAGAGGGCGCGCCAGGCGTCCTCGCCGACCCCGTCGACGACCATAGTGCGGACCGCGGACCGCGACAGGAGCGGCTCCGTGAGGGTGGGCGCGAGACGGCGGGCGATCTCCGCCGTCGTCGCGGAGAAGCGGTTCCAGGCGTCGAAGTCTGCGTCGGAGCCGGTGAGGCGGCGGAACGAGGCGCGCGTCGCGGCCTCGTCGTGGGTGTCGACGAGGAGGCCGCCGTCGCCCACGGGCGTGTACGACGCGTAGCGCCGGCGCCGGAGCGTGATCGGCAGGCCGAGCTCGTCGACCACGCGGCGGGGCAGCAGGGAGACCAGGTAGGAGTAGCGCGACAGGCGCGCGTCCACGCCCGCGAAGGGTCGGGCCGAGACGGCGGCACCGCCCACGTGGTCGGCACGCTCGAGCACGAGGACGGAGCGCCCGCCGCGGGCGGCGTACGCGGCGGCCGTGAGGCCGTTGTGGCCCCCGCCCACGACGACGGCGTCGTAGCGGGAGCTCAGCTGCTGGGGCGCGACGGGATCGACCATGGCGGACATGGTGACACGGGCCACTGACAGCCCGCCGGGAGGGAAGGCTTTTCCAAGAGAGTTCCATCACAAGACGGTATGTGACCTAATCGTGACATTTGCAGAAGAGGCGGGTACGGTCGGTCTCGCCTTCCAGCAGCGGGAGGCTCAGGTCCGGACGCCGAGCCCTGTCACCGGACCTGGCAGCTAGACGTGACAGGGGCGGGGGAACCAGGTAAGCGGGCACGTGAGTGTCCTTGGGGTGAAGCCTCGTACGAGGCCGGGTGATCGCTCTCCTACCCGAACCCGACAGCTCACCTCGCAGGCGTCCGAGGAGAACACAGGTGACCGTACTCACCGACCGCACCCGGGACTGGGCGGACGACCAGGCAGACCGTCCCAGCTATCGGGCCAGGCACCGCGCCGACGGCCCGGCCCTCACCCCCTTCACCGCACTCACGCAGACCGCAGCCGAGAGCGCCGCCCGTACCGGCGCCATCGCGGTCGTCACGTCCGGCATGCTGGCGTCGGTCTTCGCCCAGACCGCGCACACCGCCCCCGCCGAGACGCACACCCAGGCCACGCTGGCGAACGCCACGCCGGTCAGCAACACCGTCAGCGCAACGGTGAGCAACACCGTGAGCAACACCGTCGACTCGGCCACGCGCGCCGGGTTCGCCGAGAACCTCGTCACCCGGGTCAAGGTCACGCAGAAGGCCGACTTCCGGGCCGAGAGCGGCCGGGTCTCCGTGACCCCCTACGAGGAGACCGAGGAGGGCAAGGCCGAGGCGCGCCGCAAGGCGGAGGAAGAGGCTCGCCGCAAGGCCGAGGAGGAGGCCCGGCGCAAGGCCGAGGCCGAGGCCAAGGCCGCAGCGGAGGCGGCAGCGGCCGCCGAGGCCGCAGCAGCCGCCGAAGCCGAGGCCGCGGCGGCCGCAGCCGCGGAGAGCTCGGCCGACCTGGGCCAGCAGGCCGTCAACCTGGCGCTCGAGTTCGTCGGCGTGCCCTACGTGTGGGGCGGGGCCTCCCCCAGCGGCTTCGACTGCTCCGGCCTGGTCTCCTACGTCTACGGCCGGCTCGGCGTCAGCCTGCCGCACAGCTCCAGCGCGATGTCGAGCGTCGGCTACCAGGTCTCCGCCGCCGACGCCCGCCCGGGCGACATCGTCTGGACGCCCGGGCACGTCTCCCTCTACGCGGGTGACGGCATGGTCGTCGAGGCCCAGCAGCAGGGCGTGCCGGTGCACTACACCGAGATGTGGCAGACGAACGCGGTGTTCATCCGCGTGACCGGCTGACCCGTCCGCCGCACAGCGCCCGCCCGGCCCGCAGGCCGGGCGGGCGCTCTGCGTCCCGGGGCCGTCCGGTAACGTCCCCGACGTGAAGATCCTCGTACCGGACGTCCCGTTCGACCTCGACTTCCCGTCCCGGCTCCCCGACGGCGGGGCCGGCTTCGGCCCCGGCGGCCCCGACACCGTCGTCGCCTACGCCATGAACGAGCCGGTCCCGCAGGAGCACGTCGACGCCGACGTGCTGGTCACGTGGGCCAGCCCGCCCCAGATCGTGGCCGACGCCGCGCGCCGGCTGACGAACGTACGCTGGGTGCAGACGCTGTCCGCCGGGCCGGACGTCGCGCTCAAGGCCGGGTTCGGGCCCGACGTCGTCATCTCCTCGGGCCAGTCGCTGCACGACGACACCGTCGCCGAGCACGCCCTCGCCCTCGTCCTCGCCACGGTGCGCCGCATCGACGTCTCGCTCGCCGCGCAGCGCGAGCACCGGTGGGCCAAGGAGATCGCGCTCGCCCAGGCCGACCCGGCCACCGACCAGGAGTACACGCTCGACGGTGCGCGCGTGACGATCTGGGGCTTCGGCTCGATCGCGCTGCGGCTCGCACCCCTGCTGACCGCGCTCGGCGCCGAGGTGACCGGCGTCGCGTCCCGCGCGGGCGAGCGGGCCGGCTACCCCGTGGTGGGTGCCGACCAGCTCGACCAGCAGCTCGCGCGCACCGACCTGCTCGTCTCGCTGCTGCCTGCGCTGCCGAGCACGCGCCACATCCTCGACGCCCGGCGCCTGGGCCTGCTGCCGTCGTCCGCCCGGTTCGTGAACGTCGGACGCGGCGCGACGGTCGACGAGGTGGCGCTCGAGGAGGCCCTGCGCTCCGGGCGGATCGCCGGTGCCGCCGTCGACGTCACGGAGACCGAGCCGCTGCCCGCCGACTCGCCGCTGTGGGACGTGCCGAACCTGATCATCACGCCGCACGTCGCCGGCGGGCGGCCGCGGCGGGCGGCCGCGTTCCTCGCCGACCAGCTCACGCGGTGGCGGGCGGGCGAGACGCCGCGGAACGTCGTCGCGCGCTGAGCCGCTACCGCAGGCCCCGCGGGCGGGGCTGGCAGACCGGGCAGCTGAACGACGAGCGGTTCATGAACGCGTCGCGCCGCACCAGGGTGCCGCACCGGCGGCACGGCTCGTTCTCCCGCCCGTACACGGCCAGCGACCGCTCGAAGTAGCCCGACTGCCCGTTGACGTTCACGTACAGGTCGTCGAAGCTCGTGCCGCCCTGCGCCAGCGCCTCGCGCATCACGGCGGCCGCGGACTCGAGCACCCGGCGCACCTGGGCGGCCGGGAGCCGGTCGGTCGGGCGGCCCCAGTGCACCTGCGCGCGCCACAGGGCCTCGTCGGCGTAGATGTTGCCGACGCCGGAGACGACCGTCTGGTCGAGCAGCGCACGCTTGATCTGCGTGCGGCGACGCCGCACCCGGCGTACCAGGGCGTCGAGGTCGAGGCTCGGGTCCAGCAGGTCGCGCGCGATGTGCGCCACGGGCGCGGGCAGCACGGGCAAATCGGATCCGTACCCGGCGGGGGCGCCGGGCGGGGCGGTGGTGTCGCCGTCGGGCACCAGGTCCTGGACGCTGAGGTGGCCGAACGTGCGCTGGTCGACGAAGTCGAGGTAGCGCGCGCCCGACGGCGCACCGGCCAGGTGCAGGCGGACGCGCAGGTGCGGGTGCCGCCACTCGTCGTCGGGTGCGGCACCGTCGCGGCCGGGTGCGACGCCGGCGCCGCGGACGAGGAGCTGGCCGGACATGCCGAGGTGCGCGAGGAGCGCAGCGGCCGGGGCGTCGTCGTCGACCCCGGACCCCAGCGGCAGCCAGAGGAACTTGCCGCGTCGGACCGCTGCCGACAGCCGCCGGCCGACGAGCTGGTCGCGGAAGGACCCGGGACCGCCGTCGTGCCTGCGCACGCTGTAGTCGCGGAACACCTCGACGTCGCGCACGACGGCGCCGACCACCAGGCGGTCGAGGCCGTCACGGACGGTCTCGACCTCGGGGAGCTCAGGCACCGGCGGGCTTGCCCGCCTTGTCGCCCGCGGCCGCGGCGGCGTCCGGCAGGGGGAACTTCTCGAGCAGCGCCCGGTAGGTCTCCTCCGCGGCGCCCTGCTCGGCGTGCTTCTTCGCCGACCCCGAGCCGGACCCGTAGGTGACGCCGTCGATGCGCACCGTCGAGTGGAAGACGCGGGCGTGCTCGGGCCCCTCGAACGTCGCGAGGTACTCGGGCGCGCCGAGCCCGCGCTCGGCGGCAGCCTCCTGGAGCGACGTCTTCCAGTCGAGGCCCGCGCCCAGGCCCGCCGCGACGTCGAGCGTGTCGTCGACGAGGCGGTGCACCAGCGCGCGCGAGACCTCGAGGCCGTGCGACAGGTAGGTCGCACCGATGAGGGCCTCGACCGTGTCGGACAGGATCGAGTCCTTGTCGAACCCGCGCGTGCGGATCTCACCCTTGCCGAGCAGCAGGTACTTGCCCAGGCCGAGCGTGCGCGCGACGGCAGCGAGCGCACGCTGCGAGACCGTCGCGGCGCGCATGCGCGCCAGGTCGCCCTCGGACAGGTCGGGGTGACGCCGGTACAGCGCCTCGGTGACCACCAGCCCCAGCACGGTGTCGCCCAGGAACTCCAGGCGCTCGTTCGTGGGGATGCCGCCGGCCTCGTGCGCGAACGACCGGTGCGTCAGTGCCAGCACAAGAAGCTCGGGGTCCAGATGGACCCCGAGCTTCTCGAGCAGCGCGGTAGGTTCCGGCCTCGCCGGCGACGTCCCGCCCTTGGCCACGTCAGCCCGCGTGAACGGTCTTCACGGCGTCGCGGTAGGTGCGACCCTTGTAGGTCCCGCACGTCGGGCACGCCGTGTGCGGCAGCTTGTTGCCCTGGCACTGCGGGCAGGTGGTGAGGGTCGCTGCGGTGGTCTTCCACTGCGAGCGACGCGCACGGGTGTTGCTGCGCGACATCTTGCGCTTCGGAACAGCCACGGCTAGCTCTCTTTCGTCTCGTCCGACACGCTCGGAGATTCGAGCATGCTCTGCAGCGCCGACCAACGCGGGTCGACTACGTCATGGTGATGACCGGGGTCGTCCGCCAGGCGCGCTCCGCACTCGGAGCACAGGCCCGGGCAGTCCTCCCGGCACAGCGGTTGAAATGGTAGTGCAGTCACGACCGAATCCCGAAGCGGAGGCTCCAGGTCGGCCATGTCGTCCTCCAGGACCGACTCCTCGTCCTGGACCTCCTCGTCCCCCGCCTCGGCCGACGCGGCGGCCTTCTCGGGGTACGCGAACAGCTCGGTGACGTCGACGACCGTCTCGTACGAGATCGGGTCGAGGCAGCGGCTGCACTCCCCCTGGACCGTGCCGCGGACGGTGCCGGAGACCAGCACGCCCTCCATCACGGCCTCGAGCCGGAGGTCCAGCTCCAGGTCCGAGCCCTCGGGGATGCCGATGACGGCCGTCCCGAGGTCGGCGGGCGCCTGCACGGTCGCGGTGTGCGTCCGCGACGTTCCGGGACGCCGAGACAGCTCGTGCGTGTCGAGCACGAGCGGCGAGTTCGGTTCGCGGGAAATGACAGGCTCCGAGGAAGACAGGGGTCCGTGAGGACGGGGTAAGGGGGTGGTCGGCACGCGCTGATCGCACGCTGGTGATCGCACGCCGGGACCAAAGCCCCATCCTACGACATGCCGAGGGGGTCACGCGCGCCCGCGAGCCGTGACGGGGCTCACCGGCGCGCTCTACCGCCCCAGCGCGGCCCTGAGCGCCTCCGGCACCCCGGCGGGCACGAGGTCGTCGACCGGGCCGCCGTGCCGCACGATGTCCTTGACGAGCGACGACGCCACGTGCGCATACCGCTGGTCACCCGGCAGGAAGATCGTCTCGACGCCCGACAGGTGCCGGTTCATCAGCGCCATCGGCTGCTCGGCGTCGAAGTCCGCGCCGCCGCGCAGGCCCTTGACGACCGCGGCGGCCCCGATCTCGCGGCAGAAGTCGACGAGCAGGCCCGGCACGACCGCCACCCGCACGCGGTCGAGGCCCGCGTCGCGCACCGCGGCACGGACGAGCTCCGCGCGCGTGTCGAGGTCGAGCAGCCCGGACTTGCCGGGGTTCTTCGCGACGCCGACGACGACGTCGTCGAACAGGGCGGCGGCGCGCCGCACGACGTCGAGGTGGCCGAGGGTGACGGGGTCGAAGGACCCGGGGCAGACGGCGGTGGTCACGCGCTCACGCTATCGGACGCGTCGGGGTCGTCCGCGGTCGGCTCCGCGTAGTACACCGCGGTCTCGCCGTAGTCCTTGCGTGCGAAGCGCTCCATCCCGGCGGGCCAGGACGGCTCGGGCGTGCGGGTCGAGCGCTCGACCACGACGACGGCGCCGTCGGCCAGGACGCCCGGCGCGGCCAGGTGCCCCAGGACGGCGGCGAGCGCCTCCTCGGCGAGGTCGTAGGGCGGGTCGAGGAAGACGAGGTCGAGCCCTGCGGGGCCGAGCCCTGCGGCGTGCCGCTCCGCGGTCGCCGTGACGACGCGGACGCCGGTGAGCCCCAGCGTGGTGGCGTTGCGGCGGGCGACGTCGGTGGCGGCTCGGGCGCTGTCGACGAGCGTGACGACGGCGGCCCCGCGGCTCGCGGCCTCGAGGCCGAGCGCGCCGGAGCCGGCGTAGAGGTCGAGCACGCGCGCGCCGTCGAGCACGCCGAGGTGCTCGAGGCGGGAGAAGATCGCCTCCCGCACGCGGTCGCTGGTCGGCCGGGTGCCCTTGGCGGGTACCGCGATCGACCGCCCGCCGACCGACCCCGCAACGATCCTGCTCACGCCCCCGACCCTAACCCCCCTCGTCGAGTGCGGGATCTTCGCCCTTCTGGCACACGAAAGAGGGCGAACATCCCGCACTCAGCGGAGGGTGACGTGGGTCGCGACCGGGAGGTGGTCGCTCGGGGTGCGCGGGAGGGGGCGGGTGGTCGTCACCTCGGCGCCGCGGGCCAGGACGTGGTCGATCTGGACGACCGGGAACGCGGCCGGGTAGCTGAACGGGAAGCCGCGGGTCTCGGCGGTGGCGAGGCGGGTCAGCGGGGCGACCGCCTCGTCGGCGAGGACGGCGTTGAGGTCACCCGCCACGAGCACCGTCTCGTTCTGCTCCGCGGCGACGGCGTCCGCGAGCAGCAGGGCGCTGCCGTCGCGCTGCCCCGTCTCGAACCCGCCGCTGCCGACGCGGACCGACGGCAGGTGCGCGACGAACAGCGTGATCGGGGCCTCGTCGTGCCGGACCACGACGCGCAGGCACCGGTCCCACGTGGCGTCGGCGCCCGCCGGCCGGACGTCGACGGCGGCGGCCTCCTCGAGGGGGTAGCGCGACCACACGCCGACCGTGCCCTGCGTCGAGTGGTGCGGCAGCTCCGCGCCGAGTGCGCTCGCGTACTCCTGCTCGGTCGCGTCGGTCACCTCGGTGAGCGTCACGACGTCGGGGTGGGCGGCGAGCAGGACCTCGACGGTGCCAGCGACGTCGGTGTTGGTGTCGCTCACGTTGTGCTGCACGACGACGAGGTCGGCGGGCTCGGCAGCAGGAGGGGCGGGACGCAGCTGCGGCAGGAAGACCCAGATCCACGCGGCGAGGGGCACCAGCACGATCAGCACGGCGAGCGCCGAGCGGCGCACGAGCGCGCCGAGGATGCCGAGGGGCACGGCCAGCCCGAGCCAGGGCAGGAACGTCTGGACGACGCTGCCGAGGTTGCCCCACCGGTGGGCAGGTACTCGTGACCGAGCAGGAGGGCGGCGGCGACGAGCGAGCCGAACGCCAGGATGCGGCCGCGCTCCCATGCGGTCTTCGCGGGTCTTCCGCTGTGGATCGCATGCCTCGCGTCGGCCGTCATCGCGGGGACTCTATCGGCCGGGTCGGGCGGGCGTCAGGGCCGGGTCATGCCTACCACCCCTTCCTCACGCGCGTTCCAGGAACTCCTCCTGGTCCTCGTCGAGCTGGGCCCGGATGGCGGCGGCGAGCTCGGGGAACTCGGCGAGGTCGGGCGAAGCACGCACGACGTCGGCGGCGGCGGTGCGCGCCTCCTCGATGATCCCGGCGTCCTTGACGACGCGCAGGAGGCGCAGGGAGCTGGCGCGGCCGGACTGGGCGGCGCCGAGCACGTCGCCCTCGCTGCGCAGCTCGAGGTCGAGGTTGGCGAGCTCGAACCCGTCCGTGGTGCGGGTCATCGCCTCGAGACGCGCGAACGCGGGCGTGCCGGGCTCGGCGTCGGAGACGAGGAGGCACAGGCCCGGGTCGGTGCCGCGGCCCACGCGCCCGCGGAGCTGGTGGAGCTGGGAGATGCCGAACCGGTCGGCGTCGAAGATCACCATGGCGGTGGCCTCCGGCACGTCGACGCCGACCTCGACCACGGTGGTCGACACGAGCACCGGCGCCTCGCCGGAGGCGAACCGGGCCATCGCGGCGTCCTTCTGGTCGGGCGGCATCTGCCCGTGCAGCACACCGACCTCGACGCCCTGGAGCTCGGGGCGGGCGCGCAGCTCCTCGACGACCTCGAGCACCGCGCGCAGCGGCGTGCGCTCGGCGGCCGGGCCACCTGCGGCACCGTCGGCGAGGTCGAGGAACTCGGGCACGTCGTCGAAGTCCGCGGCCCCGCGACGGGAGCCGGTCGCGGGCTCGTCGGCCGGGGTGTCAGGGTGGATCCGCGCGCAGACGACGTAGGCGCGGCGCCCGGCGTCGACCTCCTCGCGGACGCGCGCCCAGGTGCGGTCGGTCCAGCGCACGTTGCCCGCCGGCACCGCGACGGTGGTGATGCCCGCACGCCCTGCGGGCACCTCGGTGAGGGACGACGTCTCGAGGTCGCCGAAGACGGTCATGGCGACGGTGCGCGGGATGGGGGTCGCGGTCATGACGAGCAGGTGCGGCGCGACGCGCCCCTTGGCGCGCAGCGCGTCCCGCTGCTCGACGCCGAACCGGTGCTGCTCGTCGACGACGACGAGGCCCAGGTCGGCGAACTGCACCTGGTCCGACAGCAGCGCGTGCGTGCCGACGACGATGCCCGCCTCGCCGCTCGCGGCCTGCAGCAGGGCCTCCTTGCGGGCCTTGGCGCCGAGGGAGCCGGTGAGCAGCGCGACGCGGGTGCTCGCGCCGCTGCGCTCGGAGCCGAAGAGCGTGCCGCCCTCGGCGAGCGGGCCGAGCAGGGCGCGCAGGGTCCTGGCGTGCTGGGCGGCGAGCACCTCCGTGGGGGCCAGCAGCGCGGCCTGCCCGCCGGCGTCCACCACCTGGAGCATGGCGCGCAGGGCGACCACGGTCTTGCCGCTGCCGACCTCGCCCTGCAGGAGGCGGTGCATGGGGCGGGGCGCGGCGAGCTCTGCCGCGATCTCCTCGCCCACTGCCCGCTGCCCGGCGGTGAGCGTGAACGGCAGCGCCGCGTCGAAGTCGGCGAGGAGGCCGGTCGTGCCGGGCGGCAGCGGCGGGCGGGCCGTCGCGTCCTCCGCGGCCGTGCGGGCCCGGCGCTGGGCGAGCGCGGCCTGCAGCACGAACGCCTCCTCGAACCGCATGCGGTGGCGGGCCCGGTAGGCCTCCTCCATCGTGGCGGGCCGGTGCAGGCTGCGCAGGGCGGCGGCGCGGCCGGGCAGGCCCTGGCGGCGCAGCACCTCCTCGGGCACGGGGTCGGGCACGTCGTCGTCCGTCAGGGTGTCGAGCACGACGCGCAGGGCGGCCTGGATCTTCCAGCTCGGGATGCCGGCGGCCGCCGGGTAGATGGGGATGGGTTTGGTGGCGTGCTCGAGCAGGGCCTCGTCGCTGTCGAGGTCCGACTCCTCCCCCATGAGCGTGAAGTCCGGGTGGGTGAGCTGCCGGGTGCCCCTGTACAGGCCGACCGTGCCCGTGAACAGCCCCTTGGCGCCCGGGACGAGACGCTTCTCGTGGTTGTAGAGCGAGCCGCGGTGCTTGCCGAAGAACGTGAGCGACAGCCTGCTGCTGCCGTCCGTGACGACGACCTCCATGAGCGCGCCCTTGCGGTTGCGCATGGGGCGCACGGTCGCCTGCTCGACGCGGGCGAGGATCGTCACGTGCTCGCCGACCTGCAGCGCCGCGATGTCCTCGAGCGCGCCCGGGTCGGCGTAGCGGCGCGGGTAGTGGCCCAGCAGGTCGCCGACCGTGCGCAGGCCGAGCTTGCCGAGGGCGGTCGCCGTCCGCTTGTCGAAGGTGCGCTCGAGGCGCTCGTCCGTGCGTGCGGTCATGCGGTGCCCTCCTCGGCGACCCGCTCGACGCCGAGGTGCACCTCGTCCCCCGGCAGGCCCGTCGGCAGCGCGACGAGCTCGGCCTCCGGGGCGTGCGCGGCGAGCACGGCGCCGAGCGTCGCGGTCAGGTCCGGCGGGACGTCCGCGCCGAGGAGCGCCGTGACGACGGTGGTCGCGCCGTCGCACGCGCCGCGCAGGGCGTCCGCGGCCGACCCCGCGTCCGTCCCCACGACCGTGAGCGCGGCGAGCGCCTCGGCGACGACGGCGCGCGCGTCCGGCGGCTCGGCGTCCGCGGGCGTGCCGCCGAGCGGGACCACGGTGCCGAGGGCCGCGAGCGCGACGACGGCGTGCACGTCGGTCGGCGCGGCCACGGCGACGGCGGGGTCGGCGGCCAGCGACGCCGCCTCGTCGCCGAGGACGAGCACGCGGCGCGCGCCGGTCGACGCGGCGGCGCGCGCGACGTCGTCGGCCGTCAGGGGATCCACCGTCGCGGGGACGCCGCCCGTGAGCAGCACGACGGCGCCCGCCCGGGCGAGCTCGGCGGCGAGCGCGGGCGCGCCCGTCGCGGCGACGACGCCCCACTCGTGCTGACCCGCCGCCTCGAGGTGCCGCACGTGCACCTGGGACAGCGATCCCGTGCGCGCGGCGGCCGCCGCGACGGCGAGGGCCTCGTCGATCCGGTCGGTGTGCACGTGGCCCTGCCAGACGGCCGCCCCTGCGCCCGCGTCCCCGCCGACCACGACCACCGAGTCGCCCACCTCGGCCAGCTCCGCGCGCAGTCCGGCGGCGACCGGGTCCGCCGCGTCGCCGCCGGGGCCGGTCAGCACGAACATGAGCTCCAGCGACCCGCTGCCTCCCGACGCGCTCGCCGACCCGCTCGCGGGCGCGCCGCCGGGCTCCGCCACGGGGACGACGGGGGCCGGCGCGGCGGGGTCGAGGAGCTGGTCCAGGGTCACGGCGTCCATGGTGCCGCGCACCACTGACATCCCGCCCGTCGCGTCCCGCACGGCGGCGACGAGGGCGTCGAGGACCAGCACCAGCCCGAGCGCGCCGGCGTCGGGCACACCGGCGCTGCGCAGGGCGTCGAGCTCGTCCCGGCTGGCGCGCGCGGCGTCCCGTGCCGCGTCGGCCGCCGCGGTCACGGTCGGCAGCGTCCCGTCGTCCGGCGCGGTGCGGGCGGCGGCCGCCGCGGCATCGGCCGCCGTGAGGATGGTGCCCTCGGCGGGCCGCTCGACGGCCGAGCGCGCGGAGGCCGCCGCCCGGCCGAGCAGGTCGGCTGCCGTGCCGCCGCGACGGGCGGCGACCGCGAGGCCGCGCAGCCACTCGCTGAGGATCACGCCGGAGTTGCCGCGCGCGCCGAGCACCGCCGCGCGCGCGAGCGTCGCGAGGAGCTGCGCGCCCGTGGCCTGCTCCGGGGCCGCCCGGACCGCGAGCTCGCCCTCGCGGAGGGTCAGGGACAGGTTCGTCCCGGTGTCGGCGTCGGCAACGGGGAAGACGTTGACCCGGTCGATGGCGGCGCGCTCCCGCTGCAGGGCAGCTGACGCCCCTGCGGCCCACGCCCGCACCACCGCGGGGTCCTCGAGACGGACCTGCGCGGGGGACGGGCCGGCCGCCCTGCCGCTGTCGACCTCGGTCACGCTCTGCCCTCCTGGAGATGGCGCGGGAACGTCCGGGCGCCCGGACGGGTCCCACCGTACCCAGGGCCGCGGCGGCCCGCGTGCGAGCATCCACAGGCCCGCCGCCACGCCCGACGACCCCGGTGTGACGCACCACCCGGCCCGTACGGTTTGAGGGCCCGGCCCGCCATCGGGTACTCTGTCGAAGTTGCCTGGTAGGCCGCGAAGCGTTGCTCGCTCCGAGGCGTCCGGGCGTCCCTCGACCATCAAGACCATCATCACGTCGTGCTGTCGTTCTGCACAGACGTGCACGACATTCAGGAGACACCGTGGCTGCCAACTGCGACGTCTGCGGCAAGGGCCCGGGCTTCGGGCACAGCGTTTCGCACTCCCACATCCGCACCAAGCGCCGCTGGAACCCGAACATCCAGCGCGTGCGCGCGATCGTGGGCGGGACCCCCAAGCGCGTCAACGTGTGCACCTCCTGCCTCAAGGCCGGCAAGGTCACGCGCAAGGTCTCGGCCTGACGCTGCCGCAGCCGGGTCGCTGACGCGGCCCGACCACACTCACGAAGGCACCCGCCGGCCGAGCTGGCGGGTGCCTTCGTCGTCCCCGAACTTCTGGACCCGAAAGACCGGACCCGACTGTTGCGCCGGGTACCCCTGGGTGAAAAGGTGAAGCCATGATGGCACCGGAGAACGTGACCATCCGCCCGGCAACGACGACCGACGCCGAAGCCATCGCTCGTGTCGACATCGCCTCCTGGCGTGGTGCTTACTCAGAGATCCTGTCCGACGCGTACCTGGCGTCGCTCGACGTCGAGGAGCGGGCCGGTCAGTGGACCGCTGCGGTGACGGCCCGCGACACGACCGTGCTCGTGGCGGAGGACGAGACCGGACCGATCGGCTTCACCAGCGTCGGCCCGTCGCGCGACGAGGACGCCGAGCCGGGCACCCTCGAGATCTACGCCATCTACCTGCACCCGCGCGCGTGGGGCACGGGTGTCGCGCGCGACCTCATGCGCACCGTGCTGGACGGCCTCGCGCCCGGCACGTCGGTGACGCTGTGGATCCTCGAGGGCAACGACCGCGCCCAGCACTTCTACCGCCGCCACGGCTTCCAGCCGGACGGCACCGAGCGCATCGACGAGATCGGCGGCAGGCCGCTCACGCAGCTCCGGTTCCGCAAGAACTGAGGCTCACGCCCGGAAGTGGTCCCACCCCGGCGCCACCGCCGGGGCGTGCCCGCCGATCGTGACGGCGGCCGCCGGTGCGCTCTCGCCCGCCTCGACCACCCGGCCGACGGCGGTCCACGGCGCGGGCAGCGCCGTCCCGGCCGGGAACGTGGCGAGCAGGCCGTGGTCCTCTCCCCCGGCCCACAGCCACGTGTCGGTCAGGCGGTCGACGTCGGCGGGCGTCGGCCCCCAGCCCGGCTCGCCCACGCCGGTGGCCGCCGCGACCGCGCGGGCCACGGGGCGCAGCTCGGCCCGGTCGGCGGCGAACGCGTCCGGGTCGAGGTCGATGCGCACGCCGCTCGCCCGGGCCACCCTGGCGGCGTCGCGCAGCAGGCCGTCGGACAGGTCGAGCATCGCGGTCGCGCCCGCCTGCGCCGCCGCGGCACCGGCGGCCAGCGGCGGGTCCGGTCGCAGGTGGGCGGCCACGAGCCGGTGCCACACGTCCTCGAGCACCACGCCGTCGGCCACCTCGAGCGGCGCGCCGTCCGACGGCGCGCCGACCGGCGCGCCGACCAGCCCCGACTCGAGCAGCGCGAGCCCCGCGGCTGACCAGCCCCGCACCCCGGCGTGTGCGACGACGTCGCCCGGCCGCGCCCCGGATCGCAGCACGGGCGCCCGCCCCTCGAGGTCTCCGTGCACCGTGATCGCCACCACGAGGCACGGCCCGCCCGCCAGGTCGCCCCCCACGGCCCCTGCGCCCACGGGCGCACAGCCGTCCGCGAGCCCCTTGGCCAGGCCCACCACCCAGTCGACCTCGGTGTCGCCCGGCACGACCAGCGAGGTCACCAGCGCGGTCGGGCGCGCGCCCATCGCCGCCACGTCCGCGAGGTTCTGCGCGGCGGCGCGGCGGCCGACGTCGTACCCGGTGGACCAGCGCGTCCGGAAGTGCCGGTCCTCGACGAGCACGTCGGTCGACACGACGAAGCGGCCGTCGGGCGCGGAGAGCACCGCGGCGTCGTCGCCCGGGCCGAGCAGCGTGGCACCACCCCGGGGCAGCAGCGGCACGATGCGGTCGAGGATCTGGTCCTCGGAGAGGTCACGGACGCGGGTCACGGGTAGACCTTACGGTCTGGTCGGTCACGCGGCCGGGTACCGTAGCCCCGTGCGTGCTGCCCGTTCCGTCGCCTCATCCGAGACCCGGCCGTCGACCCCGCCCGAGACCCCGTCGCGCTCCCGGCCCGGCCGTGTCGCCGGTGCGACGGCCGCAGCGGCCCTCGCCGTCGCGGCCCTCACCGGGTGCGCGCCGACGATCGGCGTCGAGGCCGCACCGGCCGCAGCCGACCCGAGGTGCGCAGAGGTCATGCTCGCGGTGCCCGACGAGCTCGGCGACGACCTGCCGAAGGTGCAGACCGACTCCCAGGCCACGGCGGCCTGGGGCGAGCCCGGCGCCGCCGTGACCATGCGGTGCGGCGTGGAGCAGCTCGGCCCGTCAGCGGACTGCCAGCACGTCGACTCCGGCAACGGCACGACCGTCGACTGGATCGTCACCACCGACGACGCGGGCACCTGGTCGTTCGTCACCTACGGACGCGACCCCGCCGTCGAGGTCCTCGTGCCGCCCGCGGTCACCGAGGACCACTCGACGTCGTTCATCGCCGATCTCGGCCGCGCCGTCACCCAGGTCCCTGCCACGAAGGAGTGTCAGTGAGGGAGCACCCGTGAGCACGACAGCACCCACGACCACGACGCCGCAGAGCCGCCGCGAGCGCCTGCGCGACGAGCTGCGCCGCGACGTGCTCGCCGCGGCGCGGAACCAGCTCGCCGGGCAGCACGGCCTGAGCAAGCTCACCATGGCGGCGGTCGCGAAGGAGGTCGGCGTCACGCCGCCCGCCCTGTACCGGCACTTCGAGAACCGGCAGGACGTCATCGCGCAGCTGTGCGTGCTCATCCTCGAGGAGGTGCTCGACCGGCTGCGGGCCGCGGCCGCGCGGCAGGAGCCGGGCGACGTCGCCGCGGCGATCCTGGCGTCGAGCCGGGCCGCGCTGGACTGGGCCGTCCGCAACCCGGCGGAGTTCGACCTGGTCATCGGCTCGGGGATCCGCGCGGAGCTGCCGGACGACGCCGTCAGCCATGCCCTGCAGCGGCGGATGGCGGAGATGGTCGGCGGGCACTACGTGCCGCTGTTCCGTACGTGGGCGACCGACGCCGCGCAGCTCCCGGCGGACGACGGGCTCGGCCCGGAGCTCGCCGAGCAGATCCGGCGCTACCGGGACGCGCTGGGGGCGTCGGACCTGCCGCTCGGCGTCGTGCACCTCATGGTGACGGCGTGGCGGCAGGTCTACGGGCTGCAGTGCATGGCGGTGTACGGGCACCAGGAGTTCGCGTTCGGCGATCACGTGGCGCTGCACGACGACATGGTGTCCGCGCTGCTGGTGCGCATGGGCCTGGACCCGCACCCGACGGTGCGCTGACGAGCCGGCCTCAACGCACCATCGACTCCTTGCCCGCCGCGATGGTGTGCAGCAGGTCGGCGTTGGTGATGAGCGTGACGCGCCCGCTGTAGGTGAGCGACGAGTCCTTCATCGCGGCGCTCACGAGCTCGGCGAGCGCGGCGAGGTGGCGGTCGTCGTGCGCGCAGACGCGGTGCACGTGCTGCGAGGCGGTGACCATCTGCAGCGCGTAGACGGGGTAGCGCCACGCGGGCTTCCACAGCGGGGTGCGCTGCCACAGGCGTGCGGCGGGCCACGCGGCCCCCGCGCACGCCGAGGCGACGGCGGCCTCCCACGGCACCCCGTCGGCACCGGCCATGCGCAGCAGCAGCACGACGACGGCGACGATGCCGAACGGGTAGGCCACCTGGTTCGCCCACGCGCCGATCGGCTGGGGCCGGGCGACGCCGATCACCTCGAGCCGCATGACGTTGCTCAGCGCGAACGAGGTGAGCCCGATGCTGAGCACCCCGTTCGCGACGCGCACGTCACGGGCCGCGTACTTGTAGCGCGGTTCGCCCAGCATCCTGCCTCCTTCGCGCCTCGCCGGGCCGTCCCGGCGGTGGTCAGCGGCAGCAGGGTACCGGTGATCAGGGCACCCCCGGGCTCATGCGCGGAAGGCCGCGAGCAGCACGGGCAGCAGGCGCCGCCACGTGGGCCGGGCGGCGTACCGGGTCAGCGCCTCGCCCGTCGCGGTGACGCTCCGGGAGCCGCTGAACCACGGCGGCTTGGGGAAGGCCGAGAGCTCGCCGTGCAGCATGCTGCGCGGGAACGGCCGGAACGGCCCGGTGAGCACGGTGCGCTCCGGCCGGGACAGCAGGTACCCGTTGTGCACCACGCCGATGCCGGAGCCGACGTCGGCCAGGGTGTGCCCGGGGTACGCGCCCCACGTGGCGCCTGCCAGGAGGAAGGCGACGCCCGTCCACGCGTTGATCGCGACCGTGCCGTACCGGAGGTCGGCGACCGCGCCGTCGAACGCGGGGCCCATGGCCGCGCGGTCCTGCGGCCGCACCACCAGGTTGGCGCCGAGCGTGCCGGCCAGGGAGTCGTTGGCGAACCGGACCGCGCCGCGCAGGAACTCCGCCCCGTGGCCCGGCAGCTCGGTCCAGGCCAGGACGGGCGCGAAGTACTCGTCGGTGCACGCGGGGTCGCCCGCCTCGACGCGCGCGAGGAGGCGGCCGGCCAGGTGCTCGGCCCGCGGGTGGGCGTCCCGCGCCCGGGCGACCTTGCCGTCCGCGCCCGGGTACCAGGGGTCGCGCGCGGGCATGCGGGCCATGGCGGCGCGCAGCTCCGCGAGGAAGTCGTCCTTCTGTGCCCAGTCGGAGGACAGCACGACCACCTGCCCCGCCACGCAGTTGTGCCCGGCGTTGTGCAGCCGCATCGAGACGAGGTGCTCGGCCTGGTAGCGCAGGTCGGCGGTGCTCCACCGGCCGGGCACCACGATCATGGGCGCCACTCCGCCGAGCTCGCTCGTGATCGGCACCGTGAGGCGCGGGGTGTTCGCGGCCCGGCGGCGGGTCGCCTCCTCGCCGGTGCCCCACACGATGGCGTCGTGGGTCGCGGCGGCGCCGGTGACGTGCACCTTGTCGATGCCACGGTGCGCGGTCAGGTAGGCGCCGACCTCGGCGTCGCCGGTGACGACCCGGACGACGTCGGCCTCGACGAGCGGGGCGAGCGCCGCACGGTAGACGTCGGCCAGGCCCGCGAACGTCGGGTTGAGCTTGACCAGCGACGCGCGGTTGTGCGCGACGAGCTCGTAGAAGGCGTCCAGCGGCGCGATCGAGGAGATGTTGCCTGCGCCCAGCACGAGCCCGACGCCCCCGTACTCGCCGACGGCGGCGGCACCCAGCCCGGCCTCCTGACGCACCTGCTGCGCCGTGACACCCGGCGGCATCCAGACCTCGGCCCGGAAGCCGTGGAACAGCAGCCGCTCCTGGAGCGTGCGCGGCAGCACCTGCACGGCGACGCGGTTGCCCGGCGCCGCACCGAGGCGCAGCCCGTCGACCGGGGACCGGCCGGCCGCGAGCGCCGCGTAGGACCGGGCGTAGCCGGCGGCGCTCTCGAGCGCGCCGTACGGCCCCGTCATCCACTCCTCGCCCGCGTAGGGCGCCGTCGGCGCGACGCCCTTGGCGCGCAGCGCGGCGGCGGCCCACTCGTCGGCCACGGCCGCGACGGACGCGTGGACCCGGCGGAAGAGCGCCGCACGCTCGGCGACGGGCGTGCGCGCCCACCGCTCGGCGCCGACCTTGAGCTCGCCGACGGCCCGGTCGAGCTCGGGACGCAGGGTGGCCTGGGTGCCGGTCACGCTCATGTGCTGTCTCCTTCGACGGCCGGACGCGGGCCGCACTGACCCGCACTCCAATAGTTCGGCCCCAGCCTAGGCCGTGCGGGGCCCGCGGGGCGAGACCGGCGCCCCGCCGTGTGAGACGTACGTCCCGCACGGATCGACCCCACGGACGGCCGCGGCGGCGATAGCCTCACGGGGTGACATCTCTCCTGTCCGAGGACCTGCTCGCGGGCATCCGCGACCGCGCGGCCGACTACGACCGCGACAACGCCTTCTTCGCCGAGGACCTGGCCGACCTCCAGGCCGCCGGCTACCTCGCCGCGATGGTCCCGACCGCCCTCGGCGGCGCGGGCCGCACGCTCGGCGAGACCGTCCGTGACCAGGCCCGGCTCGCCGCGCACGCCCCCGCCACGGCCCTGGCGGTGAACATGCACCACGTGTGGGTCGGCGTCGGCCGGTACCTGCACGAGCGCGGCGACTCGTCCCTCGACTGGCTGCTCGAGGAGGCCGCGGCGGGCGAGGTGTTCGGCTTCGGGTACTCCGAGCCGGGCAACGACCTCGTGCTGCTCGGCTCGCGCACCGAGGCGCGGCCCGACGGCGACGGCGGGTACACATTCCACGGCCGCAAGATCTTCACGTCGAACTCCCCCGCCTGGACGCGGCTGGGCGTGCTCGGCCGCGAGCCGGGCGGCGACGGCAGGCTCGTGCACGCCTTCGTGACCCGCGACGGCGGCGGGTTCGAGATCCTCGACGACTGGGACACGATCGGCATGCGGGCCTCCCAGTCGCGCACCACGCTCCTCGACGGCGCCCACGCGCCCGCCGACCGGGTCATGCGGCTGCTGCCGCCCGGGCCGTCGCTCGACCCCTACGTGCTGGGCATCTTCACGTCGTTCGAGGTGCTGCTGTCCGCCGTGTACGCGGGCGTCGCCGACCGGGCGCTCGAGCTCGCGGTCGACGCCGCGCGCCGGCGCACCTCGATGAAGACCGGCCGGGCCCACGCGCAGGAGCCGGACGTGCGCCGCCGGATCGCGGCCATGGCGCTCACGCAGGACAGCACGTGGCTCCAGCTCGACGCGATCACCCGCGAGCTGGACGACCCGTCGGCCGACCGGGGCGCGGGGTGGTTCCGCGCGACCGCCGGGCTCAAGGTGCGCGTCACCGAGGCGGCGCGCGACGTCGTCGACCAGGCGATCCGGGTGTCGGGCGGCGCGACGTACTTCAGCGGCTCGGAGCTCGGCCGGCTGTACCGCGACGTGCTGGCGGGGTCGTTCCACCCGTCGAGCGAGGACTCCGCGCACGCGACGGTCGCGCAGTCGCTCCTGGGGCCGCTGGAGGACTGACTCCCGCTCCTGACCGGCTCAGGCGGGGCCCGGCTCAGGCGCGCAGGGCCTGGTCCAGGTCGGCCCAGAGGTCCTCGACGTCCTCGATGCCGACCGACAGGCGCAGCAGGTCCTCCGGGACCGTCGTCGTCTCGGTGCCCCACCGGCGGCGGCGCTCGAGCATCGACTCGACGCCGCCGAGCGACGTGGCGGGCAGCCACAGCCGCACGGCGTCGACGACGGCGTCCGCACGCTCGGCGGGGCCCACCCCGCCCCGCGGCGCGGGGCGGACGCCGAGGATCGCGCCGAAGCCGGTCATCTGCGCCCGCGCGCGCTCGTGCCCCGGGTCGCCGGGCAGCGAGGGGTGGCGCACCTCGGCGACGTCGGGGTGCTCGGCGAGGCGCCGGGCGAGCTCGGCGGCGTTCGCCTGGGCGCGCTCGAAGCGCAGCGCGAGCGTGCGCAGGCCGCGCAGCGCCAGCCACGCCTCGAACGCACCGGCGATCGCGCCGTGCAGGGTCCTGTGGTCGCGGAACCGGGCGAGCAGGTCGGCGTCGCGCGTGACGACGGCGCCCAGCACGACGTCCGAGTGCCCCGCGAGGTACTTGGTGACCGAGTGCAGCACGACGTCGGCGCCGTGGTCGAGGGGGCGCTGGCCGAGCGGCGTCGCGAACGTGTTGTCGACCACCGACGGCACACCGGCGGCCCGCGCCGCGCCGAGCACGGCGGGCAGGTCGGCGACCTCGAGCATGGGGTTGGTGGGCGACTCGGCCAGCAGCAGGTGCGCGCCGTCGAGCGCAGCGACGACAGCGTCGGTGTCCGCGACGTCGACGTACCGCAGCGTCACGCCGTGCCGCTCGGCGACCTGGCGGGCCAGCACGAGGCCCGCCTGGTAGGCGTGGCGCGGCAGCACGATCGTGCCGCCGTCCGGCACCAGGGCGAACGACGCCGCGATGGCCGCCATGCCGGACGAGAAGAGCACGCCGGTGCCGCCCTCGAGCTCCCCGAGCGCCGTCTCGAACGCGTGCCACGCGTCGTTGTCGCCGCGCGCGTAGGACAGCTCGTCCGACGTCACGACGCCGCGCGAGACGTACGTCGAGTTCATCGGGATCGACGGGTTCACGTGGCCGCCCTGGGCACGCGGGGGCCGTCCGGCGGCGACGGCGACCGTGGCAGGCGCGAGGGGTGCGGCAGGCGGGTTCGGGGCGGTGCTCATGACGGCGAGGATACGGCGGCATCCGCCTGTTCCTGCGGGGGCGTCCACGAACGACGGACCACGAGCGACATGAGCGCAGCCCCCGCGCACAGCGCGCCCGCGCCGTACCAGACGGGGTCGTAGGAGCCCGTCACGTCCCGCACCAGGCCGCCCGCGTAGGCGACGACGCCCGCGCCGACCTGGTGCGCGGCGAGCACCCAGCCGAAGACGATCGGCGCGTCGTCGCCGTAGTGCTCCCGGCACAGGGCGAGCGTCGGCGGCACGGTGGCCACCCAGTCCAGGCCGTAGAACACGATGAAGAAGACCATGGGCAGCTCGACCTGCGGCGCCATGAGCGAGGGCAGGAACAGCAGCGCCACGCCGCGCAGCGTGTAGTAGACGCCGAGCAGCAGCCGCGGCGAGAACCGGTCGGTGAGCCAGCCGGACGCCACGGTGCCGATGACGTCGACCACGCCGATCACCGCCAGCAGGCTCGCCGCGACGGTGATCGGCATGCCGTGGTCGTGGGCGCCGGGCACGAAGTGGGTGCGGACCAGGCCGTTCGTCGTCGCGCCGCAGATGGCGAAGGCACCGGCGAGCAGCCAGAACGGGCCCGTGCGGGCGGCGTCGAGCAGGGCGGTGACGGCGCGGCGGCCCGCGCCACGGGCGGGCGGCGGCTTGGGCGCGTAGGTCCCGCCGTAGGGCGCGAGGCCCACGTCGGCCGGGTGGTCGTGCAGGAGGAACAGGACCAGCGGCACCGCGACGAGCGCGGCGACCGCCACGGTGGCCGACGCCGGGCGCCAGCCCTGGTGCTCGACGATCCACGCGAGCAGCGGCAGGAACACGAGCTGGCCCGACGCCGTCGCCGCCGTGAGCACGCCGCTGACCAGGCCGCGCCGGGCCACGAACCAGCGGCCCGTCACGGTCGCGGTGAACGCGAGCGCCATGCTGCCGCTGCCCACGCCGACGAGCAGCCCCCAGCCGAGCACGAACTGCCACGGCTCGGACATCCACACGGTGGACAGCGCGCCACCCGTGATGACGACGAGCGCGAGACCGACGACGGGCCGCATGCCGAACCGGTCCATGAGGGCGGCGGCGAACGGCGCCGTCAGACCGTAGAGCACGGACTGGAGGCCGACGGCGAACCCGATCGTCGCGCGCGACCAGCCGAGCTCGGCGTGCAGCGGGTCGACGAACAGGCCCGGCGCGGCGGTGAACGCGGCGGCGCACATGACGGTCAGGAAGCTGACGAGGGCCACCCACCACGCCGGGTGGATGCGCGGGGCGCGGCGGGGCGCCCCGTCCTGGCCGGGGGCGGTGGGAACGTCGGTCCGGGTCACGGAGCCAGCATGCGGGCGGCGGAGCGGCCGAACCAGTGGCCTGGAGGACACACACCGATAGGATCAGGCCATGACTCACCGTGTCGCCGTGCTCATCCGGCCCGGGTTCATCCCGTTCGAGCTCGGCATCCCGCACCGCATCTTCGGCATCGCGCGCGACGCCGCGCACCGGCCGCTGTACGACGTCGTGACGTGCACGCCGGGCGGACCCGGACTCGTGCGGTCGGACTCCGACGTGCTCGTGCAGGTCGAGCACGGCCCCGAGGCGCTCGGGACGGCCGACACCGTCGTCGTCCCGGCATCGCACACCTCGGGTCCGGACGGGGCGGACGAGGGGCTGACCGACGAGGTGGCCGCAGCGCTCGCGCAGATCAGGCCCGGCACGCGCCTGATGTCGATCTGCACGGGCGCGTTCGTGCTCGCGGAGGCCGGCCTGCTCGACGGGCGGCCGGCGACCACGCACTGGGCGGAGAGCGACAGGTTCCGCCGCCGCTACCCCCGCGTGCGGCTCGACCCGGACGTGCTCTACACCGACGACGGCGACGTGCTCACCTCGGCAGGCGTCGCGTCCGGCGTCGACCTGTGCCTGCACGTGCTGGGGCGCGACCACGGCACCGCCGTCGCGCAGGACGTCGCGCGCCGCACGGTGGTGCCGCCGCACCGCGACGGCGGGCAGGCGCAGTACATCCGGCACCCGGTGCCCGCGACCGACCCGGACGCCGGCGACGGCCCCGGCACCGCCGCCACGCGGGCGTGGGCGCTGGACCGGCTGGACGAGCCCCTGACGCTGGCGGCGCTGGCCCGGCACGCCGCGATGTCGGTACGCACCTTCACGCGCCGGTTCCGCGACGAGACGGGCGAGAGCCCCGCCCAGTGGCTCACGCAGCAGCGCGTCGAGCGCGCCCGCACGCTGCTGGAGACCACGGGGCTGCCGCTCGAGCAGGTGGCACGGCGCTGCGGGTTCGGCACCGCGCAGTCGATGCGGGCGCACGTGCAGGCGGCGCTCGGCGTGACGCCGTCGGCCTACCGCCGCACGTTCCGCCGGGCGGCGTGACCCCTGGCGCGTGCGGCAGCAGCCCCTACGCTGGGAAGATGCGACGTCACCGCACCGCCCTCACCGCCGTGGGCGCGGCCCTGCTCCTGACCGGCGGCACGGCCGGCTGCACCGGGCCGGGCAGCGGTCCGGACGAGCCGGCGCCGGCCGTGTCGGTGCCGGGATCGCCCTCGGACGCACCGGCCGACGAGCCGAGCCCGGCCGACGACTCCCCCGCACCCGCCGCCTCGGCGACCGAGACGGCGTCCGGCCCGCCGTTCCCCGCGGACACCCGGCCCGACACCGCAGAGCCGACCGGCGAGGGCGAGACCTTCCTGTCCGTCACGGACGTGCGCGTCGCGGCCCACGACGGGTACGACCGCGTGGTGCTCGACCTCGACGGCACGGGCAGCGGCAGGCCGGGCTGGCGGGTCGAGTACGTCGACCAGGCCTCCGACGACGGCTCGGGCCACGCCGTCGAGGTGGACGGCGACGCGATCCTGCGCGTGTCGGTCTCCGGCACGGCGGCGCCGACGGACAGCGGCGTCGAGGAGTTCCCGGGCGACCGGCTCGAGCCCGACGACACCGAGTCGGTCGAGGAGATCGTCTACCGCTACTGGTTCGAGGGGTACACGACCGCGTTCCTCGGCATCGACGACGGCGAGCGCCCGTTCCGGGTGTTCCTGCTGGAGGACCCGGTGCGCGTCGTGATCGACGTGCAGCACTGACTAGCCTGCCGCCTCCGACTTCTGCGGGCGGTTGAGCAGCGTCGCGGCGAGCTCCTCGACCGGCAGCGAGCCGTCGAGCACCGCGACGACACCGGCCGTGATCGGCATCTCGACGTCGTACGCGCGCGCGAGCTCCAGCACCGACTGCGAGGACTTCACGCCCTCGGCGGTGCCGCCCGTCGCCTCGATGGCCTCGGCGAGCGAGAGCCCTTCGCCGAGGTGCTTGCCGAGCCGGTGGTTGCGCGACAGCGGCGACGCGCACGTCGCCATGAGGTCGCCCATGCCGGCAAGGCCCGAGAAGGTCGCGGGCTCGGCGCCGACGGCGAGGCCGAGGCGCGTGATCTCCACGAGGCCGCGCGTGATGACGGTCGCGAGCGTGTTCCAGCCGAAGCCACGGCCCTGGGCCATGCCGGCGGCGAGCGCGATGATGTTCTTGACCGCGCCGCACAGCTCGACCCCCACGACGTCGGTGTTCGTGTAGGGGCGGAAGTACCCGTTCGAGCACGCGGCGGCCACGAGCCGGGCCGTGGCCTCGCTCCGTGAGGCGACGACGGTCGCCGTCGGCTGGCGGGCGGCGATCTCGGGCGCCAGGTTGGGCCCGGAGACGATGGCGACCCGCTCGTCGGGCAGGTCCAGCACCTCGGCCATGACCTGGCTCATGCGCTTGTCGGTGCCGAGCTCGACGCCCTTCATGAGGGACACGACCACGGCGTCGGGCTCGACGAGGTCCTTCATCGCCTCGAGCGTCGCGCGGGCGACCTGCGACGGCACCGAGACGACGACGATCGACGCGCCCTTGAGCGCCTCGGCGGCGTCGGTCGTGCCGCGCATCGCGGGCAGCTGCACGCCGGGCAGGTACTTCTCGTTGCGGTGCGTGCGGTCGACGGCGTCGAGCACCGCGGGGTCGCGGCCCCACAGCGTGACGTCGCAGCCGGCGTCGGCCAGGACCATCGCGAACGTGGTGCCCATCGACCCGGCGCCGAGCACGGCGACGCGGGGCTGCGCGGGGGCTGCCGGCGCGCTCACGGGCGCTCCACGGGCGGGTAGGTCGTCATCTTCACCTCGTAGTCGGGGTGCTTGCGCAGGTCGAACCGCGGACGGGGGGCCTTCTCACCGCGGATCTGCTCGAGCTCCGCGGTGATGCCGTCCATGATGCGGCTGGTGGCCTCGCGCAGCGTGGCGCTGTCGATCGGCCGGTCGTACAGGTCGCTGAGGTCGACGGCCGGTCCGGTGCGGATCGTCACCGTCCGGCGCGGCCACGGCCACCGCGGGAAGCCGTACCGCGGCATGATCTCGGTGACGCCCCACTGGGCGATCGGCAGCACGGGCAGCCGCGTCGTCAGCGCCATGCGCGCCACGCCGGTCTTGCCCTCCATGGGCCAGTAGTCGGGGTCCCGCGTCAGGGTGCCCTCGGGAAGGATCGCCACGCAGGCGCCGTCGCCGAGCTGCGCGGCGGCGACCTGGAGCGACTCGGTCGCCTTCGACGACTCGCGGTCGACCGGGATCATGTTGGTGCCGCGCAGCGCCCAGCCGGTGAGCGGCGAGGTGAACAGACCCCGCTTGGCGAGGATGCGCGGCTCACGGCCGTTGTCGAAGAGGTAGTGCGCCAGGGTCAGCGCGTCCAGCTCCGTGACGTGGTTCGCCGCGGCGATGAACCCGCCCGTCTCCGGGAAGTTCTCCCCTTCCCCGCCCTTCCAGTCGTACTTGCACAGCGCGAACATGATGTTCCGGACGATGAACGCGATGAAGCGGTACATCCGTGACTCGGGGCGTGGTGTCGACACGGCCGAAAGGATACTCGGCCGGGCTGTGCTGCCCGGCCGCGGGGGTCCGGTGTCCTGGCTGGGGCAGGTGTGTCTCGCCGAGATCTGGTGTCCCGGCTCGGATCTGGCTGTGCACGGCCAGATCTCATCGCAACAGCCAGATGTCACGGGTGGGCGGAGGTCAGCGGCGGCCCGCGGTCCGCGGCGGCGGCCCGCGGCGGCCGCGGTGCTGAGTTCGGTCCTCTGGGGCGGCCCGGCCGTCGTGTTCGGTCGCTTGTGCCGAGATCGGTCCGTTGAACTGCCGACCTCGCGACAACGGACCGAACACGCACCGGCGCGACGCGCAAAGGACCGAACCAGCGCTGTGCATCCGACCGAACCGGGTGACAGTGCGCAGACCACCTGGTGAGGGCGCTGCACACCCCTCCACCGGCCCACACCTGCCGGCCACCGGCCACCGGCCGCTGAGATCTGGTGTCCGCGTCGAGATCTGGCGGTGCACAGCCAGATCTCGACGCGGACACCAGATCTCAACGAGCGCGTTGCGCCGCAGCCGCCCTCAGCCGCGCTGGACGTCGGCGCCCAGGGCCTCCAGCTTGTCCTGGAAGTTCTCGTAGCCGCGGTCGATGAGGCCGATGCCGCGCACCGTCGACTGCCCCTTGGCCGCGAGCGCCGCGATGAGGTGGCTGAACCCGCCGCGCAGGTCGGGGACCTCGATGTCGGCGGCGGAGAGCGGCGTCGGGCCGGAGACGACGGCCGAGTGGTGGAAGTTGCGCTGGCCGAACCGGCAGTCGCGGCCGCCGAGGCACTCGCGGTAGACCTGGATGGTCGCGCCCATCTTGCGCAGGGCGTCGGTGAAGCCGAACCGGTTCTCGTAGACGGTCTCGTGCACGATCGACAGGCCGGTGGCCTGCGTGAGCGCGACGACGAGCGGCTGCTGCCAGTCGGTCATGAAGCCGGGGTGGACGTCGGTCTCGAGCACGATCGACTTGAGGTCGCCGCCGGGGTGCCAGAAGCGGATGCCGTCGTCCTGCACGTCGAAGCGGCCGCCGACCTTCCGGAAGGTGTTGAGGAAGGTCATCATCTCGGGCTGGGTGGCGCCCTTGATGGTGATGTCGCCGCCGGTGGCCAGGGCGGCGGAGGCCCAGGAGGCCGTCTCGATCCGGTCGTTGAGCGCGGTGTGGCTGTAGCCGTCGAGGCGGTCGACGCCCTCGATGCGGATGACCCGGTCGGTGTCGACGGAGATGATCGCGCCCATCTTCTGCAGCACGGCGATGAGGTCCATGATCTCGGGCTCGATCGCGGCGCCCGACAGCTCGGTGACGCCGTCGGCCCGGACGGCGGTGAGCAGGGTCTGCTCGGTGGCTCCGACGGACGGGTACGGCAGCGAGATCTTGGTGCCCTGGAGGCGGCGCGGGGCCCGCAGGTGGATGCCGTTGGGGCGCTTGTCCACGACGGCGCCGAACTGGCGCAGGATGTCGAGGTGGTAGTTGATCGGGCGGTCGCCGATGCGGCAGCCGCCGAGGTCGGGGATGAACGCCTCGCCGAGCCGGTGCAGCAGCGGGCCGCAGAACAGGATCGGGATGCGGCTCGAGCCCGCGTGGGCGTCGATGTCGGCGACGTGGGCCGACTCCACGTTGGACGGGTCGAGGTCCAGGATCCCCGCGTCGGTGTCGTACTTGACGTTGACACCGTGCAGGTCCAGGAGTCCGGAGACGACCTTGACGTCACGGATCTGCGGGACGTTCCGCAGCACACTGGGGGTCTCCCCCAGCAGGGAGGCCACCATCGACTTCGACACGAAGTTCTTGGCGCCTCGAACGGTGATGGTCCCGGTCAACGGGTTGCCGCCGTTCACATACAGCAGATCGTTCATATCCTCGTCGTCGTCTCGTTCGTTCCGATGCTGGACTGGCGTGCGGGCCGCAGGGCCCTCTGGGGCGCCCGGACGATCCTGCCCCTCGCCGCCGGTCGTGCCAACACGCGCACGGACGGGAGTATTCACCGTTCACTACACCTTCACGCGCGACGCACCGACCCGCAGGGCGACACGCCGCAGCGGCGGTACCGGCCGCCGCCGTCCCCCGTCAAGACCCTGACCACGGAATGAGACGCGCTTCCCGGATCGCGGACAGGTGCTTACTGTCGAGCGCATGAGCACCTCTGCCTCGTCGCGCACCACCTCTCCCGGTGCGCAGGACCAGCCGGTCCGCAACTCCCGCGGCCGGGTCGTCGTCGCCTCCCTCATCGGCACGTCGATCGAGTTCTACGACTTCTACATCTACGCGACCGCCGCGTCGCTGGTGTTCCCCGCGCTGTTCTTCCCGAACGCCGAGGACCCGACCACGCAGCTGCTCTCGTCCTTCGCCGTCTTCGGTGTCGCCTTCGTCGCCCGCCCGCTCGGGTCGGTGCTGTTCGGGCACTTCGGGGACCGCATCGGCCGCAAGGCGACGCTCGTGGCGTCCCTGCTCACCATGGGCATCGCGACCGTGCTGATCGGCGTCATCCCGGCGGCCTCGACGCCCGGCTGGAGCCTCGCGGCACCGGCCGTGCTGGTGCTGGCCCGGTTCTGCCAGGGACTCGGCCTGGGCGGCGAGTGGAGCGGCGCCGCGCTGCTGGCCACGGAGAACGCGCCGCAGGGCAAGCGCGCCGTGTACGGCACGTTCCCGCAGCTCGGCGCGCCGATCGGCTTCATCCTCGCGAACACCGTCTTCATCGCGCTCTCCACCACGCTGACCACCGAGCAGTTCGCCGCGTGGGGCTGGCGCATCCCGTTCCTCGCGTCGGCGGTCCTCGTCGTCGTCGGCCTGTGGGTGCGGCTCTCGCTGCTGGAGACGCCGGCGTTCCGCAAGGTGCTCGCGGCCGAGGCCGTGAGCAAGGTGCCGGTGGCCCGCGTGTTCCGCAGCTCGTGGAAGCAGATCCTCTCCGGCACGTTCATCATGCTGGCGACGTACGTGCTGTTCTACCTGATGACGACGTTCACGCTGAACTACGGCGTCGCGCCGACCGCACCGGAGGACGGCGCGCCGGCCGGCCTGGGCTACGAGAAGGTCGACTTCCTGTGGATGCTCATCCTCGGCGTCGTGTTCTTCGGCGTCTTCACCCTGCTGTCCGGCCCGATGGCGGAGCGGTTCGGCCGCCGCAAGCACCTCATCTGGACGACGGTCGCGATCGCCGTGTTCGGCGCGCTGTTCGTGCCGCTCTTCGCCGGGGGCACGTTCGGCGTGCAGTCGCTGCTCGTCATCGGCTTCACGCTCATGGGCCTGACGTTCGGCCCGATGGCGGCCGTGCTGCCCGAGCTGTTCCCCGCCAACGTGCGGTACACGGGCTCCGGCATCGCGTACAACCTGTCGTCGGTGCTGGGCGCGGCGGTGGCGCCGTTCATCGCCGTGTACCTGTGGGCGCGCGCCGACGGGTCCCCTGTGCTGGTGGGCGTGTACCTCACCGTGATGGCGCTGATCACGCTGGTGGCCCTGCTCCTGGAGCGCGAGACCCGCGACGTGAACTACGAGGAGAACGTCTCGGCCTGACACCCGTCGCCCCCCGCTGAGTGCTGGGTATTCGCCCCTCCGGCACACGAAAAAGGGCGAATACCCAGCACTCAGCAGGGCCGGGGTAGCGTGAGCGGGTGGAGATCGGGGCCGTCGTCGCAGCCGGGGTGGCCGTGCTCGTCGGCGCAGGGCTCCAGCGGGTCGCCGGGATGGGGCTCGGGCTGGTCGCCGCACCCGTGCTCACCGTGCTGCTCGGCGCCTCGGTCGGCGTGCTGGTGAGCAACGTCGCCGCCATCGCGACCGCGCTGCTGGTGCTGCGCGCGCTCCGCGACCGCGTCGACTGGCGGCGCGTCGGCACGATCCTGCCGCTCATGCTCGTCGGGTCGCTGCTGGGCGCCCTGACCGTCCGCGAGGCGGACTCCGCGTGGCTCGACGTCATCGTGGGCGGCTCCGTGCTCGTCGCGCTCGCCGCGTCCGCGCTGCTGCGGCGACGCGTGCGGATCAGCGGTCGGCCCGTCGCCGTGCTGACCGGTCTCGCGGCGGGATTCATGAACACGACGTCCGGCGTCGCCGCACCCGCCTGGACCGCCTACGCGCTGGCGACCCGGTGGGACCACCGGTCGTTCGCCGCCACGATGCAGCCGCTCCTCCTGGTCATGAACACCATGTCGGTGGCGACCAAGCTCGGGCTGGGTGCGATCCCCGCGCACGCCACGCCCGCGTGGTGGGTGTGGCCGGTGCTGCTCGCGTGCGTGGGCACGGGCGTGCTGCTCGGCACGGTGCTGTCCCGCCGCGTGCCGACGCCGGTCGCCTCCCGGATCGCGCTGCTCGTGGCCCTGGCCGGCGCCCTGACCGCGCTCGTGCGCGGCCTGTTCACCGTGTGAGCCCGGACGCGGTCAGTCCTCCTCCGCGAACACCACGTCGCGCTTGCGCCGGATCGCGGGCAGCACGGCGACGACCAGGGCGAGCACGGCGACGCCCAGCAGCGCTGCCGAGACGGGCCGCGTGACGAACACCGTCGGGTCGCCGTGCGCGATGAGCAGCGCCCGGCGCAGGTGGTTCTCGAGCAGCGGCCCGAGCACGAAGCCGAGCAGCAGCGGTGCGGGCTCGCAGCCGCACCGCACGAGCACGAAGCCGCCGACGCCGAGCACCGCCATCACCAGCACGTGGAACGGGTTCTGGTCGATCGCGTAGGTGCCGGTGCAGGCGAACGCGATGATCGCGGGGAACATCACCGAGTACGGCACGTCCAGGAGCTTCACCCACACCCGGATCAGGGGCAGGTTGAGCACCACGAGCAGCGCGTTGCCGATGAACATCGACGCGATGAGCCCCCACACCAGCTCGGGCTGCGTCCGCATGACGCCGGGACCGGGCTGGATGCCCTGGATGATGAGCGCGCTGAGCAGCAGCGCCATCACGGGGTGCGCGGGCAGGCCGAGCGCGAGCAGCGGCACGAACGACGTCTGCGCCGCCGCGTTGTTCGCCGACTCGGGGCCCGCGACCCCCTCGATCGCGCCCTTGCCGAACTGCTGCGGGCGCTTCGAGATCCGCTTCTCCAGGGCGTAGGACCCGTAGGCGGCGAGCACGTGCCCACCGCCCGGCAGGACGCCGAGCACCGACCCCAGGCCGGTCGCGCGCAGCACGGGGCCGACCATCCGGCGTCGGTCCTCGCGCGTCGGCCAGAGGTTCTCGACCTTGGAGGCGACCCGCACGCGCGTGCGCGGGTCGTGCAGGTTCTTCAGGATCTCGGCGATGCCGAACACGGCGACCGCCACCGACACGAAGCTCAGCCCGTCCCACAGCTCCCGCACACCGAACGTGAACCGCGGCACCGCCGTGTACAGGTCCTGGCCGATCGTGCCGAGCAGGATGCCGAGCACGATCATCGCGAGCGCCTTGAGCGCCGACCCGCTGGCGAGGGCGATCGACGCGACGAGGCCGAGCGCGACGACCGCGAACATCTCCGCCGAGCCGAAGGTCAGGGCCGCGGCGGCCAGCGGGGCCGCCGCCGCGGCGAGCACGAACGTGCCGGCGACGCCCGCGAAGAACGACCCGAGCGCCGCCGCCGCGAGCGCCACCCCGGCGCGGCCCTGCCGGGCCATGGGGTGCCCGTCGATGGCCGTGACCGCGGACGACGACTCTCCCGGGATGTTGAGCAGGATCGCGGTCGTGGAGCCGCCGTACTGCGCGCCGTAGTAGATGCCTGCCAGCATGATGATGGCCGACGCCTTGTCGTCGAACCCGAAGGTCAGCGGCAGCAGGAGGGCGATGGACGCCGTCGGCCCGATACCGGGCAGGACGCCGACCGCCGTGCCGAGCGCGACGCCGAGCAGGCAGAACAGGATGTTGTGCAGGGCCAGCGCCTGCGTGAACCCGAGCGCGAGGTTGTCGAGGAGCTCCATCTCACCCACCCAGCCAGTCGCCGAAGAGCGGCAGGCGCAGCTGCAGCGCCAGCACGAACACGACCCACGCCAGGACGGTGAGGCCGACGGCCGTGACGATCGTCCGGAGCCAGGAGACGCCGCCGCGGGCGAGCGCGGCGAGCAGCACCGAGCCGAAGATCGCCGGGATGACGCCCAGCCCGTCGACCGTCAGGGCGAAGAAGACGATCGCCGCGGCGATCATCAGGGTGGGCCGCCACTCCAGCCCCGCGAGCGGTCGCAGGTCGGGTTGCTCGACGGCGGTGGCGCCGTCGTCCCCTGGCTCGTCGGACGGGGGCGCACCGCCGTCCGACGGCGGCGCGTCCGGGGCGACGTACGCCTTGACGACGCACGCCACCCCGAGCGCGGCCAGGACCAGGCCGAGGACGAGGGGCAGGTAGCCCGGCCCCATGTCGAGCAGGTCGCCCAGCTCGTAGCCGAGCGCCCCGACGGCGAACGCCGCCCCCAGCACCACGAAGATCACGCCCGCGACGAGGTCACCCGTCGAGCCGGGCCGCAGCGTGCGGATCTCAGCCTCCCTGCGTGCCGATGACGTCGCCCCAGGTCGCGAGCTGTTCGGTGAGCAGCTCGGTGTGTGCCTCGGGGGTGGCGCGCTCGACGTCGACGGGCGTCGTCCCGAGCTCGGCCATCTGGTCGATGACGGCCTGGTCCTCGAGCGCGACCTGCAGGGCGGCGGTGAGCTTCCCGACGACCTCGTCGGGCGTCCCTGCCGGCACGTACAGGCCGTGCCACACGGACACCGCGACGTCGGGCTGGCCGGCCTCCGCCGTGGTGGGGAGGTCGGGCAGGGACTCGATGCGCTCGGGGGTGGTGACCGCGTACGCCTTGACGGTGCCCTCGGTGATCTGGCCGGTGGTGTTCGTGGTCTGGTCGCACATGAAGTCGACCTGGCGGCCGACGAGGTCCTCCATGGCGGGTCCCGTCCCGTCGTAGGGCACCACGGTGACGTCGACGTCGAGCGCCGTGGTCAGCAGGCGGCCGCACAGGTCGGACGCCGCGCCCTCCCCCGCCGTCGCCATGGTGACCTCGCTCTCGTGCTCCTGCACGTAGGCGACGAAGTCCTCGAACGTGTCCGGCTCGAAGTCGCTGCGCGCGATGACCGTCATCGGCACCTCGGTGACCAGGCCGACGGTCTCGAAGTCCTCGAGCGGGTCGTACGCAAGCTGGTCGCCGTACAGGGCGGGCGCCGTGGACATGCCGATGTGGTGCATGAGCACCGTGTAGCCGTCCGGGTCCTCGGCGGCGACCTGGCCCGCTCCGACGGTCCCGCCCGCGCCCTCGACGTTCTGCACGACGAGCTGGACGCCCAGCTCGTCGGCCATCGGCTCGGCGATCATGCGGGTCACCGTGTCCGTGGGCCCGCCCGCCGCGAACGGCACGACGACCTCGATGTCGTCCTCGGGGAAGGAGGCCGGGTCGTCACCGGCCCCGGACGAGCAGGCGGCCAGGACGAGGCTCAGGCCGGCCAGTGCTGCACCGGTCGCGGCCACCTTCCGGGGTCCGACGGGATTCATGTCCGTCTCCGATCGTCGTTGATGCGGCAGTCGGCGAGCCCAGGGGGTGAAGCGGGCTCGCGAGCGCGACAGTACCGTCACGCATGTGACGTCCGCCACAAACGGAGCGCGGTTTGACCGAACGGTAACCTCCCGCCCCGCGCCGAGGTAGTCATGGGGCGAGGTAGTACTACGTCGCCACGTGACTACCTCGCCAGATGACTACCTCGGCGCGGGGTGGGGGGTGGAGCTTTCGGTCGACGAGCAGCAGCCCGACGACCGTCAGCACGATGATCACCCCGAGGCCGACCCGGTCGACCGGGGTGCTCGCCATGACGACCAGCCCCGCCACCGAGTGCCCCACGAGCGCCCCACCGACCAGGGCGAGGGTGTGCCGCGGCGTCCAGCCGGGCGTCGCCGCAACTCGCAGCAGGTAACGGGCACAGACCGCCGCACCGACGGCGACCACCGCCATCGGCACGAGCACGGCCCAGCCCTCGGTGAACGCGGGCTGGCGGGCACCGGGCAGGGGGAAGGACAGCCCGACGAAGACCAGCGTGGCAAGCCCGGAGCCGACCACCAGCGCCGTGCGGGACGGCACCCGTGCTGCGACGGCGCCCGACGCGCGCGGCCGCGGCAGCACGAAC
>DATGOB010000029.1:0-7355 GCA_036010205.1 Promicromonospora sp. | reverse complement strand
CAGCAGCGTCGACTTGCCGGACCCGGACGGGCCCATGAGCGCGAGCACCTCGCCCGCGTGGACGGCGACGGACGCGTCCTCGAGCGCCGTCGTGGCGCCGAACGAGAGCCGGAGGTGCTCGGCGACGAGCAGGGGTTCGGTGGGCACGGGGGTCTCCTGGGTCGGGGGCGGCGGCGGGGTGTGTGCGGCCGGGTTCATGCGCGGACGTGCTCGGCGAGCTGCTGCACGCGCGCGGCGGTCAGCTCGAGCCAGCGCAGGTCGGCCTCGAGGTGGAACAGGGCGTGGTCGCAGACGAGCTGGTCGGCGAGGTCGCCGGTCTCCTTGCGGCGCGTCAGCTCGCGCATGAGCCGCAGGTGCTCGGCGCGCTGGGTGTCGAGCACCACGGTGGCGTCGTGCCCGGTGAGCAGGGCGAGCACCACCTTGGTGTAGAGCGTGCTCTGCAGGTACGGCTCGGGCTTCTCCGGCCGGCCGAGCCACGACGCGACGTCGGCCACACCGGCCTCCGTGATCGCGTACCGCTTGCGCTCGGGCCCCGCGCCCGGCTCCGCCTCGACCTCGACGAAGCCGTTCTTCAGCAGCCGGGCGAGCGTCGAGTAGACCTGTCCGTAGGCGAGCGGCCGGTCGGTGCCGAAGCGCTCGTCGTAGGACCGCTTGAGGTCGTACCCGTGGCGGGGACCGTTCTCGAGGAGCCCCAGGAGGGCGCGTCCAACACTCATGGCGAGCACTATACACGCGGTGTATACACCGAGTGAATCCCCGGCGGACGGCCCGCGGCCGGTATCGTTGCCCCCCGTGACCGTCCTGACCTCCGACGCCCGGCCGGTCGCGGCCGAGGCGGCGCGGCGCCGCAGCATCGCCGTCATCTCCCACCCGGACGCGGGCAAGTCGACCCTCACCGAGGCGCTCGCGCTACACGCGCACGCCATCGAGGAGGCGGGCGCCGTGCACGGCAAGGGCAACCGCGCAGGCGTCGTCTCCGACTGGCTCGAGATGGAGCAGAAGCGCGGCATCTCCATCACCTCGGCCGCGCTGCAGTTCGCGTACGGCGACGTCGTGGTCAACCTGCTCGACACCCCGGGCCACGCCGACTTCTCCGAGGACACCTACCGGGTCCTCACCGCGGTCGACGCCGCCGTCATGCTGCTCGACGCCGCCAAGGGCCTCGAGCCGCAGACGCTCAAGCTGTTCGAGGTGTGCCGCCGGCGCGGCGTCCCCGTCATCACCTTCGTCAACAAGTGGGACCGGCCCGGCCGCGAGGCGCTCGAGCTGTGCGATGAGCTCGAGGAGCGCATCGACCTGCGCCCGACGCCGCTGACCTGGCCGCTCGGCGAGGCGGGCCGCTTCGTCGGCCTGCTCGACCGCGCGTCGGGCGAGGTGCGCACCTACCGGCGCGCGCCGGGCGGCGCGGCGATCGCCGAGGAGACCCTGCTGGCCCCCGACGCCGCCGCGCGCGAGCTGGGCGACGACCACACCGAGGCCGTCGAGAGCGTGCAGCTCCTCGACCCCGTCGACCGGGAGTCGTTCCTGGCGGGCACCACCTCGCCGATGCTGTTCGGCGCCGCGCTGGCGAACATCGGCGTCCGGCAGCTGCTCGACGCCGTCGTCGCGCTCGCGCCCGCCCCGGGCGCCCGGCCCGACGTCGCGGGCACGCCGCGCGACGTCGACCAGCCGTTCAGCGGGTTCGTGTTCAAGATGCAGGCGGGCATGGACCCCCACCACCGCGACCACGTCGCGTTCCTGCGGGTCTGCTCGGGCCGGTTCGAGCGCGGCATGGTCGTGACCCACGAGCGCACCGGGCGGCCGTTCGCCACGAAGTACGCGCTGTCGGTGTTCGGCCGGGAGCGGTCGACGGTCGAGGACGCGTACCCCGGCGACGTCGTCGGGCTGGTCAACGCGAGCTCGCTCGCCGTCGGCGACACGGTGTACGACCCGGCGGGCCCCAAGGTCGCGTTCCCGCCCATGCCCGTGTTCGCGCCCGAGCACTTCGCGGCCGCCCGCGTCGCCGACCCGGGCCGGTCGAAGCAGTTCCGCAAGGGCATCACGCAGCTCGAGCAGGAGGGCGTGGTGCAGGTGCTCGTCTCGGAGGTGCGCGGCGACGGCAACCCGATCCTCGCAGCGGTCGGCCCGCTGCAGTTCGAGGTGGCGACGTTCCGCATGGAGCACGAGTTCTCCGCGCCGATCCGCATGGAGACGCTGGGGCTGGGCCTCGCCCGTGAGGTCGCGCCCGCCGACCTCGACACCGTGGCCGCGTACCCGGGCGTCGAGGTCGTGCGCCGCGGCGACGGCACGCCGCTCGTGCTGCTGCGCGACGTCTGGCACGCGCGCGCCTTCGAGCGCGCGCACCCGGACGTCCCGCTCACCCCCCTGGTGGCCAGCACCACCTGACCCCCCCACAGCCGAGGTAGCCACGTGGCGAGGTAGTCACGTGGCGAAGTAGTCATCAGGCCCGGCCGGCCCGGCAGGGTCTGCCCGGTAGAGTCTCCTCCGGCCGCGTCCCGCCGACGGCGGCCCCCTCACCTCGTGCGCAGCGCCGCGTGCTCCGTCCAGTCCACCCGGGACCGGGCCCCGCAGCCGCGGTCCCCGGGGCGCGCGCGCCCTGACCCGCTCCGAAGGATCCGTGTGTCCGACCCCATCCGCACGCCCGCACCCGGCTCGTTCCGGGCCGCCTTCCGATCCGCCCGCACCCTGCGCACCGAGGTGCTCGGCGGGCTCGTCGTGGCGCTCGCGCTCATCCCCGAGGCGATCGCCTTCTCGGTCATCGCGGGGGTCGACCCGCGGGTCGGCCTGTTCACGTCGTTCACGATGGCCGTGACCGTGGCGTTCCTCGGCGGCCGGCCCGCGATGATCTCGGCCGCGACCGGCGCCGTCGCGCTCGTCGTCGCACCGGTGGCGCGCGACCACGGCGTCGACCACCTCGTCGCGACCGTGCTGCTGGCCGGTGTCATCCAGGTCGTGCTGGGGCTGCTCGGCGTCGCGCGGCTGATGCGGTTCATCCCGCGGTCGGTGATGGTCGGGTTCGTCAACTCGCTCGCCGCGCTGGTCTTCCTGGCCCAGGTGACGCACCTGGTCGGCGTGCCGTGGGCCGTCTACCCGCTGGTCGCCGCCGGCATCGCGATCATCGTGCTGCTGCCGCGCCGGACCACCGTCGTCCCCGCGCCGCTGGTCGCGGTCGTGCTGCTCACGGGCGTCGTCGTGCTGGCGGGTATCGACGTGCCGACCGTGGGCGACGAGGGCGCGCTGCCCGACTCGCTGCCGGGCATCGCGCTGCCCGACGTGCCGATCACGCTCGGGACGCTGCGCGTCATCGCGCCGTACGCGCTGGCCATGGCGCTCGTCGGCCTGCTGGAGTCGTTGCTCACGGCCAAGCTGGTCGACGACATCACCGACACCCCCTCCGGCAAGACGCGGGAGGCCTGGGGCCAGGGCGTGGCCAACGTCGTCACGGGGCTGTTCGGCGGCATGGGCGGTTGCGCCGTGATCGGCCAGACGATGATCAACGTCAAGGCCTCCGGCGCTCGCACCCGGCTGTCGACCCTGCTCGCCGGTGTGTTCCTGCTCGCGCTCGTGGTGGGGCTCGGCGACGTGGTGGCCGTCATCCCGATGGCAGCCCTGGTGGCCGTCATGATCATGGTCTCGGTCGGCGCGTTCGACTGGCACTCGGTCCGCCCCTCGACCCTGCGCAGGATGCCCCGGTCGGAGACCGCCGTCATGGTCGCGACGGTCGTCGTCACCGTCACGACCCACAACCTCGCGTACGGCGTCGTGGTCGGGGTGCTCGTCGCGACGGCGCTGTTCGCGCGCCGCGTCGCGGGCCTCACCTCGGTGACGCGCGAGGATCTGCCGGACGCCGAGGGCCGGCAGGTCTACGTCGTGCGGGGCGAGCTGTTCTTCGCGTCGTCCAACGACCTCGCCGACCGGTTCGACTACACGGGCGACCCCGACGAGGTCGTGATCGACCTCAGCGCGGCCCACGTCTGGGACGCGTCGACGGTCGCGACGCTCGACGCGGTGCGCACGCGCTACGCCGCACGGGGCAAGTCGGTGGTGGTCATCGGCATGAACGACGACTCGGCGGCGCGGCACGCGCGCGTCGCCGCGGTGCTGGGCGCGGGGCACTGACGGCCGGCGCCCGCCTCACGGGTGGGTCGAGGTGACCTCGATGATCGAGTCGAGGTGGCGGAGCGCGACCTGGAGCTCGGCGATCTTGCCGCGGATGCGCTCGCGCTCGGCGTGCAGCATCGCACGCTGCTCGGCGTCGGTGTGGCCGGTGTCGAGGCACGGCAGCAGCTCGGCGATGTTCTTGCTGGTCAGGCCCGCCGCGTACATCTGCTGGAAGAACCGCACGTTCTCGATGGCCTGCCGCGGGTAGAGCCGCTGGCCGGACGCGCTGCGCCGCGCGGTGAGCAGCCCCTGCTCCTCGTAGTACCGCACCGCGCGCACGGACACGCCCGCGCCGCGCGCGACCTCACCGATGCGGATCAGCTCCTCGTCGGCCGGTGCGGCGGCCCGCTCGGCCACGGTCTCGACGACGGTCATGCCGCCCCCTCCGTACCTCTGACGTCCACGTCACCATCCTACGCCCGCTGAGTGCGGGATCTTCGCCCTCCTGGCACACGAAAAAGGGCGAAGACCCCGCACTCAGCGGGGCTCAGCGGGGTCGAGGAAGTCGAGGAGGCGGGTCGTGAACCAGGTCGGGCGTTGCAGGGGCAGGCCGTGGCCCGCGCCGGGGACGATCTCCAGCTCGGCCGTCGGGAGTCCGGCGCGGAGGGCCTGGAGGCCGCGGACCAGCGGCTTCACCTCGCGTTCCCCGGCGAGCAGCAGCGCACGGCCCGGGTAGGCGGACCACGCCCGCGGCGCGCGGAACGCCGCGTTGGCCGCCAGCACCCCGACGAGGTCACGCGTCGGCAGGGCGCGCACCGTCCGGAGGTAGTCGGCGAAGAGGTCGTCCGGCACGAACATCGACCGTGCCTGGAGCCGCGCGAACCAGCGCTGCCTGCCGAGCGGCGCCGTGGCACGCACCAGGGTGCGGCTCGCGGCCTCGAGCGGCATCGCCTCGGTGAGCGCGCTCACCACGATTACGTGCCGCACCAGGTCGGGGTGCGACGTCGCGAGCGCGAGGGCGAGCTGGGCGCCGTACGAGAACCCGACGACGGCGACCTCCCGCCCCCGCGCCTGATCGCTGACGAGGCGCGCCAGGTCCTCGACCAGCTCGGCCGACGACGTGAAGGGGACCCCGGCGCTGTGGTCGTGGCCGGGCAGGTCGGGTGCGATCACCCGGTACCGCTCCCGGAGCACCGCGACCTGGTCGCGCCACATCCACGCGCCGACGCCGGCGCCGTGCAGCAGGAGCACCACGGGCCCGTCGGAGGGTCCCTCCTGGATCGACCACAGCTCCGCCACGTGCGCCTCCACCCCGGTCCGACGACTCCGTCGGTCAGCCTAGTGGCAGGTCAGACGAAGATCTCGCCGTCGCGGGCGACCACGCGGCCCCTCGCGAGGACCAGGGCCCGGCGCGGGGCACGGACCACGGCGTCGGGCACGTTCTCGGCGTCGACGAGGACGACGTCGGCCGGCGCGCCCGGGACCAGGTCGTGCACGTCCCGGCCGACGAACCGGGCGGCGTCGCGGGTCGCGACCTGGGCGGCGGTCGTCAGGTCGGCGTCGTGCCGGAAGCCCGACAGGCGCGCGAGCTGCGTGGTGAGGGCGAGCAGGTCGCCCGTGCCGTACGGCGACCACAGGTCGCGGATGCCGTCGGTCCCCAGGCCGACGGCGACCCCGGCGTCGCGCAGCGCGTGCAGGGGCAGGGGCGCCGCGCCGATCGGGGCGACCGTCGTCATCGTGACGCCCGCCTCGCCCATCGCCGCGACCAGGTCGGCCTGTCGCGCCGCCGCGAGCTGGCCGACGGCGAACCCGTGCGCCACGTTGACCCGCCCCTGGAGGCCGGCGCGCAGCGTGCGATCGACGATCAGCTCGATCTGGAAGGCGCCGAGCTCGCCGCCGTCGTGCAGGTGGAGGTCGAGGCCGACGCCGCGCCGCTCCGCGATGCCGAACAGGCCGTCGAGCTGGCCCACCGGGTCGCGGTCGATCGACGCGGGGTCGAGGCCGCCGACGTGCTCGGCACCTGCGGCGGCCGCCTGGTCGAGCAGCTCGAGCACGCCGGGGCGGCGCAGCACGCCGTCCTGCGGGAACGCGACGATCTCCGCGTGCACGGCGCCGTCGAGCGCGGCCAGTGCCTCGCGCACCACCTCGATGCCGCGCAGCCCGACGCCGAGGTCGACGTCGACGTGGGTGCGGACCGCCGTCGTGCCGGTGCGGACGAATTCGCGCAGGACGGCGAGCGTCACCTCCACACCCGGGATGCCGAGCTCGTCGCGGTGCGCGCGCTCGTGCGCGATGCGGCCCTGCGTGCCGGGCTCGCCGCCGTAGCTGACCCACGGCTTGCCCCACCACGACTTGTCGATGTGGGCGTGCGCGTTGACCAGCCCCGGGAGGGCGAGCAGGCCGCGGCCGTCGAGGTCGGTGCCCGACGCCGCGGCGGCCGGGTCGTGCGGCACGACGGCGGTGATGACGCCGTCGGTGAGGTGGATGTCGGACCGGTCACCGCCCCAGGGGCGGACGTCGCGCAGGACGGTGGGGGAGGAGGGCATGGCGCGATGGTATACCAAATGCCTGTCGGCCCCGGAGGTCTGGGAGGATGACCGCATGCCCACGTCGACGCCCCTGCCGGACGACGGGTTCGCGCCCGAGCCGGTCCGCGTGGCCCGCGTCGTGCGCGAGCAGATCGTCGACGGCACCCGCCCGCCGGGCAGCCGCCTCGTCGAGCGGGACCTGGCCGCAGAGCTCGGCGTGAGCCGGATCCCCGTGCGCGACGCGCTGCGCACGCTCGTCGCGGAAGGGCTGGTCACGCCGCGGCCGCGGAGCTGGGCGGTGGTGCGGGAGTTCACCGACGCCGACGTCGAGCACCTGCAGGAGGTCCGCGAGGCGACCGACCCCCTGCACTTCCGCCTCGCCGCGCTGCGCCGCACGCCGGACCAGCTCGCCGACCTCACGGCCGCGTGGGAGCGGGAGGCGGAGGCGGCCCGCCGCGGCGACGCCCCCGCGGCGCGCCGCGCGGCGGCCGACTTCCACGAGGCCGCGGTGCGGGCGGCCGGCAACCCGGTGCTCGCCGAGCTGCACGCCGTGACCGCGAGCCGGGTGCGCTGGCTGCTCGCGCAGCACGCCGACCTCGTCGCCGTCGCCGACGAGCACCGCGCGCTGCTGGAGGCGGTGCGGGACGGCGACGCCGAGGGCGCGGCACGCCTGGCGCGGGAGCACCTCCGGACCAGCCGCGCGGAGGCGGCGCGGCGGGAGTGAGG
>DATGOB010000028.1:0-2184 GCA_036010205.1 Promicromonospora sp. | reverse complement strand
CGCCGTGGCGTCGGCCTGGGTGTCGTGGGTCGTGAACCTGCTCGTCGCGGAGTGGTGGCTGCACCGCGGGACGTCGGGACGGGCGCGCCGCCGCTGACCGACAGGCTGTGGAAAACCGGTGGGGCATGTCAGTGGCCCAGGACACACTGGCCGCATGACATCGACGACGAACGACGCAGCACCCACCGCAGAGGCCGAGCAGAAGCAGATCCTCAAGAAGTACCTCCAGGAGACCCGTGAGGCCCTCGTGTGGAAGCTCGAGGGCCTCACGGAGAAGCAGGCGCGATGGCCGCTCGTGCCGTCGGGCACCAATCTGCTCGGCATCGTGAAGCACTGCGCGAACATCGAGATCGGCTACTTCGGGGCCTGCTTCGGGCGGGAGTGGCCCGACCCGGACGATCTCGTCTCGGAGGACCTCTGGCGTGAGGACCCGCAGGCCGACTGGTACGCGACGGCCGAGGAGTCGGTCGCTTCCGTCGTCGACTTCTACCGCCGCGCCTGGACGTTCTGCGACGAGACGGTCGACACGCTCCCGCTGACCGCCGTCGGCCACGTGCCGTGGTGGAGCTCGCGCGAGGTCACGCTCTTCCGCATCCTCGTCCACGTCAACGACGAGGTGGCCCGGCACGCCGGCCACGCCGACATCCTGCGCGAGCTCACCGACGAATCCGTGGGGCTGTACGCCGACAACACGAACATCCCCGACCTCGGGGACGGCGGGACGGCCGCCTACGTCGAGAAGCTCAAGGCGCTCGCCGAGCAGGCCGGTGACTGACCGCTGCGGGTAGCGCGCATCCGGGGTATTCGCCACACTGCGCCCATGGCCATCGACCACGAGCCGAGCGCACCGTCCGGACCGACCGACGCATCGTCCTCCGTGCCCGACCGGGACGCGTCGTCCCAGGTGACAGCGGTGCCGGGTCCGATGGCCGAGCCTGTGGACGGCGGGAGCATGCGGCCGCTCCTCGTGTTCCTGGTCGTCGCCGTCGTCGCGCTCGTCGGCAGCATCGTGTTCGCCCTGGCCCGGCTCGGCGACAGCAGGGGGCTCGAGCGGCTCGCCACCGCCCGGGTCGGCGTCGTGCAGGTCGTCGACGACGGACGCGCCGCCCAGAAGGGCCTGGCCGACGAGGTCGCCGCGGCGGAGAAGGTCCTTGCGGCCACGCGGGGCAAGGTGGTCGACGGCCGGCTCCGGACGGTGCTCGCCGACCGGATCGACGAGGCCACGGAGGTCGGCGCGCAGGAGCCCCCGACCGTCCCGGAACCCGGAGCCGCCGGCCTCGAGGCGGTCGAGGACGTCGAGGCGCTCCGGGCGCGCGCGACCGAGTGGACGGAGGCGATGAGCACCGCCGCCTCCACCCTGGCCGCCGCGCGGGAGGACGTCGAGGCGTCCCACCGGCAGTGGCAGGACGAGCGCCGGGCACAGCAGGCGCGGGCCGAGAAGGCAGCGAACCGCGCGGCCGACCTCGAGACCGCACGGAAGCGCCTCGCGACGGTCACCGACCAGCTCGCGATCTCGGTGCGCGACTCGGCCTACACCCTCGACTGGTCGCAGGGCCTCGGCGCGCCCGCCGACGCGCGCACGGCGCTCTCGAGCTGGCGCACCCGGGGGCAGCAGGCGCTCGACGTCCAGGCCGACCCCGACGACCTCGCCGCCGTGACCGCGCTCGTCGACCGGCGCGAGGAGGCCCGCCGAGCCATCGAGGCGCGGGCATGGGACGTGCGGGCGACCGTGGCGGACGGCACGAACGGCCGGATCGCGATCGACACGCTGTGCAAGGTCGGGGTCGGGCCCGAGGGGCAGGACCAGTACCTGCGCTGCGACGCGGCCGAGGCATGGAAGAAGCTCGACCAGGCGTTCGCGAAGGAGTTCGGCACGCCGCTGCGCGTCGAGTACGGCTACCGGCCCTACGACTGGCAGCTCCAGGCGCTCGACGAGTTCGGTGCGGGCCAGGTCGCGGCGCCGGGCACCTCCAACCACGGGCTGGCGGTCGCTGTCGACGTGCCTGTGGACGACGGTTTCCGGTTCGGGCAGCCCCAGTTCGAGTGGCTCGCCGCCCACGGCCCCGCGCAGGGCTGGGTACACCCCGAGTGGGCGCGCGCGGGTGGTGGCCGCGAGGAGCCCTGGCACTTCGAGTTCGTCGGCTGACGGCACCACACCGGATAATGGGCACGTGCAGTGCCCTC
>DATGOB010000027.1:0-21391 GCA_036010205.1 Promicromonospora sp. | reverse complement strand
GGTCGTGGCGGGCACGGCGTAGGGGTTGGTGTAGCCCGACCCGTTCCCCGGCGCCGACGCGGTGCCGACGGGGACCGAGGCGGGGACCGGGTTCTCGTTCTGCTGGCCGGGCGCGTGCTGGCCGGGCGCGTGCTGGGCGGGGGCCTGCGCCGCGGGGGCAGGGGCGGCGACCGGCTGCTGGACCGTCGTCGCGGCGGCCCGGGCCTGCTGGGCGGGCGACGTCTGCGGGGCAGGGGCAGCCACGGGGGCAGGGGCGCCGGCGTCCGACGACGGCGCGGAGCCCGAGCCCGGCACCTGCTCGTGGCCCTGCTCGCGGACCCCGTCAGCGCCCTGGACCGGGAGCTGCTGGGTGTGCTGGGCCGCGGGCAGCTGCTGGGTGGGCTGCGCGGGCGCCTGCTCGTCCGGCCGCGGGGTGGTGCTGTTCTCGTCGTTCATCGGTGACCCTCCTTGAAGTCACCACCAGTTGACACCGGCATCCTTGTCCGGGGCTTGGGCGTCCCTGTGAGTTTCCTGCACGCCCTCGCCCGCGCCCCGGCTCCGGTCGCGCTCAGCCGGTCGCGGCGATCCGGGCGGTCAGCGCGCGGGTCGTGGCGAGGCGGTCGGCGCGCGGCACACGCACCTCGATGACCTGCACGCCCCGGCTCGGGGCCTGGAGCGCGTGCCGCAGGGTGGGCACGTCCTTGACGAGCTGGTGGTCAACGCCGTAGCCCGCGCAAAGCTGCGCCAGCGTGGCCCCGTGCGGCGTGCCGAACACCCGCTCGAACGCGGCACCGGCCGCACTGCCCGTCTCGGCGAGCTCCCCGTGCTCGAGGGTCGCGAAGATCGAGCCGCCGTCGTCGTTGACCACCACGATCTCGAGGTCCACGCGCGGCTCGTCGGGGCCACGGAGCAGGCCGCCGACGTCGTGCAGGAACGTGAGGTCGCCGAGCAGGGCGCACGTGCGCAGGCCGCGGCGCGCCGCCGCGAGGGCGACGCCGAGCGAGGTCGACACGGTGCCGTCGATGCCCGCGAGGCCGCGGTTGGCCAGCACGGCGGGGCCGGGGCCGTCGAGGCCGAGCACGAGCTCGAGGTCCCGCACCGGGTTGGACGAGCCGACCACGAGCAGGTCCTCCGGGCCCAGCACGGAGGCGACGGCACGCGCCACCGCGAGCGCCGTCGGGCCGCCGAGCACGGCGTCGTCGGACGTCTCCTCGGCGAGCACGCGCGCGGCGTGCTCGCCGGCGGCCTGCCACCGGGCGAGGAAGTCGCCGGAGCCCTCTGCGGCCTCCTCGAACCACGCGGGCGCGAGGCCCGGCAGCACGACGGCGGCGTTGCGTGCGGCGTCGGGCCACGGGCCCGCACCGGGCGCGACCACGGTGACGGTGACGTCGGGGCGGGCGAGGAGTCGCTGCACGGGCCGGGACAGGGTCGGGTGGCCCAGCACGACGACCTGCTCGATGCCGCCCGCGAGCGCGTCGTTCGTCAGCAGCGCGCGGTAGCCCGGGACGGTGTTCGGCCCGCCGGTCGCGCCGGAGGACGGCTCGGCGAACAGCGGCCAGCCCTGCGTCTCGGCGAGACGGCGGGCGTCGGGCCCCGCGCCGTCGCCCGCGACGACGACGGTGTGCGCCGGGTCGCCCGGGAGCGCCGGCGAGCCGAGGTGCTGCGGCGTCGCGGGCACGACGAGCGGCGGCTGCGGCCGGGGGTAGCCCTCCGGGGCGGCGGGGAGGCCGGGCAGCGGCTGCGCCGGCGCGAGCGGGTCCCGGTAGGCGAGGTTGAGGTGCACCGGCCCGGGGTGCCCGGAGCGGTCGCCGAGGGCGGCGCTCACCGCGCGGGCGGTGACGTGCCGCAGGTCGCGGAAGTCGTCGGCGGCCTCGCGCTCGCCGGGTGCGGGCAGGTCGGCGGCGAACCGCACGGCGGAGCCGAAGATGCCGACCTGGTCGGTCGTCTGGGACGCGCCCGTGCCGCGCAGCTCGTGCGGGCGGTCGGCGGTCAGCAGCACGAGCGGCAGGCCCGTGTGGCTCGCCTCGAGCACGGCAGGGTGCAGGTTGGCGACCGCGGTGCCCGACGTCGTCACGACGGCGACGGGGGCAACCCCCGGTCCGGACCCCTTGGCCAGGCCCAGCGCGAGGAACGACGCGTCCCGCTCGTCGACCCGCACGTGCAGGGTGAGCCGCCCGGCGTCGGCAGCCTCGGCCGCGGCGTAGGCGAGGGGGGCGCTGCGCGAGCCGGGCGCGAGCACCATGTCCTGCACACCCCGGCTGACCAGGTCGGCGACCAGGGCACGGGCGGCTGCCACGGCGGGCGGGATGGTCATGCGTCCTCCAGGATGCGGGTGAGGCGGTGGTACCGGTCGAGCCAGCGCCGCGTCGTCGGGCCGTCGGCGGGCGCCGCGGCGAGCGCGGCGGCCGACGGCTCGGGCCGGCGCACGGGCAGCGCGCCGTCGACGGGCAGCAGGGGCTCGTCGACGACGTCGTGCGTGAGGAGCTGCGACGTCGCGAGGCCGCAGGCGTAGGGCAGCTCGGGCAGGGCGGCCGCGAGCGCCACCCCGGCCGCGAGCCCGACGGAGCTCTCGAGCGCGGACGAGACCACGACGGGCAGCCCCACCTGCTCGGCGAGGTCGAGGCACGCGCGCACGCCGCCCAGGGGCTGCACCTTGAGCACGACGACGTCGGCGGCCTCCTGCCGCACGACGCGCAACGGGTCGGACGCGCGGCGGATCGACTCGTCGGCCGCGACGGGCACGTCCTGCCTGCGGCGCACGACGGCGAGCTCGTCGACCTCGGCGCACGGCTGCTCGACGTACTCCAGCCCGCCGGCGGCGCGGTCGATCTCGGCGAGGTGGGCCAGGGCCTCGTCGGGCGTCCAGGCGGCGTTGGCGTCGACGCGGATCGCGCCGTCGGGCCCGAGCGCGTCGCGGACGGCGGCGACCCGCTCGGCCTCGGCGGCGACGGGTTCGAGCGTGCCGTCGGGGCCGCGCTGGGCGACCTTGACCTTGGCGGTGCGGCACCCGCCGGACGCGAGCACGATCTCGCGGGCGCGCTCCGGGCCGACGGCGGGCACGGTGACGTTCACGGGGACCTGCTGCCGGACGGGGTCGGGCCAGCCGGCGCTCGCGGCCTCGAGGGCGGCGCGGAGCCAGGTGGACGACTCCGCGTCGTCGTAGTCCCAGAACGGCGACAGCTCGCCCCAGCCGGCCTCGCCGCGCAGGAGGACGCCGTCGCGGACGTCGATGCCGCGGAACCGGGTCCGCAGGGGTGTGGACCAGACGAGGGGTTCACCGAGGAGCACACCCCCAGGCTACGGCGCCCCACGCTCCTCGATGCACGTCCTCGACATCGGCTCTTTGTCCCCGACCGAACACACGGGCTGCCCCATGGCAAGGGACCGAAGCCGTCGTTCGCCCCCAACTAGGCTGGGCCGCGTGAGCACCAGCACCGAACTGCCCCAGCAGGTCTCCGCGACGTTCGACCCGCAGCGGTGGCGCACCGTCGCCGGGTTCGAGGACCTGACCGACCTCACGTACCACCGCGGCGTCGACCGCAGCGGCCCCGAGCCGCGGGACCTGCCCGTCGTGCGCGTCGCGTTCGACCGGCCGGAGGTACGCAACGCGTTCCGCCCGCACACCGTCGACGAGCTGTACCGGGTCATGGACCACGCCCGCATGACGTCCGACGTCGGCACGGTGCTGCTCACCGGCAACGGCCCCTCCCCCAAGGACGGCGGCTGGGCGTTCTGCAGCGGCGGCGACCAGCGCATCCGGGGCCGCGACGGGTACCGCTACGCCGACGGCGAGAACGCCGACTCGATCGACCCCGCCAAGGCCGGGCGCCTGCACATCCTCGAGGTGCAGCGGCTCATGCGGACCATGCCCAAGGTCGTCGTCGCGGTGGTCGACGGCTGGGCCGCGGGCGGCGGCCACTCGCTGCACGTCGTCGCCGACCTCACCGTGGCGTGCCGCGAGCACGGGAAGTTCAAGCAGACCGACGCCGACGTCGGCTCGTTCGACGCGGGCTACGGCTCCGCGTACTTCGCCCGGCAGATCGGCCAGAAGCGGGCGCGCGAGGTCTTCTTCCTCGCCCGCGAGTACTCCGCCGACGACGCCGAGCGCTGGGGGTCGGTCAACGAGGTCGCGGAGCACGAGGACCTCGAGGACCTGGCGCTGGAGTACGCGCGGATCATCGCGACCAAGTCCCCGCAGGCCATCCGCATGCTCAAGTTCGCGTTCAACGCGGCCGACGACGGCATCGCGGGCCAGCAGGTGTTCGCGGGCGAGGCGACCCGCCTGGCGTACATGACCGACGAGGCCGTCGAGGGCAAGGAGGCGTTCCTGGAGCGGCGCGACCCGGACTGGTCGTCGTTCCCGTACTACTACTGACTCACCCCACCGCCCAGCTCCCCGACCCCCGCGGCACGAGCTCGACCCACGTCGTGCCGGGCTCGAGCAGCACCTCGGAGCCACGCCTCGTGCGCAGCACGATCGGGGAGCGGTGGTCCTTCTTGGACCACCGCACGGGGACGCCGCGCCCGCCGGACAGGAGAGTGCCCCGGCCGGACCGCCCGCCGAGCCGGTGCTCGGGGACTCGTGCCCCGGCCGGGTCGCGGAAGCTCGTGAGGAACACCTCGGTCTCGAGCACGACGACGTTGCGCGCGCGGTGCCGGGCGCCGTCCGCCGCGACGGACGGCACGGTGCCCTCGCCGCGCAGGTACCTGCGGGCGGCGGCGTCCCACGTCCAGACCGTGCGCTGCGCCGGGGAGAACCGCACGTCGACGGTGCGCGCCCGCGTCCCACGCGCCGTCGCCGTCCCGTCGCCGCGCGTGCGGGCGTAGGCGAACTGGGGCGGGGGCGGGCTCGTCCGGCCGCCGTCGGCCTGCGCGGCGAACGTGCGCACGTCCCCGATCACGTTGTGCGGCACCGGCCGGTAGGGGTCGCGCACGAAGCCGGGGTCGCCGTCGTCGTTGATCAGCGTCTGGGTGCCGTACCGCTGGACGGCGGCGATGAACGCCGCCTGCCCGCCGGAGAACGCCAGCACGCCGTCGAGCGGCGCCACGATCGCCGGGTCCATGGGGCGCACCGAGCGCACCGGCTCCACGGCGTCGGGCAGCCGCGAGTGGTAGGTCGCCACGAACCGGGTGATGCCGCCCTCGACGAGCTGCTCCCAGACGATGTCCGCGTCGTTCAGCCCCCGCTGCGGCCGGGCCGCCGCCGAGTTCTCGACCTTCACCGAGATCGCGGGCCGGTCCGCGACCCTGTCCGTCGGCACCCCCGTGAGGGGCCACACGACCGGCACGTCCGGCCGTGGTGGCGTGTGGCGGTCCTCCCGGACGGGCGCCTCGACCGTCGCCGTGGGCGTCGGCAGCGGCTCGGGCTCGGCGGGCAGCACACCGCAGCCCGCCAGCGCGAGGGCCGCGACCAGCACGGCGCCCGTGCCCGGCACCACCGTCGTCCACCGGGTCGTCATCGGCTCTCCTCGGCACCCGTCCGTCCCACCGCGCGCACCCGGGTCGCCCCGGGGACGTGGCGCACACCCTACTGACCGGGCGGCCCCTGGCACGTGCGACGCGCTTACGCTCATGGGGTGTCCTCGAAGCCCTCCCCCGCCGGCTCCCTCGACGACGTGGTCCGCGCCGTCCGGCACGCCCTCGACGGCGGACCGGTCTACGCACCCCGGCCCCGCCCCGCCGACGCCGCGCCACCGCCGCCCGGCACCGCGCTCGTGCTGCGCACGTCCGGTTCCACGGGAAACCCTCGCGAGGTCGCGCTGAGCGCCGCAGCCCTCCGCGCGTCCGCCGAGGCCACGCACGAGCGGCTCGGCGGGCCGGGGCGCTGGCTCCTCGTCCTGCCGCCGACGCACGTCGCGGGGATCCAGGTGGTCGCCCGCACCGTCGTCGCAGGCACGGAGGTGGGCGGCGGCACGCTCGAGAGCTTCACGCCCGAGGGGTTCGCGGCGCTCGCCGGCGACTTCCTCACCGCGGGCGCACGCGCCTACGTCTCCGTCGTGCCCACCCAGCTCCACCGCCTGGTCGTCGCGGCGGAGGACGGCGAACCGGCCGGGCTGGCCGCCCTGGCCCGGTTCGACGGCGTGCTGGTCGGCGGGGCGGCCACGCCCGGCCCGCTGCTGTCCCACGCGCGGGCCGCGGGCGTCCGGGTGGTCACCACCTACGGCATGTCCGAGACGAGCGGCGGCTGCGTCTACGACGGCGTCCCCCTGGCGGGCGTCCACGTCCGGCTCGCGGAGGGCACGGGGGACGGCGCCGGCGTCGTCGAGCTCAGCGGCCCGACGCTCGCCGAGGGCTACGTCGGCGACCCCGCCGCGACGGCCGCCGCCTTCCGCACCGACCCCGACGGCACCCGCTGGTTCCGCACCTCCGACCTCGGCCGCCTCGACGGCAACCGGCTCACCGTCCTCGGCCGGGCCGACGACGTCGTGGTCACCGGCGGCGTGAACGTCGCGCCCGCCGCCGTCGAGGAGGTGATCACCGAGCACCTCGCGGCGCGCGGGACGCCGGGCGAGGCGTGCGTCGTCGGCGTGCCGGACGACGAGTGGGGTCAGGCGGTCGTCGCCGTGGTCACGGGCGGGGTGGATCGGATCGCGCCCGTCGACCCCGCCGTCCTCGCCGAGCTGCGCGCCGCCGTCGCCGCACGGCTCGGCAGCGCCGCCGCGCCCCGCCGCGCGTACGCCGTCGGTGCCCTGCCCCAGCGCGGGCCCGGCAAGATCGACCGCGCCGGCGTGCGGCGCTCCGTCGTGCAGGCGGAGCGGGAACCCGTGCGACCATGACGTTCGTTCACCCGCCGGGGCACCGCCCCGGACCCGACCAGCGCACCGACGAACGAAGGACTGACTGATGGCCACAGCCGCCGAGTGGATCTCCGGGGCCCGGCCCCGCACGCTGCCGGCGGCGGCGGCCCCCGTCATGGTGGGCACCGGCGCGGCCGCCCAGGTCGACGCCGCGGCGTGGCTGCCCGCGCTGCTCGCGCTCGGCGTCGCGCTCGCGCTGCAGGTGGGCGTCAACTACGCCAACGACTACTCCGACGGCGTACGCGGCACCGACCTCGACCGCGTCGGGCCGATGCGGCTGACGGCGTCGGGCGCTGCCGCCCCCGGGACCGTGAAGCGCGCGGCGTTCGTCGCGTTCGGCGTCGCGGCGGTGCTCGGGCTCGCGCTGTGCGCGGTGTCGGGCCGGTGGTGGCTGCTCGCGGTCGGCGTCGTGTGCGTCGTGGCCGCCTGGTACTACACGGGCGGCCGGAAGCCCTACGGGTACCGGGGCCTCGGCGAGGTCGCGGTGTTCGTCTTCTTCGGCCTGGTCGCCGTGCTCGGCACCACGTACACGCAGGCCGGCACGGTCACGGCGCCCGCGGTGCTCGGTGCCGTGGGCGTCGGCCTCATCGCGTGCGCGCTGCTCATGGTGAACAACCTGCGCGACATCCCCACCGACGTGCTCGCGGGCAAGCGCACCCTGGCCGTGCGGCTCGGCGACCACAGGGCGCGCCGCGCGTACCTCGTGATGATCTGGCTGCCGCTGCTGCTCGCCGCGCTGTGCGCGTTCTGGGCGCCGTGGACGCTCCTCGTCCTGCTCCTGCTCGGCCCCGCCGTGCTGCTGTCCGTGCCCGTGCTCGCGGGCGCGCGCGGCAAGCTGCTCGTGCCCGTGCTGGCCGGGACCGGCCTGTACGAGCTGGGCTACGGCCTGCTGCTCTGGTTCGGCCTGTCCGTCTGAGCCCTCAGTCCCGCTCGACCCGCAGCACGCACGCGTCGTCGTACTCGTTGAGCCCGTCGCCGAGCAGCGACGACACCAGCTCGCCCGCGAGAGCGCCCGCCGTCCCCAGCGCGGCCTGCGCGAGCTCGTCGAGGCCCGTGAGCAGCGGGCGGTCGTGGCGCTCGACCATGCCGTCCGTGTAGAGCCACAGCACGTCTCCCCAGCCGAGCTCGACGCTCCCCTGTCCGGACGGCTCCCCCTCCGGGCCGGTCACGTGCCTGCCGCTCGCGTCCGCCACGACGGCGGTGGGCGGGCGCACCGGGCGGGAGGCCACGCCCAGCGGCATCCAGCGCCCGGTCCACAAGAACGTGGCCTCGCCGTCGGCCCGGGTCACGAGCGGCGGCGGGTGCCCGGCGCACGCGAACTCGAGCCGCCCCGTGGCCACGTCGAGCTCCGCGTAGACGAGCGTCGAGCCGAACCCCACGTTGTGCCGCTGGACGAACCTGTCCACCCGCGCCAGCACCTGCGCGGGCCCGACGCCGCTCTCGGCGTGGCTGCGCACCACCGTGCGGAGCTGGCCCATCGCCGTCGCCGACTTGAGCCCGTGGCCCACGATGTCGCCGACGGTGAGCGCGAGCACCGAGTCGTCCACCCAGAACGCGTCGTACCAGTCCCCACCCACCTCGAGCGTGCGCTCGGCGGGCCGGTAGTCGGTCGACAGCCGCGCGCCCTCGGGCTGCGGCAGGTGCTCGGTGAGCATCGCGCGCTGCAGCTCGTGCGCCACCGAGATGCTCTGCTCGTGCAGCACCGCGCGGTCCAGAGCGACCCCGCCCTGCTGCCCCGCGGCGGCGAGGGCGCCGCGGTCGAGCCCCTCGTCGCCCGCGTGCGCCCGCTGGACGAGCACCAGCACGCCGTGCAGCGCGTGGGCCCCGCGCAGCGGGACCACCACGTGGCCCTCGGGCGTCAGCTCGACCTCGTCGCCCGCCGGGCCGGTCCCGCGGCGCGCACGACCGGACGAGCCGCCCGCCGCGCCCCCGTCCCGGATCGCCGCCGCCAGGGCCGTCGTGACCTCGCCGGGCGGCGGTTCGCCGCCGGACTGCGCGCGCAGCACCGGGGCCCCGGTGGCGTCGACGAGCCAGACCCACGCGGACTGCGCACGGAACTCCTCGACCGCCGCCCGCACCAGCGCGTCGCACACGCCCTCGACGCCGGCCGCCCGGGCGAGCGCCGTCGTCGTCGTGAGCAGCGTGCGCACGCTCGTGGCCGAGCGCTCGGCCTCGGCGCGCGCCGCGAGGAGCTCCCGCTCGTACCGGGACCGCTCGCGGGCGTCGAACAGCGCGACGTCGATGACGACGTCCGCCGGGTCCGCGCCGCCGTGCCGCTCCGCGGAGAGCAGCACCTGCCGCCGTCCGCCGGGCGTGCGCAGCTCGACGGCGATCTCCTCCACGCGGTCCTGGAGGCGCAGCAGCGGCGCCAGGTGCGTCTCCCAGTAGATGCGTCCGCCGACGGACAGCAGCGAGCTCAGGCGGGTGCCGCGCAGGTCGAGCGCCGTGGCGTCGTCCAGCCAGGCACGGAACGTGTCGTTGGCATCGATGATCGCGCCCGCTCCGTCGAGACGGAGCAGAGCCACCGGAGCGGTGTCCCACGACCGGGCGCGACCGGGCGGCGTCACGGCGAGAGGTACTCGCGCATCGCCGTCGTCAAGGCCTCCGGCGCGCTGAGGTTGGGACAGTGGCCGACGGCGTCGATGAGGCAGAACTCGCTGTCGGTGAGGTGCTCGTGGACGTACCGGCCCACCTCGATCGGCGCGATCACGTCCTCACGGCACTGGACCACGAGGCTCGGCGTCCGGACCGCGGCCAGGTCGGCGCGGTTGTCGGACAGGAAGGTCGTGCGGGCGAAGCGCTTGGCGATCGCCGGGTCCGTGCGGCAGAAGGCGTTGGTCAGCTCCTCGCCGAGCTTCGGCCGCTCCGGGTTGCCCATGATGACCGGGGCGATGAACTCGGACCAGCCCAGGTAGTTGGAGTCCATGGTCTCGAGCAGCTCGTCGATCTCGTCGGCGGAGAACCCGCCGCGGTAACCGTCGTCGTCGATGTAGCGCGGGCTGGGCCCGACGAGCACGAGGCGGTCGAAGAACTCCGGCCGGCGGGCGGCGGCGAGCAGGCCGATCATGGCGCTCACCGAGTGACCGACGAACACCACGGGCCCGAGCGCGAGCTCGTCCAGCAGCTCCACGACGTCGGCGGCGTAGCCGTCGAGCGACGAGTGCCGGTCGGGGTCGTAGGCGGAGAGGTCGGAGCCACCGGCCCCGACGTGGTCGAACAGCACGACGCGGTAGGCGTCCTCGAACGCGGGGGCGACGAGGCGCCACATCGACTGGTCGCACCCGAAGCCGTGGGCGAACACCATCGCCGGGGCGCCTTCGGGTGCGCCGCTGACGGTGGCGCTGTGGCGGGTGGCGATCGTCATCGAGCCAGTGTAGGCAGCGCCCGCCCGCGCGGCGGCGCGGCGGCCGTGCCCGATGTCACCCGTTCTGTCGCCCGCGGGCGAGGAACATCACCCGTCGCTGCGCAGCTCCTCGTCGAGGCGCGCGTCCTCGTGCAGGGCGTCCACGTCGCGCTGCCCCGCGGCGCGCGCGGCGGCCCGGCGCTCGGCGCGCTGGGCCATCCAGCGCGCGGCGGCGTCCCGCGGCCTGCTCAGGGCCAGGTAGGACACGGTCAGTGCGATCACGACGGCGACGACCGGGAGCAGCCAGCCCCGCATCCCGACGAGGTACAGCACACCGAAGGCCGCGCCGAACAGCGCCAGGCGGAGCAGGGTGTAGATCACGAGGGGCACGTCTCCATGGTAGGCCGGGCGTCCGTCACACCTGACCAGACCCTCACCGGACCCTCACCGCCGGGGCCCGCGCCGCCGTAGGCTGGGGGCATGCCTCGCGTACTGCTGATCCTTGTCGTCGTCGGACTCGCGGTCTACGCCCTTGTCGACGTCTGGGGCTCCGAGGAGGACGAGCGTGGCGGCCTGCCCCGCTGGCTCTGGGTGCTGCTCATCGTCCTGCTGCCCCTGCTCGGCGCCATCGCGTGGATCGTCGTGCGGGTGTCCGCCCGCCGCTCGGGGACGGGCGGGCCCGGCCTCGGCGGCAGCCGCCCGACGCCGCCGCGCCCCGGTGGGCCCCGGCGTCCGTCGGGCCCCGTCGCGCCCGACGACGACCCGGAGTTCCTCTGGCGCCTCGAGCAGGAAAAGCGCCGCCAGCAGCGCGAGAGCCGCGCGGAGGACGACACGGAGGACAAGTCCTGACGAGCGCGAGCCCCGGCCCGGGCCCTCGTGAGAACGACCTCGGGGACCGGATCTCACCGGATCCGGTCCCCGAGGTCGTTCTCACGGCGGGCAGCCTCCGCTCACAGGCCCGAGTAGCTGTGCTTCCCGTCGAAGATCAGGTTGACGCCCGTGAAGTTGAACAGCACGCTCGCGTACCCCGCCACGACGAACCAGGCCGCCCGGGAGCCGGACCACCCGCGCGTGGTGCGCGCGTGCAGGTAGGCCGCGTAGACGACCCACACGATGAAGCTCCAGACCTCCTTGGGGTCCCAGCCCCAGTAGCGGCCCCACGCGTCCTCGGCCCAGATGGCGCCGCCGATGATCGTGAACGTCCAGAGCACGAACGCCACGGCGTTGAGCCGGAACGAGAGGGACTCCAGCGCGGCGGGCGCCGGCGTGTGGTCGAGCCAGCCCCAGCGCGCGCTGCCGAGCACCGGTGAACCGTTGTCCCGCGCGTCGCGCAGGAGCTGCAGCACCGAGGTGACGAACGCGACCGTGAAGATGCCTGTGGCCACGATGGCCACGCCCACGTGGATCACCAGCCAGTACTTCTGCAGCGCGGGCTGGACGCCCATGGCCTCGACGAAGAACCGGGTCTGCGCCGTCACGAGGAAGATCGCGCCGAGGAAGGTCACGAAGGCCCCGAGGAACCGCACGTCGCGCCGGGTGCTCACGACCGCGAACACGGTGACGGCGACGAACGCGCCCACCACGGTGAACTCGTACATGTTGGCCCACGGCGCGCGGCCCGCCGCGATGCCGCGCAGCACGACGGCGACCAGCAGCAGCGCGGACGCCAGCCAGGTCACCGACATGCCGATCCCGGCGAACCGGCGGTTCACGGGCGCGGCGTCAGCGGGCGGCACGTCCCGCGGCGCGTCCGCGACGGCCCCCGCGCCCACCGCCACGCGCTCGCGCGTCGCGTCCCGCGCCTCGACCCGGGCGCCCGACAGGCGCGACAGGTCGATCGAGAACGCGACGAGCGCGACGGCCAGCGCCGTCGCGGCGCCCCAGACGAGCAGCACGCTCAGGTTTGCCAGCTCCATGTTCAGTCCTTCTCCGATCCGGTGCGATCAGGTGTGGCCGGTGCGGCCGGTGTCCCCGTCTCCGGCACGTCCGGCGGCCGGGCGTCCCCCGGCACGGCGTCCAGGGCGCGGTCGACCTCCGCCTGGAGGCCTGCGTCGTCCCCGCGGGCGAGACCCGCGACCTCGACAACGGTAGACCCGTCCGGGCCCGTGTACGCGCGCGCCCACACCCGGCGCCGGGGCGTGAACAGCGAGACGGTCAGGCCCGCGAGCGCCAGCAGGGCGAACACGAGCACGTACGTGAGCGACGGGTCGTGGCGCAGGTCGAGCGCGACGTAGCGCGGCAGGTCCTCACCGAGGGTGAGGGTGCCGAGCCCGTCCGGCAGGTCGACGGTCTCGCCGGGGCGGACGAGCACCTTGACGCGCTGCCCCTGCTCGTCGAGCGCGGGCTCGAGCGAGGCGGTGTCCAGCTCGTACACGTTCTGCGGGGTGCCGTCGTCGAGGCCCAGGTCGCCCGTGTAGACCTCGAGGACGAGCAGCGGGTCGACGGGCTGGGGGAACGCGGAGCGCACGGACCCGTCCTCGGTCGCCTCTGCCGTCGGCAGGAAGTAGCCGACGAACCCGATCTGGTCGAGGCCCGGCGACACGTCGGGCACCTTCACGACGCCGCGCGAGGTGTACATCGTGTCCTCCGGGATGAACGTGACGCGTCCGGAGAAGGCGACCTCGCCCTCGGCGTCGTGCACGGTGATCTCGGGGGCGAAGCCGTTGCCCTGGAGGTAGATCTTGGCGCCGTCGACGACGAGCGGGTGGTTGACCTTGATCTGCTCGGGCCGCTGCTCGCCGGAGGGCTCGGTGACGGTGACGTGGGCGGTGAAGTCGCGGGCCTGGGCGAAGGCGACGGTGTCGCTCGCGAACTCGGAGTCGAACCGGTCGAGCGTCATGGAGAACGGCACGAGCGACTGCGGCCGGAACCAGGAGCCCTTCTCGAAGGTGTCGTAGTCGACCACCGCGTTGGCGAAGCCGCGCCCCTCGGTGACGATCGCCTGCCCGCGGTAGTGCTGGAGCTGGCCGGTGGCCACGGAGACGAGCAGGCCGACGAGGGCGAGGTGGAACACGAGGTTGCCGGTCTCGCGGAGGTACCCGCGCTCGGCGCTCACGGTCTCGGCGGCCGGGCGGGCACCGCGGGCGGGCTCCTCGCCCCGGTCGACCCGGAAGGTCGGCAACCAGGTGAGGTTCCCGCGCAGGCGGGCTGCGACGGCGTCGGCCACGTCGCGGGGCGACGCGTCGGTGACGGCGCCTGCCTTGGCCGGGAACCGCGTGAACCGCGAGGGCACGCGGGGCGGGCGACCGCGCAGGGCGCGGTAGTGCGCGGCGGAGCGCGGCAGGATGCAGCCGACGAGCGAGACGAACAGCAGGATGTAGATGGCCGAGAACCAGACCGACGAGTAGACGTCGAAGAACCCGAACCGGTCGAGCCACTCGCCGGCGGTCGGGTGCTCGGCGAGGTACTCGATGACGCGCGCGGCGTCCTGGTTGCGCTGGGGCAGCACCGAGCCGGGCACCGCGGCCACGGCAAGGAGCATGAGCAGCATGAGGGCGACGCGCATGGACGTGAGCTGGCGCCACACCCAGCGCAGCGTGCCGACGAGCCCGAGCGCGGGCGCCGCGGGGCGGCCACCGGGGCGCGGGGCCTCGCCCGAGGCCGGTGCGCCCTGGGTGAACTCGTCGGCGATGCCCTCGGGGACGTAGGTCTCGTTGCCGTTGCGACCAGCCATCAGATCACCGTCTCGAACCCGCTGATCCACAGCTGCATGACGCCGGTGAGGCGGTTCCACAGGCCGGTGACGAGCAGCAGGCCGACGAGCACGAGCAGGGCGCCGCCGAGGCGCATGAACGCGAGGCGGTGCCTGCGCAGGAAGTCCATCATCCGCTCGGAGCTCTGCAGCCCGAGCGCGACGAGCAGGAACGGCACGCCGAGTCCGACGCAGTAGGCGACGCCGAGCAGCGCACCGCGGCCTGCCGACGCCTCGTCGATGGCGAGCGCCTGCACCGCGCCGAGCGTCGGGCCGATGCAGGGCGTCCACCCCAGCCCGAACACGACGCCGAGCAGCGGGGCGCCCCACAGGCCGGCGCGCGGCGTCAGGTGGAACCGCGCCTCGCGCTGCAGGAACGGGACGGCGCCGAGGAACCCGGCGCCGAGCAGGATCACCACGACGCCCAGCACGCGGGTGATGAGGTCCTCCCAGCGGACCAGGAAGGTGCCCAGCCCGCCGAACGCGGCGCCGAAGGAGACGAACACGGCGGTGAAGCCGAGCACGAACAGCGCGACACCGCCGAGCACGCGCCCGCGGGCGGGGCGGGTGCGGGTCGTGACGAGGCCCGGCGTCGTGCCGGTCGAGGCGGCCGCCATGCCGCTCACGTACCCCACGTAGCCCGGCACGAGCGGCAGCACGCACGGGGAGGCGAAGGACACGAGTCCGGCCAGCACCGCGACGGGCACCGCGAGGAGCAGCGACCCGCTGAACGCGGTGACGGCGAGCCCGTCACCGACGGCGGCCGCGATCATCAGGCCGCCTCCGCCAGGACCTCGTCGACGAGCGCCTCGAGCGTCGAGCCCTCGGCCTGGCCGATGACGCGCGCGGCGACCTTGCCCTCCGGGTCGAGGATCACGGTGGTCGGCACCGCCTGGAGCGGCACGACGCCGTTGAGGCCCGCGATCACCTCACCGGTGCGGTCCTCGATGCTCGGGTAGGGCACGTCGAAGGTGCGCTGGAACGCCTGCGCGGCGCCGGCGTCGTCCTCGGTGTTGATGCCGAGCACGCGGACGCCGTCCTTGCCGTCGGCGAGCTCGACGAGGTCGGGCGCCTCGGCGCGGCACGGCGCGCACGAGGCGTACCAGGTGTTGACGACGACGACGTCGCCCGCCCAGTCCGCGCTGGACACCTCGTTGCCCTCGAAGTCGGTACCCGCGACGGTGACGGGACCCTTGCGGTCCCCCGCGTCGTAGGTCTGGACGGACCCGTCGCCCGAGACGTAGCCCTGGCCGACGACGTCGCCCGCGCCGGAGTCCTCGGCAGAGCAGCCCGCGAGCGACGCGACCAGGCCGACGACGATGCCGACGGCCACCACCCACTGCACGACCTTGAAGGTCCGTCCTCGCATCACGCGCCGGGCACCTTGCTCGCGCCGGGGTAGAGCTCGGCGGCGGGCTCCGTGTAGTGGAGCCCGACGAACCGGTCGCCGTCGAACCGCAGGGAGGTCAGGGAGGCCAGGTTGCACTGGCGGTCGCGCGGGTCGTGCCAGAGCGTGCCGCCCTCGAACGAGCGCCGCGTGAGCCATACGGGCAGCTGGTGGCTGACCAGCACGATCTCGTGGCCCTCCGCGGCGCGGCGCGCGTCCTCGACGGCCGCACGCATGCGCTCGACCTGCGCGCGGTACGGCTCGCCCCACGACGGGCGGAACGGGTTCCACAGGTGCGGCCAGTGGCGCGGGTCGCGCAGCGCGCCCCCGCCGCCCGCGACGCGCAGGCCCTCGAAGCGGTTGCCTGCCTCGATGATGCGGTCGTCGGTGGCCAGCTCGAGCCCGAAGCCCTCGGCCACCGGGGCGGCGGTCTCCTGCGCACGCTGCAGCGGGGAGGCGACCACGCGGACGACGTCGCGCCCCGTGCTCGTCAGGTGCTCGGCGACGAGCTTCGCCATCGCCTGGCCGCGGTCGGAGAGTCGGTAGCCGGGCAGGCGTCCGTACAGGATTCCGTCGGGGTTGTGCACCTCGCCATGGCGCAGCAGGTGGACCGTGGTGGAGACCATGGCGCCCAGTCTCGCACCCCTGGCCGGGTACCCGTGAACTCGGGCACGTGTGGAGTTGGCCTCAGTCGCAGTGCGCGGCGAGCCCCTCCTGCGTGCCGCCCGCCTCCCGCGCGGAGGCCGCGACCTTCGCCATGGCGCGACCGAGCGCGAGGAACTCGTCGGGCTCGAGGGCCTCGACGAGGATGCGGCGGACGGCGGCGACGTGGCCGGGTGCCGCGGCGACCAGGGCGGTGTACCCGGCGTCGGTCATGCTGCAGTTGACACCACGACGGTCGCCCTCGGCCGCGCAGCGCGCGACGAGCCCGCGCGCCTCCATGCGGGCGACCGTGTGCGTGAGCCGGCTGCGGGACAGGACGAGGCCGTCGGCGAGCGCCGACATCCGCATCGTGCGGCCGGGCGCCTCGGAGAGCTGGACGAGCAGGCTGTACTCGCCGAGGGAGAGGGGAAGGGTACGGTCGTGCACGGCGCCGAGCGCCTCGACGAAGCGGGCGCTGCCCTCCAGGTAGTGCCGCCAGGCGCCCTGCTGCTCCTCGGTGAGCCAGACGTCGCCTTCCTCGACCGTCTCCACCGCCATGTCACCACCGCTTCCGTCCGATCGTGCTGCTGGGATAGCCCCCTAGGAATACGTTACGGGACCAGATATGTTGGGTGACGTCGTAGGTAGTTGATCCCTCAACTATCTACCCAAACCGCCACATCACAAGGAGTTCTCCCTATGGCCACCCCGCTCCCCGCCGGCCTCACCGCAGGCGTGTACGAGATCGACCCCTCCCACACCGCGGCCTCGTTCTCGGTCCGCCACGCCGGTATCGCCAAGGTGCGCGGCAGCATCGCCGTCACCTCCGGCACCATCACGGTCGGCGAGGACCTGGAGTCCTCGAGCGTCACCGCTGAGCTCGACGCGGCCTCGGTCAGCACCGGCGACGCCGGGCGGGACGGCCACCTGAAGAGCGCGGACTTCTGGCACGCCGAGGAGAAGCCGACCTGGACCTTCACCTCCACGGGTGTGCGCGCGGACGGCGACGACTACGTCATCTCGGGCGACCTGACGATCAACGGCATCACCAAGGGCGTCGAGCTGGAGACCGAGTTCACCGGCACCGCCAAGGACCCGTTCGGCAACAACCGCGCGGGCTTCGAGGCCAAGCTCGAGATCAACCGCAAGGACTTCGGCCTGACCTGGAACGCCACGCTGGAGACGGGCGGCTTCCTGGTGGGCGACAAGGTCAAGATCGAGCTGGACGTCAGCGCGATCGTCAAGGAGGGCTGAGCCTCCCTCGGGCGCGGGCCCCGCGGCGACCGACGGTCGCCCGGGGCTCGCGCGCGTCTAGAGGGCGGCGGCCCGTGCGGCCGCGTGGAAGGCCAGGATCTGCAGCTCGCCCGCGACGTCGACCGAGCGCACCACCACGTCGTCCGGCACCTGGAGCGCCACCGGCGCGAAGTTGAGGATCTCCCGGACGCCCGCGCCCACCACGGCGTCGGCCACGTCCTGCGCACCGTGCGCAGGCAGGGCGAGCACCACCATCGTCACGCGCTCGCGGCGCAGCACCTGGGCGAGGTCGCGCACGTGCTCGACCGTCCCTCCCGCGACGCGGGTGCCCACCACCTCGGGCGACGCGTCGAGCAGCGCGACGACCTGGAAACCGCGCGTCGCGTACCCCGAGTAGTTCGCCAGGGCGTGCCCGAGGTTGCCGATGCCGACGATGGCGAGGCGGTGCTCGGTCTCCAGGCCCAGGGCGACGGTGATGTACGAGGCGAGCGACTCGACGTCGTACCCGACGCCCCGCGTGCCGAACGAGCCCAGGTAGGACAGGTCCTTGCGCAGCTGCGCCGAGCTGACGCCCGACCGCTCGGCGAGCTCCGTCGACGAGGTGAGGTCCACCCCCTCCGCCGCCAGGTCGCGCAGGGCCCGCAGGTAGTAGGGCAGTCGCCCCACCGTCGCCGCGGGAACCGTCCCGTCACTGAGCTCGACCACGTGCTGCTCCCCTCCCCCCGACCACTGCGTCGCGGGCGTACGCACACACTGCCTGGACGATCATGCCAGGAGCCGGGCCAGGCGCGCACCGTCCACGCGCCAGAAACCCTGCTGGACGCCGTCCACCTCGACCACCGGGACGTACTCCCCGTACCGGTCCCGCAGCCCGGGCTCGCTGTCGATGTCGACCTCGCGCCACGACCGGCCCGCCTCGGCGCATACCTGCGCGACGACGGCTCGTGCGTCCTCGCAGAGATGGCACGCGTCACGCGTGTACAGGACGACCCGGGGTGCGGCAGCTTCGGTCACGCCCTCGAGATTACGTCACGCCGCAGGCACCTCTGGCTGCCCGGTCGGGCGTTCGGTGCCGGGGAGCCGGGCGTCGGCCCGGCGCACACCCCACGCCAGCGCGAGGAGGACGACGGCGACCAGCGCCGCGTTCGTCAGCGCCCGCCCGTACCCGAGCCCTGTGCACGCACGAGGGCTGCCCGCTGCCCGGGCCCGGTCCGGAACGTCACGACCCGTGTCTACCAGCGGTTCCGCGGGGGCGCCCGGCGGGGCCGTGCGGTGCCGTGCACGCGGATAGAGTGGCCCCCATGCCGTCGACGCACCCCTCGTCCGCCACCGCGGCGTTCTTCGACGTCGACAACACGATCATCCGCGGTGCGAGCGCCTTCCACATCGCCAAGTCCGCCTACCAGCGCAAGTTCTTCGGCACCCGGGACATCCTGAAGTTCGCCCTCGTGCAGGCGCGGTACCTGCTGTGGGGCGAGAACCGGGAGGAGATCGACCAGGTGCGCGACCGCGCCCTGTCGCTCATCGCGGGCCGCAGCGTCGCGGAGATCGCCACCCTCGGCGAGGAGGTGTGGGACGCCGTGCTGTCGCTGCGCATCTATCCGGGCACGCGGCGCCTGCTCGACGAGCACCTTGCGGCGGGCCACCAGGTCTGGCTGGTCACCGCGACGCCGGTCGAGATCGCGCAGCTCATCGCACGGCGCCTCGGCGCGACGGGGGCGCTCGGCACGGTCGCGGAGCACAAGGACGGCTTCTACACCGGGCGGCTGCGGGGCGACCTCATGCACGGCCAGGCCAAGGCCGACGCGATCGTCGAGCTGGCAGGCACCCAGGAAATCGACCTCGAGGAGAGCTACGCCTACGGCGACTCGCTCAACGACCTGCCGATGATGCGCGTCGTGGGCCACCCCTGCCCGATCAACCCCGACCTGCGGCTGCGCCGCCACGCCCAGGAGGTGGGCTGGCCGATCCGCGAGTTCCGGGGCCGGTCCCAGCGCGCGGCGGGCCGCGGTGTCCGGACGGCGTCCTGGGCCGGAGCGGCCTGGGTGCTGGGCCTGGTGCTGCGCGCCGCCCGCCGCCGCCTCCGCGGCAGCTGACCCGCCCCCGCCGCGCTACCACGCCGCCCCGCCCGCCGGGTGCAGATTTCGTCCCGGCCCGACCCCGGCGGGCGTCGAGTGCAGAGTTTGTGCTGGCCGGAGCGCGTCGAGGGATCACGAACACTGCACTCGGCGGGGGCGACTCGGCGGGGGGGGCGGCGGGCGGGGGCATGACGAAGGCCCGGCCCCTCAGCGGGAACCGGGCCTGCTCGTCACGCGCCGGCCGGCGCGTACGTCACTTCTTGTTGCGGCGCTGGTGGCGGGTCTTGCGAAGCAGCTTGCGGTGCTTCTTCTTGGCCATACGCTTGCGGCGCTTCTTGATGACGGAGCCCATACGTCCTCACAATGTTCGATCGGTCGGCGGTGGCCCGACGACGGGCCGCTCGGCGAAGTGGTCCACGGTTGGTCCGGGACAGTGACGCCTGGATGACGATGCCGACCAACACGGAAAGTAGTCCGCCCCTAGGTTACCTGTTTCGCCGCGCGGCCCGTAATCGGCGCCGTGTGACGTCGCGCGCCAGGGGGTCAGGGCCGCGCCGCGAACCGCTCGAGCAGCTCGGCGTGGCCGGAGCAGATGAGGAGGTCGTTCGCGGAGATGCGGGTCTCGGGCGTGGCGTAGACGAACTCCGCACCCGGCGACTTCACGCCGATGACGGTGACGCCGTAGCGCTTGCGGATGTTCGACTGGCCGAGCGTGAACCCCTGCGCCTCCTTCGGCGGGCGCATCTTCACGATGGTGAACCCGTCCTCGACCTCGATGTAGTCGAGCAGCTTGCCGCTGACCAGGTGCGCCACACGCTTGCCCGCGTCGGCCTCGGGGAAGACGACGTGGTGCGCACCGATGCGCGTCAGGATGCGCCCGTGCTCCGCCGAGATGGCCTTGGCCCAGATCTGCGGCGTGCCCATGTCGACCAGGTTGCCCGTGATGAGCACCGACGCCTCGAGCGACGAGCCGACGCCGACCACCGCGACGCCGAAGTCGCGCGCGCCGAGCTGCTCGAGCGCCTCGGGGTTGGACGCGTCGGCCTCCACGAGCGGCAGCCGACCGGACCACTGCGCCACCAGGTTGGGGTCCTGCTCGACGGCGAGCACGTCCTGCCCCAGGCGGTCGAGGGTCGCCGCGATCGCCGACCCGAACCGGCCCAGGCCGATCACCAGCACGCCCGCGTCCCGGTCGGGCTTCTTCTCCGCCACGGTCTTCCTCTCTCCTGCGCCGGCATCCCAGCCGGGCACCTCACCCGATGATCGGGCGCTCCTCGGGGAAGCGTACGATGCGCCGCCGGTCCCGGAGCGCCAGCACCGCCACGACCGTCACGGCGCCGGTGCGGCCCACGAACATGAGCAGCGCGAGGATGTACTTGCCCGCATCGGGCAGGTCCGGCGTGACGCCGGTCGTCAGGCCGACGGTCGCGAACGCCGACAGCACCTCGAACAGCACCTGCGACAGCCCCAGGTGCGTGACCTGGAGCAGCGCGACGCACGAGACGAGCACGATGCTCGCGCCCGTGAACACCACGGCGATCGACAGGCGCAGCACGTCGCGCGGGATGCGCCGGCCGAACGCCTCGATGTCCCGGTCGCCGCGCGCCTCCGCGACGATCGCGAGCAGCATCACGGCGAGCGTCGTCACCTTGATGCCGCCCGCCGTCGACGCCGAGCCGCCGCCGACGAACATCAGCGCGTCCTGGATGAGCCAGCTCGACTCGTGCATCGCGCCGATGTCGACGGTGCTGAACCCGCCGGAGCGCGGCATGACCCCCGCGAACAGCGACGCCAGCACCTTGTCCCCGAGACCCAGCGGGCCGAACGTCCGCGGGTTCGACCACTCCAGCACGAGCAGCAGCAGCGCGCCGACGACGAGCAGCACGACGCTGGTCACGATCGTCAGCTTGCTGTGCAGCGACAGCTTCTTGGTCCACCCGCGCCAGCGCTGTCCGGGACGCGGCCACGCGCGCTGGATGTTCAGGATCACGGGGAAGCCGAGCGCGCCCACGAACACGCCGAGCACGAGCGGCAGCACGAGCGTCCAGTCGCCGACGTGCGGCGTGAGGCCCTCGACCGTGGGCACGAACCCGGCGTTGTTGAACGCCGAGATGCCGTAGAACAGGGCGTGCCACGCCGCGGTGCCCACGTTGTTCTCGATGACGACGAAGCGCGGGAACAGCAGGAGCGCGATCGACAGCTCGAGCGTGGTGGCCGTGA
>DATGOB010000026.1:0-2048 GCA_036010205.1 Promicromonospora sp. | reverse complement strand
GCCCTCGGCGTCCGCGAGGGCGTCGCGCGCGTCGTCGAGCTGGGTCGTCGCGCGAGCGTGCGCCGCCAGCGCGCGATCGAGCGCGGCCCGCGCCTCGACTACCTCGGGCGGCTCGACAGCCGCCCGGCCACCGGAGACCGGCGCGTCGTCGACGTCGACGGGCTGGGCCTCGATCGCCGGCTCGTAGTCGTCCTCGCCCCAGTCGCTCACGGTGCCTCCTCGAGCGGAGTAGCGGCCGCGACGGTCGCCATCTCGTCGTGGGCCTCGCGCAGGGTGCGCTTAGCCTGCGGGTCGTTCGCCGCGATCGACGCCTCCACGGCCTCACGGTGCGGGCCAGCCATCCACGGCACCGTGCGGATGAGCGTCGGACGGGCCCCGGAAGCCAGGACGACGGCGCGGCCCTTGGGCAGCGCCGCGAGGTCCGCCACGTCCATGATGCGTTCGCGGTGCAGCTGCTGGGAGACCGTGCGCTGCCCGCGCCCCGTCGACGTCGAGGACGAGAGCCGGTCGTAGTCCCCGATCATGCGCGAGAGGTCCTCGAGGAAGTTCGCCTCGCTCACTCCCCCGCCGTAGACCTTGACGTTGGACGCGCTCCACAGCTTCTTCATGCCGGACTCGCCCCAGACCTCCACGCCCTGGGACCAGCTCTGCAGCACGGTGTCCAGGACGATCCCGCGCGAGCCGTAGTGCGAGTAGAGGTTCGGCAGCTCGCGCCAGCGGCACACGTTCGCGGCCTCGTCGAGCACGCCGACGAGCGGGTTCGCCAGGCGCCCGCCCGCGGACTGCGCGGCCAGCTCCTCGGCCGCTTCCACGACGGCGACGGTGAGCGCGGTGACGAGCGGTCCGGCCGTGCCGCGCCCTTCCTTGGACAGCGAGTACAGGGTGCCGGGCTTCGTCGGCGCCGACTCCCCCGTCGCGGAAGGCAGTCCGGCGCGCACGAACTCCTCCGGGCTGAACTGGGGCCGGGTGTCGGCGGGGCCCTGCGGGGTGATCCAGGACGCGACCTGCCGGTTCGTGAGGCAGGACGCCATCTGCTGCGCCGTGCCGTACACGCCGCCGCGCTGCTTCTCGGGGGCGGCGATGACGCCGGCGACCTGGTCGGCGGTCAGCGTGTAGCCGTGCTCGGTGAGGATCGTGACGGGGGCTTGGTTCGTGGGGCGGGTGAGCCAGGTGTAGACGTCGGTGATCGGCCGGGCGTCGAGCGCCGCGGCGAGCAGCAGGCCGGCCAGGAGGTCCTGGCCGGCCGGGTCGAAGTAGGCGTCCGTGCGCGCGCCGGGGTCGCGCGAGCCGGACGCGAAGTGCTCGGCCAGCTTGGCGGCGCGCACCTCGTCGGTGACGTAGCTCAGCGGGTTCCACCACCAGGTGGTCTCCTCGCCGGCGATGCCCTGCGGGTCGAACACCCACACCGGCCCGACGGCCGCGCGCGGCCCGCGGGTCTGGTCGACGACGTCGCGCTTGTTCGACGTCGACAGGACCGAGCCGGGTGCGTCCAGGATCTCCGGGACGACCATCGACGTCGTCTTGCCGGTGCGCGGACCGGCGATCGTCATGCGCATGTCCTCCCACGAGCTGAGCAGTCGCTGCCCCGTGGACACCGTGACCCCGATCGGCAGACCGGGCGCGGCCTGCACACCGAGGCGCTGCGCGGTGCGGCTCACGTGCTTGCGGGAGAGCCCCTCGACGTCGCGGCCGCGACCCATGTACGCGGCCGCACGGTCCACGCGGGTACGACGGGCGCTCCGGCGCGCGAGTGCGACGCCCACCAGCGTGCCCAGCGCGATGACGATCAGGGCCAGGCCGGCCAGCACCCACCAACCGGGTGCACCCGGCCAGGCGAGGTCGCCATCGAACAGCCCGAACGTCACGGCGAACGGGTCGGTCGGCACCACGACGCCGGTGCCGGCGAGCTTGTGGCCCAGGTGCATCGCGGCGTAGATCGATCCGACGCCGAGCACGACGACGACGATCCCGACCCACAGCAGCACGACCTCTCCGGAGAGGCCGCCGGGGTCGCGACGTCGGTTGTTCGGCACGCTCATCACGCCGCC
>DATGOB010000025.1:0-3761 GCA_036010205.1 Promicromonospora sp. | reverse complement strand
TGAAGCCCTGCAGGCCGGCCTCGACGAGGCGAACGCGCGCCTGGAGGCCAACGGCGAGCGGCCCGTCAGTCCGCCGCCCGTGCAGGAGCCGGCCGACCCGCGCCCGCCGCAGGTCATCCTGGGCCAGCGCGGCGACGAAGGCGACGAGGGGCCGCCAGGACCTCGCGGCCCCCAGGGCCGCACCGGCCCTCCCGGCGAGCAAGGCCCCCCAGGTCCGCTCGGGCCGCGTGGCCCCGAGGGCAAGGCAGGCGAGCCGGGCGCTGCCGGGGTACCGGGGGCGGTCGGGGCGACAGGCGAGCAGGGCCCTCCCGGCCCGGCCGGACCGGCAGGCCCCCCGGGGCCGCACGGCGAGCAGGGCGAGCGCGGCCCGGCGGGACCCCCCGGGCCGACGGGCGCACCCGGACCGACCGGCGCGCAGGGTCCGCCCGGCCCGACATGTGCCGACGGGTTCGCCCCCACGACGCTCTACGTGCAGACCCGCACAGACCCGTTCCTGCCGATCACCCAGGCGTGGCGGCAGGCCATCATCTGCACCCCTGAGGAGGGCTGAGCATGGCCCAGATCAGCAAGAGTCAGTGCATCGAGCTCCAGTCCAACCCCGGGTACTACCTGGAGCGCGACGCGGCGTACGCGTGGGACCGCGCGTGCGCCGAGTTCGGCAAGCAGGTGATCATCACCGGCGCCTGGCGGTCCTACGAGACGCAGGTCCAGATCTTCGACTCCGAGAAGCACCCGAGCACCGGTCGCTATGTGCGTGGCAACCGTGCGGGGCAGCGCGGCTACACCGCCGACGTGCGCGGCCGTGAGGCCGATGGGTCGCTCTACCGAGGCTCGTGGTGGACACGCAAGGCCGGCACGGCGGCCGCCGCGGTGCCGGGCACCTCGAACCACGGCAGCGGCCGCGCGGTCGACGTCAAGACCCGGCGAGAGAAGGGCGACCCCGGTCACGAGACCGCGGTCATCTTCGCCGGGTGGAACGACGAGGACCGCAAGCGCTGGCTGCGGATCGCGGCCAAGCATGGCTGGGCCGACGACGAGGGCCGCTCCGTCGGCGAGCACTGGCACCAGACCTACTACCCCGAGCGCGACCAGCACCGGGGCGAGAAGCCGAAGAAGACCATCCAGGAGGACCAGATGTCCGCAACCACCGAGCGTCAGATCGACGAGCTCCACGCGAAGCTCCTGCGCAAGTTCGCCGACGGCGAGCACACGGTCGACGTCGTCGAGGGCCAGCGCCGCAACCTGATCGTCAGCCGACGCATCGAGTCCGACACGACCCAGCTGCTCGCCACGAACCGCGCGCAGGCGGCGGCGATCGAGGCCCTCGCCAAGAGCGTCGGCGTCGACCCCAAGGTCATCACCGCGACGGTCGAGAAGAGCATCGACAAGGCGTTGGCCGACCTCAAGATCACCCTGAGCACGGAGGTCGAGTGACCATGTCCACCACCCAGCAGGAGCACCCCGTCCGCGCCGCGCTGCGCACCTTCCTCCAGGTCTGGCTCCCGGGCCTGGCGGCCGCGCTGGTCGTCATCCCCGAGGTCGTGCAGATCATCGTGGAGGAGACCGGCGACGCGATGCCGGAGAACCTGCGCCTCGTGCTCGCGGGCATCGTGACTGCGTGCGCCGTCGTCTCGGCGATCCTGGCGCGCATCATGGCGATCCCGGCCGTCGACCGGCTGCTCGAGCGGCTGCTGAGTCTCGGCTCGGCGCCGCAGGGAGAGGTGCGCGTCGTGCTCACGCCCGACGAGCGCCGCCTGATCGACGACGTGCGCGCCACCGAGGACCGCTGAACCGATCCGCGGTACCCTGTAGATACCTGGTACCCACGGGGTACCGCTGACGCCCCGTGATGGGGCAGAACGGAGGGCGTGATGCCCAAGGAACTGGTCGTGCGCCACGTCGAAGGCAGCGACGAGACGAAGCAGCAGGTTCACACGGACGTGCTCGTCCGATGGGGCGGCATCGGGCCGCAGATCGAGGTGTGCCGCACCGAGTGGGGCGCCGACTTCTACCACGGCGACCTCAACGCGAAGCCTGAGAGCCAGACCAAGGTCGTGTCCGAGCCGCTCGCCTGGCACGACATGAACGAGCTGATCAAGACGCTCCGCAAGGTCCGAGACCATCATTTCGGCAGCCCCGCCTGACTGTCAGGCCATCGCGGTAGACTCGACAGAAGCGCTGACCCCGGTCCCACTGGCTGGGATAGGCACTTCCCACGCGACGGGCCCCCACGATCGGCACATCGAGCCGTAGGGGAACGTTGTCAGGCAGCCCCCGCTCTCCTTCGGGAGGGCGGGGGCTGTTTTCGTGCGCCCGCAGAATGCAAGCCGAGGGGCCGTTCGCTTACATTCCTGCGGCGAAATGCAAGCCGGGCAGCGATCCGACCTACCCTGGCCCCATGCGCGACATCACCGGCAACGCCGCCGACGTGCTCGTGGAGGTGCCGGACCGGCGGTGGCGGATGGTCTGCGCGTGGTTGGCGGCCGCCGACGTGCGCCGGGCCTAGTTGTCCCGCCAGGGGAACACGACCTCGGCCGTGTCGTCGCTGACCGGCACCCCGCCACCGAAGGTCTCCACCCACGCCACCTGCAGCTCGGACAGGGCAGCCTGGTAGGTCAGGGCCTGCCCGTGCCGCACGGTCACCATGACCGACGACTGCCGGTCGTCCTGGTGCTGCTGCCGCTGGCGCAGGTACCAGCCGAAGCCGTCGCGGTGGCTGCCGCCGGCCAGGTACTCCCGCTCGCGCTCGATCGTCGCGTAGGCGTCTTCCTCGGGCTGCGGGCCGGTCACGAGCCAGTAGCCGGTGCGCTCGGCGTCTCCGTCGCCCTCGCGGACAGTGAGGTGGGTCACTCGTGGCATCTTTCCACACCTGTTGGCCCGCCAACATCACCAACCACACCGGGCTTGAAAACTCGCCAACAATTCGCGCCAGCCGAGACGATCAGATTTGGGCCAGAATCGTGGCCCGACCTGCGCAGACGTGGCATTCCACAAGGCGGGTTCGAGTCCCGCCTCGCGCACTCTTTCTACCTGCAACAACGCGTTTCGGCCTCGACCGAGCCAACACAACAGGCCAACATGGAGACGGATATGTTGGCGAGCACCCAGCATCGGGCGCTTCGAGGAGGCACGAGACGATGGCATCCATCACCCCTGTGAGGCGGGCCCGCGGGTACGCCTGGCGCGTCATGGCGCGCGACGAGGACCGGAAGATGAGGCAGGAGACGTTCGCCGGCCCGAACGCCGCCGAGGTCGAGAGGGCCGCTCGAGCGTTCGCCAAGCTCGTCGACCGCGTCGGGATCACCGAGGCGTCCCGGATCCGCACGCAGCGCTCCGGCGCCGCCCAGCGCGGCGTGCCGACGCTGGCGGAGTGGACCGAGACCTACCTCGACAAGGCCACCGGGCTCCTGGCCGGCGTCACCGACGGCACCCGGGCGGCCTACCGCCGCGACGCCGCCACCTACATCACCCCGCGCCTGGGCGAGCTGCCCGTGGACCAGGTCGACGGCGACGAGGTGGCGCGCTGGGTCGTGTGGCTGGAGTCCCAGACCTGGAAGGGGCGGCCCATCGCGCCCAAGACGGTGAAGAACAAGCACGCCCTGCTGTCCCAGATCCTCGACGCCGCGGCGAAGAAGGGGCACCGCACCGGCAACCCGGCCCGCGGCGCCAAGCTCACGCGCGGGCGCAAGCGCAAGATGGTCATCCTGACGCAGTCGGAGTTCGCCGTGCTGCTGCACTTCCTGCCCGAGCAGTGGCGGCCG
>DATGOB010000024.1:0-8725 GCA_036010205.1 Promicromonospora sp. | reverse complement strand
GGGCAGACCGGCTCGCAGGCACCGCAGTCCACGCACTCGTCCGGGTGGATGTACAGGGAGCGGCTGCCCTCGTAGATGCAGTCCACGGGACACTCCTCGATGCACGCCTTGTCCTTGACGTCGACGCACGGCTGAGCGATCACGTAGGTCACTTCGAGGGTGTCCTTCCACTTCCGGACTGGGGGTCTGCGCTGCGGTGGCCCGCACAGGGGCCTGCGGCGCGATCCTAGTATCTCCCGGGAGACCCGCAGATCCCGACCGGTCTCACGCTCCGGAAGGAGAACCCGCGTGACATTCGCTACACCGCCCGCCTCGCAGGGCTGGCGCGCCCTGCGCCCGGGTGCCCGGGTTGTCGTGCGCACGCGCCTGGCGCCCGAGGGCCCTGTCGTGTCCGATGGCGGCACGGCGCACCGCTGGACGGACGTCGTCGGGTTCGTGACGGAGGTGTCGGACGCCGGGCTGCGGCTGCGCACCGACCCCGCGCCCGGCCGGGGCGAGCCCGCCGAGATCGCGGTGGCGGCCGCCGACATCGAGGCGGCCAGGACGGTCCCGCCGCGTCCGGAGCGGCCCGGGCGGGCACGCCGGGGCTGAGCGCGCAGGCCCGCCCCGGCCCCGCGTCCCGGTCAGGCGTTCGCCACCAGGCCCAGCTCCGCCACGCTCGCCAGGTACCGGTGCCGCGGCACGATGCGCACCGTGTAGCCGAACGGTCCGGAGGTCTCCAGCTCGACCTCGCCCCCGAACGCGTGCCGCCCCGCCTCGTACGACTCGGCGAGCGTGAGCGACTGTGCCGTGAACTCGTCGATCACGTCGGCCTCGGTCACGCGGCCGTGCACCACCTGCACGTCCACGTCGTCCGGTGAGAGCGCGCCGAGCGAGACGTAGGCCCGCACGGTGAGCCGGTCGCCCACCTGCACGGCCTCGCCGATGCCCGCGGACTCCACGTGGTCGACGCGCACCTGCGACCAGGCGCCGCGCACGTGCGCCTTCCAGCCCGCGAGCTCCTTGGCCGCGCCGAACCCGTCGCCCGCGAGCACCCGGCCGGCCTCGGCCGCGGGCGCGTACAGCCCGTGCACGTACTCCGAGACCATGCGCGTGGCCTGCACCTTCGGGCCGAGCGTCGCCAGGGTGTGCCGCACCATCTCCAGCCAGCGGCCGGGTACGCCCTCTGTGCGGTCGTAGAAGGTGGGCGCCACCTGGGACTCGATGAGGTCGTACAGCGCGGCGGCCTCCAGGTCGTCGCGGCGGTCGGTGTCCTCGACGCCGTCGGCCGTGGGGATGGCCCAGCCGTTCTCGCCGTCGTACCACTCGGCCCACCAGCCGTCCTCGATGGAGAGGTTGAGGCCGCCGTTGAGCGCGCTCTTCATCCCGGAGGTGCCCGACGCCTCGAGCGGACGCAGCGGGTTGTTCAGCCACACGTCGCAGCCCGGGTACAGGGACTGCGCCATGCCGATGTCGTAGTTGGGCAGGAAGACGATGCGGTGGCGCACCTCCGGGTCGTCCGCGAACCGCACGAGCTGCTGGATGAGCCGCTTGCCGGAGTCGTCGGCCGGGTGCGACTTGCCCGCCACGACGAGCTGTACCGGCCGCTCGGGGTGCAGCAGCAGCGCCTTGAGCCGCTCCGGGTCGCGCAGCATGAGCGTGAGCCGCTTGTAGGTCGGCACACGCCGGGCGAAGCCGATGGTGAGCACGTCGGGCGAGAGCACGTCGTCGACCCAGCCGAGCTCTGCGGGCGACGCACCGCGCTCGCGCCAGGACGCCCGCAGGCGGCGGCGCGCCTCGGCCACGAGCTCACCGCGCATCTCGTTGCGCAGCGCCCAGAGCTCGGCGTCGGGCACGCGGCCCGCGTCGAGCCAGCCGGCCGAGGCCTCCGGTGCGGTGATCTCGTCCAGCCCGAGCCGCTCCGCCTCGACGGCGGCCAGCCGCGGCGCCACCCATGTCGGCGAGTGCACACCGTTCGTGACCGACGTGATCGGCACCTCGCGCGCGTCGAAGCCGGGCCACAGGCCCTCGAACATCTCGCGCGAGACCTCCCCGTGCAGCAGGGAGACGCCGTTCGCCCGGCCGCCGAGGCGCAGGCCCATGACCGCCATGTTGAACACGGTCGGGTCGCCGCCGTCGTAGTCCTCCGAGCCCAGTGCGAGCACGCTGTCCAGCGGCACGCCCGCCATCTCGTTGTCCCCGCCGAAGTAGGCGCTGACCAGGTCCTTCGGGAAGCGGTCGATGCCGGCGGGCACGGGGGTGTGCGTGGTGAACACCGTCGCGGCGCGGACCGCCTCGTGCGCCTCGGCGACGCTCAGGCCCGCTGCCACGAGCTCGCGGATGCGCTCGACGCCGAGGAAGCCCGCGTGACCCTCGTTGGTGTGGTAGACCTCGGGCTCCGGCGCTCCCGTGAGGCGCGACCAGGCACGCAGCGCGCGCACCCCGCCGACGCCGAGGAGCAGCTCCTGCTGGAGCCGGTGCTCGCCGCCGCCACCGTAGAGCCGGTCGGTGACCCTGCGTGCCGCGTCGTCGTTCTCGGGCACGTTCGAGTCGAGCAGCAGCAGCGGGACCCGGCCGACGGCGGCGACCCAGACGTGGGCGTTCAGCGTGCGGCCGCCGGGCAGGGCGAGCGAGATGACGGCGGGCGTGCCGTCCTCCTCGCGCAGCACGGCGAGCGGCAGCCCGTCCGGGTCGAGCAGCGGATAGGTCTCCACCTGCCACGCGTCGCGCGTGAGCGACTGGCGGAAGTACCCCGCGCCGTACAGCAGACCGACGCCGACGACGGGCACGCCCATGTCGGACGCGCTCTTGAGGTGGTCACCCGCGAGGATGCCGAGGCCGCCCGAGTACTGCGGCAGCACCGACGTGATGCCGAACTCGGGCGAGAAGTACGCGATGGCGCGCGGCAGCTCGGCCCCGGTGGCCGACGTCTGGCGCTGATACCACTGCGGGTCGCGCAGATAGCGGTGCAGGTCCTCGGACGCGGCACGCACGCGGCCCGTGAACTCCTCCGACGCCGCGAGCGCCTCGAGCCGCTCCGAGCCGAGCGCCGCGAGCAGCGCGACGGGGTCGCCGCGGACCTCGGACCACAGGTCCGGGTCGATGCTCGCGAAGAGCTCGCGGGTGGGCGCGTGCCAGGACCAGCGGAGGTTCTGGGCCAGCTCGTCGAGCGGCGCGAGCTGCTCGGGCAGGACCGTGCGGACGGTGAATCTCCGGATCGCTCTCACCGGCAGAACACTACGCACATGGCCGGGAGCGCACACCTGTTGGCGGGTGCTGCACGAGGCCGTCAGGGAACGTTCACCCGACCTCGGCGCGCCCCGCAGGCGAGTCACCCGGAACCGTCGATAGCGTGGCCGCGTGAGCCTGCACACACGTCCCGGCCGGATCGGCCGCATCCCCGTCCTCGAGGTGTCCCCGGTGGTCGAAGGGGGCCGCTGGCCTGCGAAGGCGGCGGTCGGGGAGGTCGTGCCGGTGGAGGCGACCGTGTTCCGCGAGGGGCACGACGCGGTCGCCGCGACGGCGGTGCTCGTGGCGCCGGACGGCTCGGACCACTCGTGGGCGCCGATGGTCGACGTCGCGCCGGGGCTCGACCGCTTCCGCGGGGAGCTGCAGCCCGACGCCGAGGGCGAGTGGGGCTTCCGCGTCGAGGCGTGGTCCGACCCGTACGCCACGTGGGTGCACGACGCAGGGATCAAGATCGAGGCGGGCATCGACACCGAGCTCATGCTCGCGGAGGGCGTGCGCCTCTTCGAGAAGATCTGCCGCGCGGTGCCGAAGGACGCGCTGGTCGCCGCAGGCCGCACGGCGCGGGACGCCCGGGCGCTGACGGCGGCGCGGCGCGCGCTGGCCGACGAGTCGCGTCCCGCGCAGGCCCGGTTCGCCGCCGCGACGGCGCCGGAGGTGGTCGACGCGCTGCGGCGCGCGCCCCTGCGGGAGCTGGTGTCGGCGTCGGACACCTACCCCCTGCGCGTGTCGCGCCCGCTCGCGCTCGCGGGCTCCTGGTACGAGATGTTCCCGCGGTCGGAGGGCGCCTACCGGGCGCCGGACGGCACGTGGGTGTCGGGGACGTTCGCGACGGCGGCGAAGCGGCTGCCCGCCATCGCGGCGATGGGCTTCGACGTCGTCTACCTGACGCCCGTGTCCCCGATCGGCACCACGTTCCGCAAGGGCCGCAACAACACGCTCGAGGCACAGCCGGGCGACCCGGGGAGCCCGTACGCGATCGGGTCGCCGGACGGCGGGCACGACGCGATCCACCCGGACCTGGGCACGGAGGCGGACTTCAGGGCCTTCGTCGCGGCCGCGCGGGCCGAGGGGCTCGAGGTCGCGCTCGACATCGCGCTGCAGTGCTCGCCCGACCACCCGTGGGTCACCGAGCACCCGGAGTGGTTCGTGGTGCGGGCGGACGGCTCGATCGCGTACGCGGAGAACCCGCCCAAGAAGTACCAGGACATCTACCCGCTCAGCTTCGACACGGACCCCGAGGGGCTGTACGCGGCGGTGCTGGACGTGATCAGGACGTGGATCGACCGGGGCGTGACGCTGTTCCGCGTCGACAACCCGCACACCAAGCCGCTCGACTTCTGGGAGTGGCTGCTCGCCGAGGTGCACGCGACGAACCCCGAGGTCATCTTCCTCTCGGAGGCGTTCACCAAACCGGCGATGATGCTGACGCTGGCCCGGATCGGCTTCCACCAGTCGTACACGTACTTCACGTGGCGCAACACCAAGCAGGAGATCGAGGAGTACCTGCGCGAGGTGAGCGGGCCGGACGGCTCGGTGCTGCGCCCGTCGTTCTGGCCCACGACGCACGACATCCTGCCGCCCTACCTCACGCACGGCGGCGTGGCGGCGTTCGCCGTCCGGGCCGTCCTGGCCGCGACGGGCTCGCCGACGTGGGGCATCTACTCGGGCTACGAGCTGGTGGAGAGCACGCCGCGGCCCGGCGTCGAGGAGCAGATCGACAACGAGAAGTACGAGTACCGGCCGCGCGACTGGTCGAAGGCAGACGAGTACGGCATCGCACTGCTGCTCGGCGAGCTCAACGCGATCCGCCGCAACCACCCGGCGCTGCAGCAGCTGCGCAACCTCACCGTCCACGCGACCACGAACGACCAGGTGGTCGCGTACTCCCGGCGCCTGCGCGCCGATCACGCGTCGCGCGCGACAGCGGCGGCCGCTGGCCGCACCATGAGAGCAGGGGGTAACGATCGGCGTGCCCCGCGGCACGACGACGTGATCGTGGTCGTGCTGAACCTGGACCCCCGGAACGCACAGGAGTCAGTAGTGCACCTGGACCTCTCCGCCCTCGGCCTCAGCGCGCCCGAGGGTGACGACAACGCCCCGTTCTTCGTGGCCCACGACCTGCTCTCCGGCGAGACCTACGGCTGGGGCGCGCACCCCTGGGTCCGGCTCGACCCGCAGGTCCGCGTCGCCCACGTCCTCCAGGTGGGGCCGGCATGACCACCTTCGGCCCGGGCGGGCCCGCCGTCGGACCGGGCGAGGGCGCGAGCTCCGGGCTGCCCGGCCCCGACCGGCCTGCCGTCCCGCACCCGCCGTCGCTGCCCGTGCCCGTGCAGGCGCTGCCGCCCCGCAGGCAGCCGCGGGTCGACGCCCGCCGCAAGGGGCTGGTCGACGACCCCGAGTGGTACAAGAAGGCCGTCTTCTACGAGGTGATGATCCGGTCGTTCTCCGACTCGGGCGACGGCGGGTCCGGTGACCTGCGCGGCCTCATCGAGCGGCTGGACTACCTGGAGTGGCTGGGCGTCGACTGCCTCTGGCTGCCCCCGTTCTTCCCCTCGCCGCTGCGCGACGGCGGGTACGACGTCGCCGACTTCACGGCCGTCTCGCCGCAGTTCGGCACCGTCGCCGACTTCAGCGACCTCGTCGCGGCGGCGCACGAGCGCGGCATCCGCGTGGTGATCGACCTGGTGATGAACCACACCAGCGACGCGCACCCCTGGTTCCAGGCCTCGCGCGCCGACCCGGACGGCCCGTACGGCGACTTCTACGTCTGGAGCGACGACAACACCCGGTACGAGGGCGCCCGCATCATCTTCGTCGACACCGAGACGTCGAACTGGACGTTCGACCCGGTGCGCCGGCAGTACTACTGGCACCGCTTCTTCAGCCACCAGCCGGACCTCAACTTCGAGAACCCGCACGTGGTCGAGGCCATGCTCGACGTCGCGCGGTTCTGGCTGCGGCTCGGCGTGGACGGGTTCCGGCTCGACGCCGTGCCGTACCTCTTCGAGGCCGAGGGCACGAACTGCGAGAACCTGCCGGAGACCCACGGTTTCCTGCGCACGGTGCGGCGCATGATCGACACCGAGTTCCCCGGCCGCATCATGCTCGCCGAGGCCAACCAGTGGCCGCAGGACGTGGTGGAGTACTTCGGCACGGACGACGAGCCCGAGTGCCACATGTGCTTCCACTTCCCCGTCATGCCGCGCATCTTCTACGCGATCCGCGACCAGCGGGCGCGTCAGCTCCTGGAGATCCTCGCCGACACCCCGGCGATCCCGCGGGCCGCGCAGTGGAGCACGTTCCTGCGCAACCACGACGAGCTGACGCTCGAGATGGTCTCCACCGAGGAACGCGCCAGCATGTACGGCTGGTACGCGCCCGACCCGCGCATGCGCGCCAACGTGGGTATCCGGCGCCGGCTCGCGCCGCTGCTGGACAACTCCCGCAAGGAGATCGAGCTCGCCAACGCGCTGCTGCTCTCGCTGCCGGGCACCCCGTGCCTGTACTACGGCGACGAGATCGGCATGGGCGACAACATCTGGCTGCCCGACCGCGACGCGGTGCGCACGCCGATGCAGTGGACGCCGGACCGCAACGCGGGCTTCTCGACGGCCGACCCGGGCAAGCTCTACCTGCCGCTCGTCCAGTCGCTCGTGCACCACTACCAGCACATCAACGTCGAGGCGCAGCTCGCGCAGCCGACGTCGCTGCTGCACTGGATGCACAACATGCTCGCGTTCCGCCGGCTGCACCCGACGTTCGGCACGGGCGACTTCACGGCGCTCGACTGCAACGACGAGTCGGTCATCGCGTTCACCCGGTCGTCGGCGGAGGAGACGCTGCTCGTCACGGCCAACCTGTCGGCAACGGCCCGCTCCTCGACGGTCAAGCTGCCCGGATACGCGGGCTGGACCCTCACGGACGTGTTCGGCGGGGCCGGGTTCCCGTCCGTCGGCGAGGACGGGGTGCTCACGCTGACCTGGGGCGCGCGTGACTTCTACTGGCTGGTGCTGGCGCCCCCGTCGCCCACCTCGGACGGCACGGGTGCCGCCGGGACGTCCCCCGAGGCCGAGCCGGCCGGGCAGGCGCGAGACGTGTGAGTCCCGCGCGACCCGTCCACGTCACCCCGGGTGCCGCACACCTCGCCCCCGAGGTGCTGCGGCTCCTGGACACGTGGCTGCCCGGCCAGCGCTGGTACCCGGTACCCGCCGACGGCGTGACGCACGAGCCGTGGCTCACGGTCACGTTCGGCGGGGTGCCGGACGTCGTCGTCGCGCTCCTGCGCCTGACGGGCCCCGGCCTGGCGACGGGTGACGAGGCGCTCGTCGTCCAGGTGCCGCTCGTGCTCACCCCCACGGCCGAGCCCGAGCAGGACACCGCCGCCACCGAGGAGGCGGGCCTCATCGGCACCGTCACCACGGCCTCCGGCACGGTCACGGTGCACGACGGCGGCGTGCACCCGGCCGCCTGGCACGCCTACCTCGACACCGCGCTGCCCGGCGCGTGCCAGGGGCCCGGCTGCGCCGAGCTGCGCGACGCCCGGCGCATCGCGGGCGAGCAGTCCAACACGTCGGTGGCGCTGCCGGTGCTGCCGCACGCCTCCGGCCAGGGCGGCATGCTCAAGCTCCTCCGGACGGTGGCGCTCGGGCCGCACCCCGACGTCGTCATCCCCGAGACCCTGACGCGCGCGGGGTGGGACGGCGTGCCACGGTTCCTCGGCGCCGTGCCGCTGCCGGACCCGGCGGGCGGCGAGGCGCTCGCGCACCTGGCCGTGCTGTCGGAGCTGGTGCACGACGCGACCGACGGCTTCGAGCTCGCCTGCGCCCACGCCGGCCGCGACGAGGACTTCGGCGAGCGGGCGGCCGAGCTCGGCGCCGTCGTCGCCCACCTGCACACGACGCTGCGCGACGCCCTGGGGCCCGGGCCCACGCTCGAGCCTGCCGGGTTCATGGGGGTGCTGCGCCGCCGGGCCGCCGAGGCGTTCGCCGACGTCCCCGACCTCGCACCGCACCGCGCTGGCGTCACCGCGCTGTACGACGCCGTGAGCGCGCGGCTGGCCGCCGTCGGCGAGGAGGCGGGCGGCCTCGTGCGGCTCCAGCCGATCCACGGCGACCTGCACCTCGGCCAGGCGCTGTACTCGCCGGACGGCTGGAAGGTGCTCGACTTCGAGGGCGAGCCACAGCGCCCGGTCGCGGAGCGCACGGCGCCCGACCTCCCGCTGCGCGACGTGGCAGGCATGCTGCGCTCGCTCGACTACGCGGGCGCCATCGGCCGCGCGACCGATCCGCACTGGGTCTCGCACGCGCAGCTCGCCTTCCTCGAGGGCTACCGGCAGGGCTCCGACACGCCCGACGAGGCGCTCGACGTCGCGACCGCCGAGCTCATGCTGCGCGCCCTCACGGTGGACAAGGCGCTGTACGAGGTGGTCTACGAGTTCCGCCACCGGCCTGCGTGGATGCCCATCCCGCTCGCCGCCGTGGAGCGGGTGCTGCGCGCA
>DATGOB010000023.1:0-15502 GCA_036010205.1 Promicromonospora sp. | reverse complement strand
CTTCGCCTGTAGCAGCGCCACCTTCGTACCTTTGCGCATTATCCTGCACCCGAGCGAGATCATTAAGGACGCCCGAGCAAAACCCACAAGCCCGATGCGACATCGCCTCGAACTCCGCCGTGTCCCCCGTGGCCATCACGTACGGGTAGAGCTCGATGAAATACACCGCCGCCGCAGCCGCCCCCTCCGCGTCGTCGCGGTCCATCGCCTCGGGCCGCGTCGGCTTCGTCGGCACCGACGGTGACGCCGACACCGACGCCTCCGCGGACACCCGCGGAGACGATGCGCCGACGTCCGGCTCGGGCGCCGCGCCCGTGCATCCCACCAGGGCCAACCCCACGAGCACTCCCAGGCCCGCACGTACACCGCGCATCAGCAACCCCCTGCCTCCGGCCCCGCCGTTGCGGATGCGCAACGACCGGGAACGACGCTAGCCACGGCCCGGTGATCCGGAAAGTGATCGCGGTGGACCCTGTGGACAACTGTGCATAGGCGCATCTTTAGCATGGTCTAGATGACAGAACCTGTAGGTGCTCTACAGGCTTGTCGGCATGACCACGTACGCCGTGATCGCCTACCAGAGCGAGCAGCAATGGACGCTGCACGCCGTCGGCGTGCCCGGGGCGATCGCCCGCGCGGCCCTGCTGGACGACGCCGAGTCCGCCCTGCGGGAGCTGCTCGCGCGCCTCACCGCCGAGGACGCAGGCACGATCGCCATCGACCTCGCACCCATGCCAGGGCCCTGGGGCTTCGACTGAGCGCCCGGACGGGCCCCGGCACACGAGGGCGACGGACACCAGGCCGCGCCTGCTGTCCGTCGCCCACGACACGTGTCCGTCAGCGGTCGGCGTCCGCCTCCCGGCGTCGTACCTGCTCGTCGACCTGCGCGAGCAGCTCCTCGGTGTCGGGCTCGGGCTCCATGGCAAGCTGCTCGAGGTGGTCGCGCAGCCGGTCCACCAGCCGGCCGACCGCGTCGCGCCGACCCGACGCCAGCTCGGCCCGGATGCCGTTGCGCCACGACCGCTCGTCCACCGGGTCGGCCAGACGGCCCACCTGGGAGGCGTGCCGCGCCATCGCCACGTCACCCGCGAGCAGGGCGCGCCGGGCGACCTCGTGGGACACGTCCACCACCCCCGACGAGATGGTGTGCATCAGTTGCTCCGCCCAGGCGTACTTGCGCAGCGGCACGCCCTCGAACGGCCTCCCGCGCACCAGCTCCAGCGCGGCGAGCAGGTCCTCGGTCGGCGTCTGCGTGAGGTCGGGGCCAACGAGGTCGCAGAACCGGTGCCAGTCGGTCGTCACCCCGCGCAGCCGGTAGCCGGCGGACTCGAGGTCGGCCTGGCCGCCGTCGTCCGCGGACCAGTAGCGCGGGAGGTACTCGTAGCCCTCGCCGTCCACACCGAGCCACCGGCGGGCGCGGGAGACCGCGGAGCGCCGCGTGGCCAGGTTGGGCTCGCGCGTGGGCCAGAGCGCCTTCGAGATGTCCGACCCACGCGACCCGGGGTTGAACGCGAGGAAGGCGATGAGCTCGGTCGCCTGGCGCTGGTGCGTCGACGGGAGCTCCACGCCCGTGGTGCCCGAGAGCTCCACCCGGCCCAGCACCCGCACCATGGGCGGCCCCGGCGGCTCCTCCGGCGTCTGCGGCGCGTCCCCGGCTCCCGCAGCCGTCTCCGGACCGTCCGGCCCGGTGACCACCGGCGTGCCGTGGGGCGGCGTCGCGACGCTCACGGCCGCGGTCGCCCAGGGCGAGAAGCCCGCGGGCACGCGCTCGTGCACCGCCCCTGCCGCGCCACCGACCGTCCCCGTCGCGTAGCCGGCCGACGGCGCGAGGCCCGCCGGCCGGCCCACCGTGACGTCCGAGTCGGCCGCGCCGTCGCGGACAACATCCATGGGGATCTCCTCCAGCGTCGGTTCCGTGCGGTCGATCGACCGGCTCCAGGTCGGACCCTCCGTGGTCCTCGGGTCCGAGAGCAGGGAGAGGGCCTGTGCGTACGTGGCGGCGTCGAGCTGCTGCGGCCGCACGGCCACGTAGGCAGGCACGAGGATGCCGCGCGTGGTGTCACCACCCGTGAGCTCCCCCGTCAGGTCCAGCACCCAGTCGCCCACCTCCGCGCTCGACGTGACGGCCGCGATGCCCACGCCGGGCACACGCTCGACCAGACCTTCCAGCGCCGCGCGCTCGTCCGGACCCAGGCGCTCGCCCACCAGGAGGATCTCGGGCGTCCAGGCGTCCGTCGCGACGCCACGACCCCGCGCCTCGGCGACCGAGGACGCCCCGACCTGGCGGAGGGTGCGCTCGACGTCGGCCGCGCGGGCCTCCAGCTCCCGGATGATCCCCGCCAGGCCGGGCACGTGCCGCACGCGGCCCGTGTCGACGACGCCCGGCAGCTCTGCGAGCGCCCCCACGACGGTCACCTGCAGGTCGTCGGCCCACAGGCTCGTGGCCAGCTCGATCGCCAGCGCCGCGAGGGTCGCCTGGGCCGCGGAGTCCGTGCCCCGGATGTCGAGGCAGGCGAGGCTCTCGAGGTCGACCATGAGGTGCGAGTCCTCGTCGTCGTGGCCGACGGTGACCAGTGCGGGATAGGGCGCCTCGCCGCCCGCGGCCTCGCCGTCCTGCGCCGCCGGTGCGTCACCTGCCGCGAGCTGCCAGACCAGTCGGTCGGTCGTGCTGACCCACGGCTCGGGGAGGTCGGCGGCGCCGTCGAGGTAGAGCTCCACGAGCTCGCCGCTCTTGAGCCGCGCCATCCGCACCGCGGGCAGCGGGAGCCCGCGGTCGCTGTGCCACCGTGCGAGACCGCGCAGCGCCTGGTCCACCTGCTCCCGGCCGAAGGGGTCCTCGACGGCGTGCAGCTCACGCTCGAGCGCGCCGGCAGGCGTCTCGGGTCCCGGGACCACGAGGGTCTCGCCCGGCTCGCGACTCTTGCGGGCGCGACGCCGCTTCACGGCGACGAGCGCCAGCAGGCCGGCGGCGAGCAGCCCGCCGACGCCGGCGGCCGTGCGGACGTCGACGGTCTCCTCGAGCTCGTCGGCGGCGTCCGACATCGCGCCGCCCACGGCGTCGAGCAGCGACGTGCCGGACTCTGCGGCGGATTCGGGTGCCGCCGTCGTCGCGCCGGCGACATCGACCGGGCCGAGGCCGGCGCCCGGGGCCGCGGACTCCACCGCGAGCTCGGGCACGTCGTCGCCGACGACGGGCCCGTCGCCCGCGCCGCGCGGCAGCAGCCCACCGGCCGTGCTCGACGTCGTGGTCGCGCCCGGCTCCGGCACGAGCGGCGCCGGGAGCTCCGGCAGGCGGTCCGCGCCGGTACCGACGAGGCCGTCGTCCACGGCGTCGTTCCCGCCGCCGCCCGTGGGCACGTCGCCGCCGCGAGCGCCGCCCGACGCCGGTCCGCCCCACGTCGTGCCCGCCCCGGAGTCGGTCGTGCGGGTCGGCTCCTCGGGTTCGTCCTGGGGCAGGAGGTCGTCGGCGATGAGGTTCTCGAAGGGGATGGCGGTGCGTGCGGCGTCGTCGCGGGAGGTCCGGTCGAGGTCGGGCTCGTTCTCGAGGTCCTCCGGGGTGACCCGCTCGTACTGCGGTTCCTCGGTCGGTTCCGGTGCGGGGGGTGCCTCGGGGACGAGGACACCGTCGGCGGTCCGCTCGGGAGCCGGCTCCTTCTCCGGCGCGGGGTCCTGCTCCGCGTCGCGTCCGCCGAGGCCCGCCGCACCCGTGCCGACGTCGGCCGGGTCGGGGGCGTCGCGCCGCGCCGAGTCGCTCTCGTCGCCCGACGCCCGCTCCCCGGCGTTCTGGCCGGCCCGGTTCGGTCGCTCGGAGGCGGGCGCCTCGCCTGCGGGCCGCTCGTCGGCCGGCGCCTCCTTCTGTGGCGCGTCACCGCCCTCGGTGATGTCGTCGGGCTCGACCTCGACAGCGCCCTCCGGGGTCACTTCGGTCGACGGCGTACGGTCGGTCTCGGTGCCGCCCGAGGACTCCTCCTCGGCCTGCTCTCCGGCGTCCTTGCCGCCCGCGGCGCCCGTCGCGGCGTCGACGCCCGGCTTCGCGAAGTCGGGCCGCCCCGCGAACGCCCGGCCCAGGGCGGTGCCCTGGGCCTGTTCGTCGGTCTGGGCCTGGTCGTCGGTCTGGGCCTGGTCCTCGGCCTCGGCTCCGGGCTCGGCCTGGTCCGAGGTGTGGGCACCGGCCTCGTCGCCCGGTGTCGCGGCGTCGGTCCCGCCGTCCGGCCCGGCCGCGTCGGCACCGTCGCCCGCGCCCTCGGCGTCCGAGCCGGCGTCCGCACCGTCGGCACCCGGGCCGGCGTCCGCACCGTCGGCACCCGGGCCGGCGTCGGCGCCCTCGGCACCCGGCCCCTCGGCACCCTCGTCCGACCCGGCGCCCTGCTGCGCCCCCGGCACGGTCACCGTCCAGCCCGGGTAGATGAGGTCGGGGTCCGTGAGCTGCCGCCCGTCGGGCTGCACCGTGTCACGCGACGCCTCGTACACCTCCGGGTAGCGGGTGCCGTCGCCGAGCTCCTCCTCGGCGATGCCCCACAGCGTGTCGCCGCGCTCGACGACGACCTCGGCGGCCTGCTCGGTCCTGTTCCGACGGACGTCGACCGCACCCTCGGTGTCGTCCCCCTCGGAGGCCGACCCGCTCTTCGACGGCGCGATCCCGACGGGCTCGTCGGCCTCGGTGGGCGTCACCCGGGCGTCGGCAGGCAGCTGGAGCACCCACCCGGGCTCGATCCAGTTCCCGGCGTCGAGGGCACCGCCGTCGGCCTGCACGACGCCGTAGTTGAGGTCGGCGATCTGCTTGAACCGCGCCCCGTCGCCCAGCGTCTGCTCGGCGATGCGCCACAGCGAGTCACCCGGCTGCACCGTGTAGGTGGCCCCGGGGGCCTCGTCGGCGGTGCTCCGCGCGGTCGTCCCGGCACCGGCGTGCCGCCCGACGGCGTCCGACGTCACCGGGGCGGTCGCCACCGTCCCGGTTCGTCCGACCTGCTCGTGGGCCGGTGCCGCCGTCGCCTGCGGCACCGAGGGCGTGGCGACGAGCATGGTGATGACGGCCCCGACCAGCACGGCCGCCGCCCGCTGCTGCGTCCCGAGCCCGCGCACGTGCGGCGAGCTCCGGCCACGCAGGGCGGCGACCACCTCGATGACCACCGCGACGGCGAAGGTGAGCCACGCGAGCCAGCCCACGACCTTGACGAGCCCGATGAGCACCGAGCCGGTCACGTCCGGGCTCGTGAGCAGCACGACGACGCGGTCGAGGCTGACGGGCCCCGTCCACAGCGGCCCGCCCAGCACCCACAGCCCGACCGGGATACCGACGACGAGCGCCAGCAGCAGCAGCGCGGCGCCGAGACCTCTGGCGACGCGCGCACCCGCTCCCCGCTGCGGCCCGCCCGGCTGACCGGTCATGACACGGCCCTGGACTGTCGAGGTGCTCATCAGGACTCCTCCTGTCCTATCCCGCGGACTGCCCGCGCCTCGGCGTCCGCCGAGACGGTGAGCGAGCTGATACCGATCAGGGTGAGGAACGTGGTCCGGTAGGTGACCTGTGTCCCCACGGTCACCGTGGCCCCGTTCACGCCGGTGACGCCGCCCTGCACGCCGAGGACGCCGAGCGTGTCGGCGGCGGCCTGCGCGGCGCGGTCCGGGTCGACCTCGGGCGGCAGGCCGCGCTGGGCGCGGTCGATCCGGATCTGTTGCGCGGCGGCGCGCGCGGCCTGGTCGGCCGCGTACTCGGCCTCGTCCTGGGCGTGCAGGCGCCCGCCGCCGTCGACCACGAGGCCGATCGCGATGATGAGCGCGGGCACCATGCCCGCCGCGAGGATGTTGATCTCGCCGCGCTCGCGGCCCCGCGGCCGCCCCTGCCTCCACGACATCGCCCCGACCCCCCTGGTCATGACCGCCCCCGGTACGCGTCGAGCACCGAGGTGCCTGTCGCGCTGATCGTGCGCGTGCCCGGCGCCCCCGGCAGGCCCAGGTCGCTGAGCGGCACCACGCACTCGACGCGCACGGTGATGGTGCCGACCGTGCCGAGCGGCAGCGCGAACGCGTCGGTCGTGGGCCGCACGGCCGTCTGCGCACAGCGCACGCCCGAGTTGGTGAGCGTCGAGGTGGCCGTCGACGTCGCCTGCACCTGCGCGACGTCCGCCGTCCGGCTGATCGACGCGGCCCGCGCCGCCTCGTTCGCCGCCGACTGCACCACTCCCTCCGCCAGCACGATCCGCCCCGCCATGACGAGCAGGAGCGCGATGAGCAGGAGCATGGGGAACACCACCGCGGTGTTGATCGCGACGTTCCCCTGCTCCCTGGCCCGATGTCGCCCGTCGGTCATGGCGCCACCGCCGACGTGAACCGTTCCACCGGGCCGGTGGCCGACTGCTCGACCCGCAGCCCGCGGAACCCGGGCACGATCGACGGCGCCAGGCCGACCACGCGCGCCGTGGCCGTCTCCTGGCCGCGCACCACCGACACGGTCACGGACGCGAAGGCGTCCCCCGCGCGGGCGAGCCGCGACGTCGCCTCGGCGTACCCGGCGTCGACCGACCCGCCCTCGACGCGGGCGGCCTGGACCGCACCGTTCGCCACGGACTGGGCGGTGTTCTGCGCGTGGAACCACAGCATGCCCTGCACCATCGCGAAGATGAGCATCAGCACGATCGGGTACGTGAGGACCGTCTGGATGGAAGCGGCACCGCGTTCGTCCATGGACTACCCACCGCCGCCGAGCTGCGCCATGTAGCGGTCGACGAGGCCCTTGATCGCCGCGCCGAGCGCGATCGCGATCCCGAGACCCACCACGGACAGCACGACGACCTCGATCGACTCGAGGCCTGCCTCCTCCGCCTCACCCGCGCGGCGGGCATCGAGGCGGCGGCGCAGCTCGGCCGAGCGTTCGACGAACCGGGTGTTGAGGGCGTCGACGTGACCGCGCGCCGCGGCGGCACGGAGCGACGCACGCGTCACGGCGCGCGACGCCGCTGACCGGCCCTGGCTCAGGTGCAGGTTCATGGTGACTCCTGGGGTGATGTCGACTTCAACAAATGGGTAAGAACCGGCTCGTGTGACACGGCTCAGGGTGCAGTCTGAAACATAGTGACCCCGATAGGGAAGATGAGCATCAAAAAGTACACAAACACCGTCATGGTCCCCGGCACCGTCATCCGCACCGTCGCGTCGTGCGCGAGCTGCTGCTCGACGTCGAGCTGCGCGTCGCGCATCGCCGCCGCCTTGGACTGCAGCTGGTCGTGGATGGCGGAGCCCTGGGTGCCCGCCAGCTCGACGATCGCGGCCACCTCGGCGAGCGCGTCGACCTCGACCTCCTCGCCGAGCTCGCGCAGCGCCACCCACGGCGCCTGGCCCTCCCACCGGCTCCGCTCGAGCGCCGCCGCGATCCGCCGGAACGGCCACGACCCCGCCACCTGCGCCGCGGCGAACGTGGCCTGCGTGGCTCCCGCGCCGGAGATGCGCTCGATCGCGAGCAGCTCGAGGTAGGTCGACACCGCGCGCGAGAACTCCTGCCGCGCCCGCTTCGCCTTGGACCGCGCGTCGAGGTCGGGCAGGAACCAGGCACCCAGGGCGAGCAGGAGCGCGACACCGAACGGCACGGCGACCGGCAGGCCGAGGTCGAGCAGGCTGACGCACAGGCCGAGGAACGGCACGGCCACGAGCACGATCACCGTGCCGAGCGCCTTCTCGCCGTAGTGATCGGTCGCGGTCTTGCCGATGAGGTCGAGGTCGGCGCGCGTCGGCCCCCAGCGTCCCAGCAGCGTCGCGGGCAGCCGGCGCTGCGCCCACGCCCCGAACAGCTGGGTGTACCGCTGGGTCGCGGTGAGCTCCACGCCGTCCGACACCGTGACGGGCTCGATCCGGTCCTCGCCGCTGAGCCGGTCCAGCGCGGACTGCAGCCGCGGCGTCGAGGGCAGGAGCTCACGCACCACGAGGAACAGCCCGAGGCCCGCGACCACGCCGACACCTACCGCCCACGGCCACATGTCAGACCTCCCGCTCGTCGGGCAGGAACCGCGGGATCGGCCGCCCGAGGCTGATCTTGCGCATCCACAGCAGGCACGCCACGTACGCGGAGAAGAGGACGACGGCCACGACCTGCCCGAACGGCGAGGCGTAGCCGCTGAGGTACCCGGACAGCGCGGTGGCGACGAGCACGACGAGCGTCACGATCGTCACCCAGCGCACGGTCGCGCGGCCCGTCGAGCGCTCGGTCTCGATCTCGCGACGCGCCTTGGCCTGCGCCGACAGCGACTCGGCGAGCTGCCGGAGCGCGGGAGCGACGGCGCCGGTGCGGTTGTCGGACTCGAGGATCATCGCCGAGGCGATCATGTCCGCCGAGTAGTCGTTCATCTCCTCGGCCCACCGGTAGAGCGCAGGCTTGATCGGCTGCCGCGCCTCGAGACGGGCCACGAGCCGGGCGAGCGACGGGCGCACCGACGGCGCCGCGCTGTGCAGGGTTGCCGCAATACCCTGCTCCAGACCGACGGCTCCGCCGGACAGCACGCCGATGAGCGACCGCACCCACGCCGTCAGGTCGGTGAGCTTCTCGACCTCGTCCGACTGCGTGGTCGTGCGGAAGAGCGCGGGCAGGCCGACGAGCAGCACCGGCACGATGAGCACGAGCGACCACCAGCCGGTGACGATCCCGACCACGAGGCCACCCGCCGCGCCGATCGCGAGCAGGTGCCGCTGCGCGTGCAGCGGGCCGCCCTTGGTGAGACCGACGAGTCGGAGCAGCCCGTGGAACGGCGGGGTGGTCCGCACCGGCCGCGGCCGCGGCTCGTACCGCTGCGCGCCGACGACGACGAACCACACCCCCAGGCCCAGTGCGAGGCCGGTGAGGACGGCGAGGAGGGTGGTCATGCCTCCCCCCACAGCCCGTCGCGGTAGTTGAGCAGGCGCGCATCGAAGCCCTGCGCCTCGAGGTCCGCGAGGAACGACGGCGTCACGCCCGGCACCGCGCGCCCGTCGGGCCCCGGCTGGAAGACGTCGGTGACCGCGACGGGGTTGCCCGCCTCGCCGCGCGTCACCTCGATGACCTCCGAGACGTACCGCGTGCGCCGGCCGTCCGGCCCGATGTCGACCCGGAGGAAGACGATGAGGTCGATCGACTGCGCCACCTGCCGGTACGCGTACGTCTCCGACAGCGTCGAGTCCTGCACGGCCATGCCGACGAGGCGCTCGACGACGTCGCGCGCCCCGTCGGCGTGCACCGTCGACAGCGAGCCGTTGCCCATCTGCATCGCCTGGAACATGGACACGATCTCGGGCCCGCGCACCTCGCCGACGATGACGCGGGAGATGTTGTGGCGCAGCGACTCGTACACGTTGACGTTCGTGTCGATCTCGCCGACGCGCCGCCCCGACGTGCTCATCTCGCCCGAGCCCTCACGCGTGCGCAGGGCGACCACGCGCTTGTGCTTCTCGGGCTCGAGGTGCAGGTAAAGCTCGTAGTCGGTCTCGATCGTCGCGATCGACTCCCAGGGGTCGAGGCTCGCGCACAGCGCGCGCAGCAGCGTCGTCTTTCCGCTGCCCTGGCCCTGGCCCGAGACGACGATCGACTTGCGCGCACGGACGGCGGCCCCGAGGAACTCCGCGAGCACCGTGTCCACGGTGCCGTTGCGCCGCAGCAGCTCCAGGTCCACCGACTGCAGGCGCTGGAGCCGGATCGTGACGCGCGGCCACGGCACGACCCAGCCGACGGCCGCGAGACGCACACGGCCGGGCAGGTCGAGGTTGAGGAACGGGTTGGCGCGCGTGAACGAGCGCTCGTTGGCCGGGTCGCGCGACGCGAGGAACTGCAGGAAGTCGATGAGCTCGGCGTCGGAGTCGGCGATGGGCTCGGCGTACGTCCTGCGGCCGTCGCCCATGAGCATGAGCACGGGGGCCGTGCCGGTGATCTCGATGTTCTCGACGTCGGGCGTGTCGATGAGCGGCTGCAGCCGGCCGAGCCGGAACAGCGCGTCGAAGAGGGCACGCGTGACCTCGACCTGGTACTCGGTGGTCCAGCTGCGCTGCCCGCCCGAGAGCAGGGCGTCGTTGTGGTCGCGCACGACCTGCTGGATGAGCTCCTGACCGAGCGCCTCGCGCTGCTCCTCGTCCAGCTCACGCGTCGAGAGCGCCGTGGTGAGCCGCGAGGAGACCTCGCCGCGCAGGCTGTTGACCTGTCGCCAGAACTCGGCGTCGCGCAGACGGGGGTTGCCCGGCTGGCCGTGGTACTCGCGCTCGGCCCGCGCCACCGCGCCCACCCAGGGCGAGGCGGCGCCGCCCGACGGCGGCGCGCCGTTCGCGCCGGGCCCACCGGGGCCGGGCTGCGAGGCCCGGCCGGGCTGCGCGCCGGTGGGCCGCGCGGTCTGCTCGACGGACGCGGTCCACGTGTTCTGGGGCGGGCTCGGCCGCCGGTCGGGCCCGGCGCCGCCGCCATTGCCCGGACGGCGCGGACCGGGCCGGTCGGGTTCGGTGTCGTGGAAGATCGGCAGCGACGACAGGTCGGGCAGGTCAGGGCCGCTCATGCGCCGCTCCCTCCGGGTCCGCGCCACGGTCCGGTCTGCACGGCGGGCGCGCCGCCCGCCTCGGCCGCGCCCCGCGGGCCGACGTCGCGCGGGCCCGTGGCGAACCGCGCACGGCGCTTCTCGATGCGGTCCTGGATGCGCGAGATGACCGGACCGGCCGACCGCACCAACGGCGACGTCGCGTACCGGCGCCCCGCGGGGGACCCGACCGACAGCACCTCGGCGTTGACGGGGTCCCAGGCCAGCGAGCCGACGGTGCCGAGACCGAGCGTGCGCGCGATCTCGTTCGCGTCGTACGGCCTGCCCGGCCCGACCGTGAGGACCGTGAGGTTGGTGAGGTCGCGCGCCGCGGCGTCGACCAGCGACGTGCGCGACTTGACCAGCTCGCGCGTCACCGCGATGTCGGGCAGGCGCGAGCCGGTGGTGATCAGTACCTGGTCGGCGAGCCGGACGAGCGCCTCGCGGTCCTCGCGCACGACGCCGCCTGTGCCGAGGCGCCCGAGATCGACGAGCACGTCGATGCCGCCGCGCTCGAGCGCGACGAGCTGGTTGGCGAGCGGTCCCCACAGGTTCGCCACGGCGGGCGCGGTGTGCGGGCTCACGATGCCGGGCAGCAGCTTGCGGTCCGGGTCGTTCCGCACGAGCGGGAGGGTCTGCTCCCAGAACGCGGACTCCAGGTCACCGTGCGAGTGCGCGATGGCGAGCTGCTGCAGACCGCGGTCGTGCGGGAGCTGGCCGCGGAAGTACCCGGCGAGGATCGAGGACCCGGCGAGGTCCGCCTCGACGAGGAGGACGGGCCGGGGCCACTGGAGCGCGAGCACGAGCGCGGCCGTGGTCGTCCCGGGTGAGCCCTTCGCGTTGGCGAGGGCGACGAGAGCCATGACTCAGCCCTGCCCGGTGGAGTCGAGCACGAGGGCGACGCGGCCCGTCGCCGCGCGGGCCGCGAGCGCCGCGGCGTTCCCTGACGTGACGCGCACGTCGACGACCTTCTGGTCGCCGACGGGGCTGTCCTGGGCCGGCGAGACGACGGTCGCCTCGATGGCGGCGGGGGCCTGCGCGGGCGGCTCGCCGCCGGCGGCGGGCGTCTCGACGATGCGGACGGAGTCGCCGGGGCGCAGCGGCTGCAGCGGCATCTGGCTCGGGGAGAGCGCGATGCCGACGACGGACTGACCGGCCGGGGGTTCGAGCTGGTCGGCGACGCTCGCCCTGGTGAGGAGCTGACCGGCCTTGAGATCGGTCGTGGCGACGGCGCCGACGTACTGGTCGAGCTCGTCGGCCGGGATCGGCTCGAGCAGGGTCGGCCCGGCGGGCAGCTCGACGACGCCGACGTCGCCCGTGGTGATCTCCGCGCCCCGCGACACGTCGGTGCGCACGGCCAGCACCTCGTAGGTGTTGCCGAGGGTGCTGACGAGGTACACGGCGGCGAGCACGCTGAGCGCCACGAGCGCGAGGCCGAGCGCGATCAGTGCGGGTCGGCGGCGGGCGCGCGTGGGCTTGAGCGGCCCGGGTGGTGCGGGCCGCTGCGGTCTCGTCGCGGACCGGGCCTGCTGGTCCTGGCTCGCGACCTTCGTGCCACTGCTCACCGTGCCGTCTCCTCCGACCCCGTCGGCGGAGTCCGCCTCGGGTGCCCCCGGTGCGGGTCCCGTCGCGGTTCCCTTGCGTGCGCCTGTCTCCACCGTGCTCCTGCCCGTGCCGGCCAAGGTCTCCTGCGCGCGTCACGGATGTGACGCCGCAGGTAATCCTGGGCCACGCGGGCGGACCCGGCAGGTTGAACGCTAATCAGGCTCACGAGCACACGCCAGGTCAAGGAGACTTCAAAGTTGTGGAGATGGCTTGAATATTGAGTGACCCTTGATCGATCTTCCCCTGACGAGGCAATACCACACCTGTGGTGTTGACTCCGCAGGTCAGGCGTGGGAAAAGCGTCCCGCACCGGGGGCGGCGCCGACAAATCACAGGCATGCGTGCGGGCAGGCACGGGTCCGGACAGGACGAGAGGGCCCCGCTGGCGGTGGGGCCCTCTCGCGATGAGACGGACGTCGGACGACTTCAGGGCGTCACGCACCCCCCAGTGCTCAGCCCTTCGGTCGTCGTGGTCCCTCACCGTCCCGTTCGCCCGGTTGTCCCCCAGACAGACCACCGGACTGAACGGCTTCCGCCAGCCGTCGCACTGCGCGACTCGCCCGCTGGCGCAAGGCTGCGTGCGAGAGGCCCAGCTCCTGGGCCACCCGCCGCTGATAGTTCCCGCGACCCGAGCCGAGCTCGGCGTACTCCGGGAGGTCGGGGTCCGGCGCGTACAGCCGCGCCAGAAGAGCTGACTCGTCCTTCGTGAGGACACCCTGGTCGAGCCCCCACGCGATGACGTCGAGCACCTCGCCCGTCGTCCCGAGCGACAGGCTCGCGAGCGAGTAGACGACCTCGGGCACGGGCTCGGGCGGCGTCGGCCGCTCGAGGACGGTCAGCGTGGTGGTGTCGGTGGGGATCTCCGCGACCTGGGGGCCGCGGCTCGCGCGGCCACCCTGCGCGTGCGGCGCCCGGTCGCCGACGACGCGCGTGAGGGTGTGCCCCTGCAGGCGCATCGCGACCCGGCTGCTGCGCTCGAGGTCGTAGTGGGTGATCGCGTCCCACATCGCGGCGGCGGCCTCCTGCTCGAGGTCCTGCACGTCCGGGTAGTGCCTGCGCGAGCGGCGCACGATCGAGCGCACGGCGGGCAGCATGCACTGCAGGACGGCGCGACCCGCCGGGAAGCTGCCCCGCGCGTGCTCGACGATCAGCGCGTAGAGCACCTCGTCGGCGTCGGCGGGGGCGAGCCGGACGGCCCCGCCCGTGCGGAGCGCGGCGAGCTGCGGGAACCGCGCGACGAGCCGCTCGATCTCCGCGGCGAAGGACCGCGTGCGCACCAGGTCGGCCCAGTCGTGGTCGAGCTCACGCATCAGCGTCCCCGACGCCGGCGTCGGCATGCGTCCAGGCATGGCAGTTCCCCCCTCCGTTCAGCCCCGAGTTCATCCCGGAGGTGTTGCCCGCCACTGTTGCCCGCTGACTTTGCATGGATGTGACCTGCGTCACACCTGTTGAAAACTGGTCCTGCACCGATGTCACACGAGCCCACGACCTGCCATTTGTGCTCTGCAGACGCAAGAGACGGAGAAACGGGAGAGGCGAGATGAGCAAGGACGAGCTCGACCAGGCGCCCGGCGCCGGACTCGGCAGCACCGACCTCGGCAGCGCGGGGGTCCGCAGCGCGGACCCCGATCAGGACTTTGACCACACCTGGTCCCTGCTGCGGGACACGGCAGAGGTGCATGCGGCGCGCGGTGCGCTGGCCCCCGTGGTGGCCGACATCATCGCGACCCTCACCGCGGACCCGCTCGGCGACGACGACACGACGACCCGCCTCAGCGAGGCGCTCGACAGCCCTCGCGTGCGCAGCGCGCGCGAGGCCCGCGCGCGCATCCAGGCGGACCTGCAGAACGAGGTGCGGACCCGATGAGCTCGCTCCTGGTCCGTCGGCGCGGCAAGAAGGCCGCCGCACCGGCAGAGCTGCCCGCTCCGGCGGACAGCACCCCCGGGGCGGCGCGCCCAGGGACCGACCGGCCCGCGACGCCCCCCTCGTCGTCGGGCAGCGGGGACGACGGCGGCGACGCACCCCCGCAGGTCGTGGAGTGGTCCAACGGCCCCGCCCTCGTCACGAAGGCGTGGGGCGCCCTGCTCGCCCTCGCGCTGCTGGCCGGCCCCGCCGCCCTGGCGTGGACCGTCCTGCGCCCCGACCCCGCACCGGTCGCCGCGACGTCCGGCCCCGCGGACACCGCGGCGCAGGCGGCGGCGAACGAGCGCGCCGTCGAGCTCGTGGAGACGTGGCTGCGGGCCGACAAGGACGACCAGCAGCTCCTCGCCTCCCTCACCTCCGCACCGGTCGGCTCTCTCCCCCAGGAGGGCCTGACCATCCGCGACTCGTCGATCGCACAGAGCGAGGCGGCGGAGGACGGCGTGTGGTCGGTGACCGTCGGCGTCGACGTCGCCGAGCCCGCCCCCGGCTCGACGCCCCCGGCGGCAGGCAAGGAGGGCGAGGACGCCGAGGTGCCCCTCGTGTGGGTGCGCCGCTACTTCCAGGTGCCGGTGCTCGTCGAGCGCACCGAGACCCGGTACTCCGGGCCGGACCTCGCCGTGGCGGCCCTCGCGCTGCCTGCGCCGGTACCCGGCCCCGCGGCCGCCGAGCCGCCGGACCTCGACTACCCCGAGACCATCTCCCCGACGTCCGAGGCCGGCCAGTCCGTCTCCGGGTTCCTCGCGGCCATGGTCGCGGGCGAGGGCGAGATCTCGCGCTACCTGCGCCCCGGCACGACCATCTCGGCGATCGTGCCAGCCCCCTACGCGGGCGTGACCGTGACCGGCATCAAGGGATCGCACGAGCTGAGCGAGACCCCGGCCGACGGCGACGGCACGCACGCCCTGACCACCGTCGAGCTGACCCGGCTCGACGGCCAGAAGACCACCTCCCAGTACGTCCTCACGCTCGTCGCCCGCGACGGGCGCTGGGAGGTTGCCGGCGTGGAGCCGGCCGTCCGTATCGACACGACACCTACCGGCACGAACGGCTCCGGCACCGCCGGACGGTAAAGAAAGCGAAGGAGAGAACCATGATCAACGAGATCGTCATGGCAGACGGCTTCCTCGACCTCATCACCGTGAAGTCCGAGGAGGTCAAGAGCGCCATCGAGTCGGTGACCTTCGTGGTCGTCATCCTCATGGTCGTCATCACCGCCGTGAAGACCAAGATGTCGATCGCGGCGATCCTCATGTCCGCGATCGTGGGCGGCATCGTCCTGTGGCTCGTCAACGGCGGTATCAACGTCACCTCCGAGCTGGCGCGGGACGAGTTCGCCGCACCCGCGGCGATCGTGAGCACGCAGACGGTTCTCTGACGCGGAGGATCCGCCGTCAGGCACAGGGGCATGGCGCTGGGGGCAAGGCACAGGGTTCAGCCGGGTGCGTTCGTGCGCCCG
>DATGOB010000022.1:0-3518 GCA_036010205.1 Promicromonospora sp. | reverse complement strand
GCGTCGCGGTCCTTGGGTTCCGCGACGATGTCGGTCGTCGTGACGACCGGCCGGCCCACCGACCAGTTCCAGTCCGAGAGCAGCTCGATGATCGCGGTGTGGAACTCCTCGTCGCGCGGCCCGCGGGGCAGGAGCACGAACGTGTCCATGTCCCGGCGCAGGGCGGCTGCCCGCAGCTCGTCGACCGTCTCCCCGAAGATCTCGAACGGGGCGAGGGCGATCCGGCGGGCGGTCGCGACGACGGCGGGCACCTGGTGCAGGAGCTCGATCGCGGAGGCGTCGCCGAGACCGTGCTCGGCGGCGACCATCGCGATCTGCGCCCTGTCGGCGACGAGCTCACGCGCCCGCTCCAGACCCGCCTCCGCGCCGAGGGCCGTCTCGATGCGGTAGTCCCGGTCGTACCGGGCGCGGAACTCCTGCTCCATGAGGTCGGCGTGCGCGCCGCCGACCAGCAGGATGACGGGTCTGTCGTGCATGGCGCCCAGCGTAGACGGCCGCGCCGCCCTACGACCGGGCGACCGCGGGTGAGGCTGCCGCGACGAGCCGGCGGCGCCGCACCGGCACGGGAGCGGGGTGCGCCGCGACGAACACCGCCGCCCGGCAGACGAGCTCCTTGTACCAGGCAGCGGCCCGCCCGCCCGGGGCAGCAGGGCGCGCCCGGTCGTCGGGCGTGACGAGCTGGATGACGGCGTCGCGCCGGCCCAGGCTGAGGCACTGGTGCACGTAGCCGAGCGGCATGTTCGGCATCCTGCCGCCGGTGAGCCGCGCGACGATCGCGTCGGCGGCCTGCCACGCCATCGGCCCGCCCGACGCGCAGGACATGCGCAGCGGGTTGCCGAGCGGCCCCTCGGCCTGGGCTGCGTCGCCCACCGCGTAGACCTCCGGGTGGGAGACCGACCGCATGGTGCCGTCGACGACGATCCGCCCCTCCCGCGTGACCTCGAGCCCCGCGGCGGCCGCGAGCGGGTGGGTCGCGAAGCCCGTCGCCCACACCGTGACGTCGGCGGGCAGCACCGCACCGTCACCGGTCTCGACCGCACCGGCCCGCACGGCCGCGACGTCGGTGCGCTCGTGCACCGTGACGCCGAGCCTGTCGACCGCACGGCGCACGTGCCGCCGCCCCGCCGCCGAGAGCCAGTCGCCGAGCCCGCCCCGCGCTGCCAGTGCGACGTCGAGGTCCGGGCGCGCCTCGGCGATCTCCGTGACCGCCTCGATCCCGGTGAGCCCGCCGCCGACCACGACGACGCGCCCGCCCGCGCCCAGGCCCGCGAGCCGCTCCCGCAGCCGCAGGGCACCGGGCCGGCTCGCCAGCTCGTCGGCGTGCTCGGCGACGCCGGGCACGCCGTGGTCGGCCGGTGCACTGCCCAGGGCGTAGAGCAGCGTGTCGTAGGGCAGCTCGTCGGCGCCCGCGCCGTCGACCGAGGTCACGGCGACCGCCCGGCGGTCGACGTCGACGCCCGTCACGCGTGCGACCCGCAGCACGACGCCGGTGCCCGCGAGGACGTCCTCGAGGGGGCGCGGGGGCAGGTCCTGGCCCGCGGCGAGCTGGTGCAGGCGGACCCGCTCGACGAAGTCGGGCTCGGCGTTGACCAGGGTGACCGTGACGTCGTCGCCGTGCAGACGGCGGCCCAGCCGGCCCGCGGCCAGCAGACCCGCGTAGCCGGCGCCGAGGATGACGATGCGGTGCTTCATGGGGTCCTCGTTCCGTGTCGGAGTGTGGGTGGGATGTTCGCGCCCCTTGAACCGGGCGGCGCAGCGATCCCTGACACCCCGGGACGGTGACGTGCGTCACACGCCCACGGGCGGTCACCACCCGCGCACGAGCGGCTCCCCGTGGTCGGCGGCGGCCCACTGCCGCGCCGCGCGGCCGAGCTTGTCCGGGTTGACCTGGGTCCGGACGGCGGCGATGCCCTCGTCCGTGACCTCGAGCGTCATCACCCCCACCACCTGCCCGCCGACGACGGCGACCAGGGCGGGCATCCCGTTGGCGGTCCAGGCGTAGATGTCCGGGCTGCCGCCGAGCTGCGCACGCTTGGCGTCCGCGGGCCGGAACAGGCCGCGGAGGAACCGTGCGACCGCCGTCGCCCCGAGCACCGGGGTCCGGCGCGCCGCGACCTTGCCGCCGCCGTCGCCGACACCCTCGGCGTCCTCGGTGAGCAGCCGCACGAGCTGCTCGAGGCTGCCGGTCGACGCGGCGGCCAGGAACTCCTCGACGACGGGCCGCGCCTCGGCGGCGTCGACCGCCGCGCGGGAGCGCCGCTCGGCGAGGTGCTGCCTGGCCCGGTGCAGCGCCTGCTGGCTGGCTGCCTCGCTGACGCCGACCAGGTCCGCGATCTCCGCGTGCGAGTACCCGAACGCCTCGCGGAGCACGTAGACGGCGCGCTCCGTCGGTGTGAGCCGCTCCATGAGCAGGAGCACCGCCGTCGACACCGAGTCGCGCTGCTCCGCGGTGTCGGCGGGACCGAGCATCGGGTCCCCGCCCAGCACCGGCTCGGGCAGCCACTGCCCGACGTAGACCTCGCGCCGGGCCCGCGCCGACGTGAGCTGCGTGAGACAGAGGTTGGTCAGCACGCGGGTGAGCCAGGCCTCCGGGACCCTGATCAGCTCACGGTCCGCGGCCTCCCAGCGCAGGTAGGTCTCCTGCACGGCGTCCTCCGCCTCGGCCGCCGAGCCGAGCAGGCGGTACGCGACGGCCTCGAGGCGGGGCCGGGACGCCTCGAACGCGTCGAGATCACCCGGGCGCAGGGGCTGCGTCGTCATGGTGCCGACCCTACGCTGGTCCCACCATCGTGCCGGTGCCCGCAGCGGGCGCCGTCCACCGGGAGGGAGCCGCCATGTCCTTCGCCACCCGAGGTTTCGCCGGGCGCCGACGCGAACGGGACGACCGGCTGCCACCCGGCCAGACGCTGGTCCAGGACTGGCCGGTGCTCAGCGCGGGGCCCACGCCGCAGATCGACACCGGCGACTGGGAGCTCACGGTGCGCGACGAGACAGGCACGGAGCACCGCTGGTCGTGGGACGAGCTGCTCGCCCTCGGCGTCGAGGACGTGACGGTCGACATCCACTGCGTGACGCACTGGTCCCGGCTCGGCATGGAGTGGCGCGGCGTCAGCCTCGACAAGGTGTTCGAGAACGTCGAGTCCGAGCACGAGTTCGTCATGGCGCACTCCTACGGCGGGTACACGACGAACGTGCCGCTCGAGGACCTGCTCGACGGCAGGGCCTGGGTCGCGGTCGAGGCCGACGGTGCGCCGCTGCACCCCGAGCACGGCGGCCCGGCACGGCTGCTCGTGCCGCACCTGTACTTCTGGAAGAGCGCCAAGTGGCTGCGCGGCTTCACGATGATGCCGGACAACGAGCCCGGGTTCTGGGAGCAGTACGGCTACCACATCTACGGCGACCCCTGGAAGGAGGAGCGGTACTGGTGAGCACAGAGCCTGCCGCGTCGGCGCTCGTCCGGCCCCGGATCCGCCCGGCCTGGCACGTCGCGACCGTCGCCGAGACGCTCCGCGAGACGC
>DATGOB010000021.1:0-6558 GCA_036010205.1 Promicromonospora sp. | reverse complement strand
TGTGCGAGACCGGCCGCGGCGAGGATCGCATTGACGGACATCTCCGGCTCGTAGGGGTCCGGCGGCGGCTCGTCCTCGTGCGCGTTACGGGGGGTGCCGGTATCTACGGAAGGTGAGTAGGTATTTACGGGTCGGGTCGGGTCGGGTCGGGGGGACCGTGACTCACGGGTGTAGTCACGCTGTGAGTCACGGCGTGACTCACGGGTGACTTCGGCGTCACGCTTCGCCTTGGCCTTCTCGCGCGCCCGCTTCTGCCGCTCGGCCGCGGCCTTGCGTTCGGCGAGGACCTGCTCACGCGACGGCTGGTAGTCCAGCCAGTCGTGGAACTGCCAGCCGCCGTCCGCCTCCTCCCATAGGCCGATGCGGACCAGCTCTCCCGCGTCGCGGCGCGTGCCACCCAGGACGGAGATGACGTGCGCCGGCACGTGGCCGTCGGTGAGCTGGTCCATGCACCACGACAGGCCGCTCACCCACAGCGCGCGTGCCCGCGGTCCCGTGCCGAGCCACTTCGGGGAGCCCCACAGCTTGTCGTCGACCTTGCCCCACGTCATGAGGCCACCTCCTCGATCTCGTCGGTGGTGAACGGCACCCAGTCCTTCGGGCCTGGTCCGGTCAGCCGCCGGTAGGTCACCCGGGGCCGGGATGCCACGATGGGCACCCCGACTCCGGGCAGCAGGGACGCGATGTGGAGCACCGCGGCGCGTTCGGCGGGCGGGCAGACGCCGTTCCGCTTGCACTGGACGATCAGGACCTGCCCGGCCTTGATGGCGACGAGGTCGACCTTCGTCTTGGACCCGGCGGAGCGGACGACGATCTCGTACCCGTCGGCCACGAGGGCGGCGCGCACCTCGCGCTCGAAGTCGGCGCCGCCTGCGTATCGCGTCACGCTGTTGCCTCCAGCAGCTCGAAGATGTCCGGCTGGACGTGGTGCGGCTCGAACAGCTCGGGGCCGTACCCGCCGTCCTGCTGTCCGTGGCTGGGGTCGAGCCACTGCACGACGAGCACCCCGCGCCACCACGTCAGGTCGAAGCCGACGACGCGGGCGAGGGCTCCGGCCGGCGCCGCCCACCCGACGCTGCCGGTGTCGGGGGCGAGGAAGCGGGCGATGCCGCCGACGGTGAAGTCGTCCACGGTGCGGGTCATGCGGCACCCCGCTTCCGCCACGAGGCCCGCTCAGCGAGGCGCCCGATGTCGCGGCGCCCGGCCCGGTGTGCGGCACGGGAGACGGCTTCGACGGTCGTCCCGCACCGCTCGGCGGCGCGCTCGGGGGCCTCCCCGCAGCGCACCAGGCGCGCCCACTCGTCCAGGTCGATGCCCGGGCGGCGCTCGGCGGCGCTGGTGTGCGGCTTGGCGGCGGGGTCGTCGATGGTCTCGTCGTCCCACGCCAGCGGGGGCATGTAGCCCAGCCGGGCCGCGCTCTGGCGCGACACCTCCGACGGGCCCGGCTTCATGCTGAGCTCGTCGTAGGCGGCCACGACGGCGTCATGGGTGGCACGGGCGATCCACTTCCCGCGCTGGTGGAGCGCGACGCGCGAGGTCTGCCCGACGCCGGTCATGCGCTCGGTGATGATGCGGTGGGGCCACCCCATGGCGAGCAGCGCCTGGATGCGGCGCCGTGCCCCCACAGCGGGGACGAACCCGCGCCGTTCGGGGTGGCGCATGACGTCGTCGATGGTGACGGCCAGGATGCGGGTCTGAGACCCGATCTGCACCGTGGGGCGAGGGCGCCTGAGCAGGTTGGAGACCATCTCAGGCGAGACGCCGGCGGCCCGGGCGACGCTCGCCTGGGAGGCGCCCGCCTGGACCAGGGCGGCGATGTGCTCGCGCGTCGGCCCGGACGGCACCATGCGCGGTCCCTTGCCGGCCTCGCGGTCCAGGCGCCACTGCTTGAAGTACAGGTAGTCCTGCCGCTGGCTCATCCCGCCGCCTCCCGCCTGCGCACCTTGGCCTCGGCTTCGCGACGGCGGGCGAGCAGGGCTCGCCCCTCGGGGTCAAGGCCGCCGAACACGCCGTGCCGGTTGCTCGCCCCGCCCGTCTCGGCCGCCATGGCGACCTCCAGGCACTCGCGCCGCAGCGCGACCGGGCAGCCCCGGCACACGGCCTGCGCGGCGAGCCAGGCGGTCTCCTTGCCCTTGCCGCGCTTGCCGTCCTGCGACGGGTAGCCCAGCTCGGGATCGGTGGTCAGGCAGGGCGCGTCCTTCATCCGCTCGGAGAAGGTGGTGCCCCGGTAGGAGGTCTCGCCGCCGGTCACTTGCCCTTCCCCTTCCCGAGCAGCGCGTCCAGGAACGTCTGCTTCTTGCCTTCGGGCCATCCGGCCTCGTCCATGCGCTGCTTGAGCCGGGGCAGGTCGCGGGCGATCTGGGCCTCGGACTGCTTGACTGTCGGCAGCTCGTCCGAGCGCAGGTCGCGGTTGCCGTCGCGGGGCTCGTCCATCACGCCGTCACCTCCTGCGCGGGGATGACGTGCCGGCCGGTGTGGCGGGCGACGATCTCGGCGTCGGACTCGGCGCGGAAGATGCTGTGGCCGCGGTGCTCGGGGGCGTGCTCGCCGTCGGGGCAGGTGCAGGTGGTCCAGCGGGGGGTGGTCTCGGTCATGCGTCCTTCTCCTCGACGATCACGGCGTACATGTGCGCCTTGATGCGGTGGGCTCCGACGGGCATCCGGTGCTTCACGGGGTCGAGATCCCAGCGGTCCTCGCGGCGGTGGCGGCTGTCGAGGCAGTAGCAGTGGGTCCACTCGGTGCGGATGTGCTCCGCCTCCATCACGTCGCCGTCCTCGACCACGTGCGTGTCCAGGGCGGGGGCCTCGACGACGGGGTGCTCGACGTCGCGCTCGGTGCGGGCGGAGGCGATGACGGGGTGGGTCAGGAGGCTCACGAGAGCACCTCCAGCCAGATGCTGGACACGAGCGACAGCACCGCGGCCACGAAGGCGACCCAGGCGACGACGGCGATACGCTGGCTCTTGCGCTTCCACGACTCGTTGTCGGCGACGAACGCGACGATCAGCGCCACGAACATCAGCAGCGCGCCGGTAAGAGCGAGGGCGGCGGGGATGCTCATCGCGCCTCCCCGCCGTCGACCGGGAGCTCGGGCTGCTCGGGGGCGGCGTCGCCGTCCTGCTGGGCGACGTCCTGCTCGAGCGCGTCGATCAGGCGCGCGGCCTGCTCCCGCGTGAGCTCGGACCGGCTGGCCACCTCGACGCCGATCGCCTGCTGGATGTAGGCCAGGGCGTGGGTGCGCTCGGTGATCCCGGCCTCGCGCATCGCGGCGCCGATCTTCTTGAGCTGCTGCTGGGTGACCATGGGCTCGGCGGTCTCGGGCTCGGGCTCGGGCGTCGGCTCGGCGGCGGCGGCGATCAGTGCGGCGGCGGACTCGCGCGCGGGCCGGGCCTCCCCGGCGTCGACGAGCGCCTCGCGCGCCTCCTCCTCGGTGTAGACGACGCCGTACAGCGCCTCGGGGCACGCGGTGCGGGCGCACTCGGTGATCGCGCGGTTCTTGAGCATCGCGGACGGGTAGGACTTCCAGACGCTCTTGCCGGCCAGGCCTGCGCGCTGGGCCTTCTCGATCGTCCACTCCACCTCGTAGGTGAACTCGGGGTCGTCGGCCCGGATGATCTGGGCGACGGCGCGGCGGTCGTCGCCGTTCACGCGCAGGCGGTGCCCGGCGCGGCGCACGTTGGCCGCGATGAGCTCGGCGGACGCCGACGGCTTCCCCTCGATGACGTGGATGCGGTACAGGGACTCGGCGGGCGTGAGGCCCATCGCGGCGCCGAGGCCGACGGCGACGAGCACGGAGCCCGGGTTGCCCTGGTACGCCTTGGGCAGGACTCCGGCGGTGGCGACGGCCTTGGCGAAGTCCATCTGGACGGCCAGGTCGGTCGCGCCGAGGGCGGGGGCGGGGATGATCTCGGTCATAGGTCAGAACTCCTCGTAGAGGTCGGTCGGCTCCGCGCGGTACCAGCGCGGCGGGGTGATGCGGCTGATGCCGTCGGGGTAGGCGGGCCAGGTGTCGGTGGCGAGGCACTTCGCGTAGAGGTCGATCGCGGCGCGGACGCGCTCGCCGGCGACGAGGTCGAACTCGTCGTCCAGCTCGGCGACGGACACGAAGTGCGGCTCGGCGGTCTCGACGAGCACGTGCACCATCCGGGCGCGCTCGCCGGTCAGGACGTGCCAGCCCTCGCGGTAGTGCACGGACTGCTCGCCGTGCCCGAGCCGGGCCGCCGTGGCGGCCCAGCTGCGGGGGTTGACGGTGACGCCGCTGGTCTTGAGGTCGACCAGCAAGCCGTTGGCGCGCACGTAGTCGATGCGGCCACGGCAGCGGACGCCGGTGTCGGGGTCGTCCCACAGGAGCGACACCTCCGGCTGGCCGTGCTCGAGCAGTGCCCGTGCGTCGCGGTGCGCGAGCACGGCCTCGGCCATGGCGTCGACCTGGGCGGCGACGTCGGACTTGACCGGCACCTTCCCCTCGGCGCGCGCGGCGGCGATGAACTCCTTGGCGACCTTGGTGTTGGTCGCGCCGTTCGCGCCGAGTGCGTCGTCGGGGATGACGGCGATGTCCAGGCCGACGCCGAGCACCTTGCCGTGCACGGCGTGGCCGAGGTCGAACGCCTTCTTCTCGACGCGGTGCTCGCTGTCCCACCTGTAGCGGGCGGGGGAGTCGAGCATGGCCTTGACGCCGGTGCTGCTCAGCCCCGGGAGCGAGTGGTAGGTGAGCTCGGGGATGTCGTCGTGCACGCCGACGCCGCACTCGTTCGTTACGGGTGTCGCGCTCATGCCTCCTCCTTCTTCCGCTTCCGGTAGGCCCACTGCCTGCAGGCCCTGCTGCACCACTTCGCGTCGTCGCGTGACGGGTAGAACCGCTCGCCGCACGCCGCGCAGTCGCGCTGGTTGACGTGACGGATGCCGCTGCCGGGCGCGGCATCCGTCACGGCGTCATCCGTCACGCTCGCCCTCCTTCTCCTTGTCGCCGCACTGGCCACAGACGCCCTGGTAGAGCACGCGCTGCTTGCCGCAGATCGGGCAGCGGGGGATGGTCGCGGTCATGACGCACCCCCGTTCGCGAGCCGCAGCAGCGAGTCCGCGTGGCAGGGTTCGTCGGGCGAGCACCAGCACACGAGGTCACGTCCACGCAGGCGCTCGATCGCTTCGCGCAGCCCGGGCTCGTTCTCGATGCGCCCGCCGAGCCAGACGAGCAGGTCGTCCTCGAACAGCACGACCGCCTTCTCGAGCGCGCTGAACCGGCTCCGGTCGTTCAACGGCTCGTACTCCACGCCGTTGTTGTCGACGACCACCCAGTGCCACCCGCGCCACTCGGCGCGGAACGGGTTGCCGTAGACGGTGGGCCGCCCGACATACACGGCACCCTCCGGCATCCGCCACCCCTTGGTCCGCTTCCGCTGGATCCGCTTCGGCGCGCTCATCGCCGCATCTCCCGCACCGCGCACACGGCGCTCCACAGCTCGGGCGACGCCTTGCCCATGCGCACGTCCTGCTCGGCGACCTCGAACAGGTCGGCCATCGCGGAGTTGATGCGCTCGGCACGCTTGCCGGCCTCGATGAGCGGGTTGGGCTGGGCCTCGGTCTGGGCGGTCATCGGGACTCACCCCGCAGGAGGGCGAGCACGGCGTCCACCATGGCGGTGATGCTGTCCCGGCCCCAGCCTGGCTCCAGCGCCGCCTTCACCTGCTCCCGAGTCGGCAGCGGGCGGGGCTCGTCCGGCACGAAGCCGTGCACGTCGTCGGAGTTCCAGACGGCGTACCCGCCGCCCACGGCCTCGATGACCGCCCCCTTGGCGACGGCGTAGGCCCGCACCTCGCGGCGCTTCGGGCCGACCGTGGCGGTGCCGACGACACCCTCGCGCCACGAGGGCTCCGGCTCGGGGGCGGGCTGGTGGTCGGTGAGGGTGTACTCCGCGTAACCCGACGTGCGGTCGCTGGACAGCCCCTTGACGCGGAACCGGCCCAGGTGCTCCAGGTGAATGAAGTTCTGCACGTGCGTGACCTCGGCAGTGACCGAGGACTTGCCACGGCTCAGCGTCACCGTGTCGCCCGGCTTGACCTTCGACGGGTCGAGCGGGGCGGGGGGCACGTCGTCGCATCCGCACGTGTCCGTGTGCCGGTCCCCGTGCTTCCCGTCCGGCCCGAGCGGGCGGTGGCGCTCGGTCTCGTTGATGAGCCGCTGGATGCGGGCGACGTGCTCCCCCGTGCGCACTCCGTCGGTGTGGCGGCCGAGGATCGTCTGCGCGACGCACAGCGTCTCGTGGAGCATCTTCGGGTTGTCGGTGACGGTCAGCTCGATCTTCTCCGTGCTCAAGAGAGCACCTCCTGCTGCATGTAGTCGTTGATGGCCGCGTCCAGCTCGACCGCCGTGTCCACGAGCGCGGCGCGCAGGTGGGGCGAGGCGGCAGGCCAGGCGGCGAGGGCGTAGTCGATGGCGGCGTCGTCGAACGCGGCCTGCTTGCGTCCGACCTCCCGCCCGTGCTCGGCGCTGGACCAGAACCGGTCGGCGCCGATGTCGAGCGCGTGCCGCAGGACCGGGTGGTCGGCGGACGGGCCCAGGG
>DATGOB010000020.1:0-9026 GCA_036010205.1 Promicromonospora sp. | reverse complement strand
AAGCACCCCACCCCCGGCATGAAGCCCGGCGGGTGCCTGTCTCCGGCCCATGATCGGGAAAACCTCGGCCTCGGCGGCCGGCGTGTCCTGGTCTCCCGGGGTTGGTCGGGCAAGACCCTCACCCAGCACCGCGCCGACCGGGCCGCCGTCGTGCGCCAAGCACTTGAAGCAGCCGGCATCCAGGCCGACGACGCCGACCGCCTGGCCACCACCCAGGAGACCAGCGACGGGCACGCCCGCTACGTCTGGCGCGAACCAGAGGCCGGCACGTTCACCTACGCCGCTGTCATCGCCGCCAGCCTCCAGGAAACCCTGCGGCGACGCGGCCAGTACGAAGCAGCCAAACAAGCCCTCGGCCTGGCACCACCCGGTGCACCACGGCCTGTGGATAACCGTTCGGCAACCGCCACTGTGGTGGCCTAGTTGGAGGGGTGGAGATGGATACGCACGAAGTGGTCGAGCGGCTCGTCTACACGGTGGACGAGGCGGCAGAAGCGTTGTGCCTGTCTCGTGCGGGCATCTACGAACTGATCCGGTCGGAGCAGCTGCGGTCGATGAAGGCTGGCCGCCGTCGCCTGGTGCCGGTGAAGGCGCTGCGCGAGTACGTGGAGCGTGCGATGGGTGGTGCGGCGTGACTGCCCAGGGGCGACGGACAGTGAAGGTGAAACTGCCGCACGGCGAGGGCACCGTCTTCTGGAACGAGACCAAGCAGCGGTTCGTGGCTCAGAAGACCGTGGGGTACGACGGTCGTGGCAAGGCCATCGTGAAGTCGGGGATCGGCAAGAGCGAGTCTGCTGCTGTGGAGAGCATGCGGAAGAAGGTTCGTGCGTATGAGGCCGGCCTGGTTGCGGGGTCCGAGCGCTACACCGTGAGGGACGCCGTGAACGACTGGTTGACGTACGGCCAGGGCAAGACGAGCGACAGCACGTGGAACGGGTACCGGTTCATCTGCGACCGGCACATCCTGCCGGCGCTTGGTGCGCGGAAGTTGAAAGACCTGACCGCGCAGGAGGTCGAGAAGTGGCTACATGGCCTCACCGGCTCGCTGGGCAAGTCGAGTCTCAAGCAGCTGCACTCGTGCCTCAACCGCTCGGTGAAGCGTGCCTACGCGCGGGGTCTTGCGCCTCGCAACGTGGTTGAACTGGTGGAGGTGCCCGAGGGCAGGCAGGGTCGGCCGTCCCGGTCGCTCACGGTCGAGCAGGCTGAGGGCGTGCTCACGCTGACCAAGCCGGATCCGATGCACGCGTACATCGTGGTCTCGATCTTGACGGGGCTTCGTACGGAGGAGGTGCGTGCGCTGCGATGGGATCACGTCGACCTCGACGGTGACCCGTCAGCGATGCCGCCGGTTCCTCCGAGCATCATGGTGTGGCGCTCGGTCCGCGCTGGGAACGACACCAAGACGAAGAGGTCGCGACGAACGCTGGCGCTGCCCGTGGGCGTGGTTCAGGTCCTGAGGCGTCACCGTGAGCGGCAGGCTGCTCGGGCGGCGAAGGCCGGCAAGCGCTGGGACCCTGACGGGCTGGTGTTCGGGACTGTGAACGGTACCGAGATGAACGCCCGCAACGTGGCACGCGACTTCCGCCGTGCTCTGTCGCTCGTCCCGGGCATCGATCCGAACGAATGGACTCCGAGGGACCTTCGCCACTCGTGCATCTCGGTGCTGTCGGCGGCCGGCGTGCCGATCGAAGAGATTGCCCGCGTCGCGGGGCACAGTGGCACGGCGGTGACCGAACTGGTCTACCGGCACGAATTGCGGCCCGTGATCCAGACTGCGGCGACGGCCATGGATCGCATCTTTGCGCCGGCTGAGATCGGCTCGGACTGGTACATGGAACCGCTGTTCGGCGCTGAGGGTCTGCGCCAGGGCGAGGCTGGGTGACTCCGGCCGTTCACTAACCGAATCACTAACCGGTCACCTCGCCGGCTGATCGTGAGAAACGAAGAACCCCCCGGAACCTTGTGATTCCGGGGGGTTTTTGCTGTGGCTCCGACCGGCGTCGATCCGGTGACCTTTCGATTTTCAGTCGAACGCTCTACCAACTGAGCTACAGAGCCCTAGCGCGAACGCCCGGATAGTCGAGACCGACAACCCGGGCGCCTCTCGCGCGACCCTGACGGGACTTGAACCCGCGACCTCCGCCGTGACAGGGCGGCGCGCTAACCAACTGCGCTACAGGGCCTTGGAACTGCTTGGACGCTTCCCGCATCCGGGGGGCTCGTTTCGAACCGTGAGGATCCTAACCCACCTCGGGGCCGAATCTGAAATCGAATCGGACCGAGCCGGGATGACCTGCCTCACAGCGGTCAGAGCGAGGCTCTGACGAGCCTCTTCGTACCCCCAACGGGATTCGAACCCGTGCTACCGCCGTGAAAGGGCGGGGTCCTAGGCCGCTAGACGATGGGGGCTGGGACGCGGCAAGTCTACAGGCGAGCCACGGTCGCGCCGCACGGTCCGGAGTGTGGTCGGGCCGGGGGATGATGGGGCCGTGGTGGAGATGACGCGCGAGGACTTCGAGGCCGCCGTCAGCGAAGGGCTGGACCTCGTCCCGGCCGACCTCGCGGCGCAGATGGACAACGTCGTGGTGCTCGTCGAGGACGACGCGCCGGCCGACGACCCCGAGCTGCTCGGCCTCTATGAGGGCGTGCCGCTCACCGAGCGGGACCACATGTGGGCGGCGGGGGCGCTGCCCGACCGCATCACGATCTTCCGGAACCCGACGCTCGCCATCTGCGACACCCGTGAGGACGTCGTCGAGGAGGTGGCGATCACCGTGGTGCACGAGATCGCCCACCACTTCGGCATCGACGACGACCGGCTGCACGAGCTCGGCTGGGGCTGACCCGGGGACCGGCGCGTCCGGGCGTCGGGACGAGGGAGCGCCCGCCTGGCGGTGCCGGACGGGCGCTCCCTGTCCACGGGTGGGCGGACGAGCTCGAGGCTCAGTCCCGGGTGCCGTACTCCCAGTGCCAGGGCTCGGGCTTGCTGCCGCCTGCCTGGGCCCAGCCCGGGTGCCGCCACCCGTACCGGTCCGCGTGGGCGACCATCCAGGCGTGCTCGGCCGTGCCGAACGACTCGATGCCGCCCGACAGGTCGACCGCCTGGCCGAAACCGTGGTTGGAGGTGCCGGGTACGGCCGCGAGGCCGCCCCGGGCGGACGCGACGGCGATCTGCTCGCCGTACGAGCGGTACCCGTCCGTCAGGTCGAGGTTCCGGCCGAACGCGTCGCGGAAGCCGCGGTTCAGCTTCTCGAGCGCCGCCGCGGCGTCGCACCGCAGGCGCTCGCCGTGCGCGAAGCTCACGGAGCACAGGACGTCGGACGGGATCTCGCCGTTGCCGTAGCCCTTCGCCGCCTCGGCCATCGCCGCCGCCTTGCGCTCGGCGGCACGGGCTGCCTTGGCGGCCTTGCGCTTCTCCGCGGCCTTCTTCGCCGCGGCGATCTCCTCGGGCGTCGGGCCGGCCTTGACCGACACGACGGCATCGGTCGTCGCGATGAGGCGCTCGAGCGACGCGGTCTTCTTCTCGATCCGGGTCGCGGGAGACGTCGGGGCGTCCGCACGGGCCTCCGGCGCGTCCGCCGGCTCGTCGATCGCCTCGGCGAGCGGCGTCTGGAGGAGGGGGAGGCGCGCGGCGTCCTGCGGCGTGAGCGACGTGGTGCCGTTCGCGACGCCAGGCAGGTTCGTGGGCGCCGTGGGGTCGGCGGCCGCCTCGACGTCCCGCTTCGCGGCCTTCGCGCCGGTCGTCTTGTCGTCGGCCTTCCGCCCGGCCTGCTTGTCGGCCTTCTTCCCGGCGGCCTTGTCCACGGCCTGGTCCACGGTCTTGTCCACGGTCTTGTCCGTGGTCTTGTCCGTGGTCGCGGTCGGCGAGCCGCCCGCGGCGCGCTCGGCGAGCGGGGTGCGTCCCGTGCTGCGCGAGGCAGCCGCGGGGCGGCGCTCGCCGGCGGTGTCGTTGGCCTTCTCGACCACGGCCCGCAGGTTGCGGGCGGCCGCGCGGACGCGCTGGCGCTCCGCGCGGGTCAGGTCGCCCTCGCGGGCCACGTAGTCGGCGTCGTCGAGGACGGCGGCCGCACGCTCCGTGGCGGTGCGGACGGCGGGGTCGGCCGTGGGGGACGGCTGGACGGTCGGTTCTGCGGCGGACGCCGTGCCCGGTGCGCCGCCGTCGCCCCCGGCGAGGCCGACCGCCGCTGTCGTGGTCAGGGCCGCCGAGGTGAGTGCTGCGGCGATCGCGAGGGACGAGCGGGTCATGCGGGGGTGGACCCGCTGCACGGCGACCGTCGGGTGGGCCCGGTGCGCGCCCGGGCGTCGTGAACGACGGGGGAGGAGCTGGTGGGTCCGCGTCAAGAGAGGGTCCTGTGCTCGGGGACAGGGACGGTGTGCGTGGAGGGCACGGCGAAGTTCGGTGTCTGGGGCACGCTGAGCTTCCGTTCTCGCGGCCGGGTAGGTGCGGCACCGTGAGGGGTCGGTCTTCCCTCGGACGGGCGGCGTCGCGTACGCCGGCTGCTGACTGGCCACGCGCGCGGCCGGCTGGTCTCGCCTCCGGAAGCACGTCAGGAAGAGGCTTCACGGAGGGGCCAGGGGCATCCACGGTCATGGCGGTTGCCGCACGGAACCGGCGCAGGGGAGGCGCGAGGGGGTGTGGTGCCGTGCGGCAACCCTTCAATATTGAACGACCGTCCAGTTGCTACGGAACCCCCTGGACGGAGGCATGCCTCACACATGTCGCGGGCGCATGGTGGCGTAGCGGTGAAACCCGGACAAGCCGGGGTGAGCGCCCTCACATCGTGGCGTCCTGGCTGGGCGGAGCCCCCCGCGCTGCGTGACACTTCTGGCCATGGCCCACCACCACCAGGCCGCGCCCGGGTCCGAGCCCACCCCTGCCGGACAGCCCGTGACCGTGTCCATCCACCGCGTCGTGCACCCCGACCACGTTCCCGAGGTCACCGCCTGGGTGCAGGCCGGCGTCAACCTCGCCAACCGCTGGCCCGGGTTCCTCGGCTCCGGCTGGATCCGCGCCGCCGAGGGCTCGCGCGACTGGCACATGCTCTACCGCTTCGCCGACGCCGAGCGCCTCGCCGCCTGGGAGCGGTCCGACGAGCGCCGCACGTGGCTCGCGCAGGGCACCGGGCTGGTCGAGGAGCTCCGCTACCAGCAGCGCACGGGCATCGAGGGGTGGTTCGACGACCCGACGCGCACCGACGAGCCCGCCGACGTCGCGGCCTCCGTGGTGCCGCCCCGGTGGAAGCAGGCCACGAGCATCTGGCTCGGGTTCTTCCCCGTGAACCTGCTGTTCACGGCCCTCGTCACCGGCCTGGTTCCCGGGTGGGACGGCGTCCCCCTCGTGCTCAAGGTGCTGATCTCGACGCTCGTCCTGACGCCGGTGATGGCCTACTGGGTGCTGCCCTGGGTCACCCGCCGCCTCCACGGCTGGCTCCACGCGGGCTGAGTCTCGCCGCGCCCCGCGAGCCAGCCGGAGAGGCGCTCGGGGCGGTCGGTGATGACGGCGTCGACGCCCGCCGCCACGAGCGCCGACCAGGCGGCCGGGTCGTTCGCGGTCCACGCCATGACGCGCAGGCCGGCGTCGTGCAGGCGGGACACGAGGCGGGGGCTGCCGGTCACCGTCGTGACCGACGGGTTGCACGCGACCACGCGCAGGCGCTCGCAGAGCCGCAGCAGCCCCGGCGGGTCGAACGAGACGAGCAGCCCGCCCGGCAGGTGGGGCGCGACGTCGCGCACCGTGGCGACCGTGCCCGGCCAGAAGCTCTGCACGAGGACCCTGCGGTCGAAGCCGGCCGCGGCGATCGTCGCGGCGACCTTCTCGACCTGACGGGTGCCCCACGAGCCCTTGAGCTCCAGGAGCAGGTCGGTGCCGGGGTGTCGCGCGAGCACGCCCAGGACGTCGTCCAGCGCGGGCACCCGCTGGCCCGCGAAGGCCGGTGCGAAGCGCACCCCGGCGTCGAGCGCGTGCACCTGTGCCGCGGTCAGGGCGGCCACCTTGCCCGTGCCGTCGGTCGTCGCGTCCACGGTCTCGTCATGGATCACTGCCCCGGCGCCCTCGGCGGTCGGCTGCAGGTCGATCTCGACGGCGTCCACGCCGGCGCGGCACGCGGCCTCGACGGCCGCGAGCGTGTTCTGCGGTGCCACGGCGGAGTAACCGCGGTGCGCGACGACGGCGGTGCCGAGCCGCGGGCTCTGCCAGGAGCCCTCCGCGGCGCTCCGCCGTGTGCTGCCTGCGGGACGGACGACCATGCTGACCTCCGGTGTCGAACCTTCGGGCCTGCGGTTCTCCTGCCACGCTACGTCGCCGCGGCGGGTTCGGCGCCGGAGTTCCGGCAACGTTCCCGGACAGTTCATCGACCGTCCCCGGAGGTGGCCGATGCACGGATCTTCAGCGCCTGGTGGTTACATGTGCGCCATGGCCCGATCTCTCACCGCCACCGCGCGCGGCGCGCTCGCCGCGGCAGCCCTGCTGCTCACGTTCACGGCCTGCACCGGCGACGGCGAACCGGACGCCGAGGCGAGCGCGTCGCCGTCCGGGTCCCCGAGCGCGACGACGTCGCAGCGGGCCGACCAGGGAGCCGGCACGGACGCGCCCCTGAACGCCAACCAGGCGTGCGCCGCCATGTACGTCGAGGAGCACGGCGCGGAGGGCGCGACGCTCGAGGAGCGGATCGGCGACGCCCTCGTCGGGGCCGCCGGGGGCCTCACGGGCACGTCGGCCGACGAGATGCACGCGCTCGCGGTCGAGCTCGGCCGCCTCGAGACGCGGGTGCCGGAGGAGTTCCGCGAGCCCGTGCAGCAGGTCCGTGTGCCGTTCCTGCAGCTCCAGGAGGGTCTCGACCTCGGTGCCGAGCAGCAGATCGAGCTCGACATCGCCTCCACCGTGGAGGGCCTCAAGGCTTTCGAGAAGCTCTGCTGAGCCCGCGGTCGGTCAGCCGAAGATGCCCTGGCCCGGCGTGAGCACGCGCCGCGGGTCGTACCGGTCCTTGGCCTGGCGCACGAGGGGCCAGCGCTCCCCGTAGTGCGCGCGCCAGTCGGCCGTCGTCAGGTGCAGGGCGTTGACCGGGTACTGCGTGCCGCCGACGGCACGGACACGGGCGTACAGCGCGTCGTTGTCGGCGAGGAGCCGCGCGGCCTCGGCGTCGTCGGGCGGGCTCACCGCGCGCAGGAGCGCGAGGAGGAAGAAGACGGGGCCCTCCGGGACCCGGACCTGTGGGCGCGTGACGAGGGTCCGGTCGGTCGGGTAGAGCAGGGCCACGCCCCCGGCGTCGGCGGGCGTGAGCGTGGTGAGCAGCTCGGTGACGATCTCGTCGGTCGCGGCGTCCGGGACGAGGAGGTTCAGCCACGGGCTCGGCAGCCGCAGCGCCTCGATCTGCTCGACGGTCTCGTAGATCCGGTTCAGCCAGTCGAAGTACGGCATGTCGACGACGTCGACGCCCGACGGCGCGAGGCCGGCCAGCAGCGCGTCGTCGTCGGGCTCCTCGGTCGTGAACCACGACCCGGCCTCGAGGACGAACACGAAGCCGTCGTCGTCCGTGGGGACGAACTGGCCCTCGAGGTAGTCGAACCGGCCGTCGGCGAGCGCGGTGCGCTGGGCCGCCGTCAGGTCGGTGACCTCCGGGTAGGTGAGCGTGTAGACGCGGGCCGACGTGGGGGCTGTCTCGAGCCGCACCGTGGCGCGGACGATGACGGCGAACTGGCCCAGCCCGCCGAGCACGGCCTCGAAGAGCTCACGCTCCTCGGTGTCCGAGCACGTCAGGAGCCTGCCGTCGCCCGTGACCACCTGGAGCTCCAGGGTGTTGTCGACGAGCAGGCCGTGGTGCTGCGACGCGCCGCCGATACCACCGACGCTGAGCGTGCCACCCACGGAGAGGCCGAGGTAGTCGGTGCTCACGGGCGGCGCCACGCCGACGCCGAGGGCGGTACGGACCAGGTCGAGCCACTGCACGCCCGCGTCGACCACGGCGTGGTCGGGCGTGATCTCGTGGATCGTGGCCAGCGTGCGTGAGTCGATCACGACGCCGCCGTCGGCCTGCGCCTGGCCGAAGGCCGAGTGGCCCTGGCCGCGGACGGCGACGGTCAGGCCGTGCTCGTTGGCGAACCGGACCACGGTGACGACGTCGTCGACCGAGCCGGGGCGGAGCACGGCGCGCGGCAGGTTGTGGGCGAGGTTCCCGTAGTCGGTGGCGGCCTCGGCGAGGGCGACCTCGTCGGTGACCAGCTCACCGTCGAGATGAGGGATGCGGACGGCCCCGGTGGTGTTCTCGGGGAGGCTGGTGAGCCAGCGGGAGGTGGCCGGGTCGAAAGCGACGACGGCGGCGCCTGCAAGAAACGTTCGGCGGTCGAGCTGTGCCATGTCTGCCCCTCAGCGTCGTGTCGGGCGTCCACGGTAGCGGTACGGATGCCCGCGTTGGTGCCATTTCCGTGGATGAGGTCTTGTGCAGATCTGGCATATCCTGCGCGGTTATCCGTATTTTCCCGACAAACCCCCCTGTGGCGTCGATCACCGCAGGCCGTGGCGGTGGGCGGGGACGGGGGATTTCTGGTGACCGGCTGGGATCCCGCCGCGTGAGGCGCCATCATGGGCCCATGCTCTCCAGCGCAGAGTCCGGGACCGACGCCTCCGACGACCCGGCGGACACCTCCGCCCGCCCGCCCGCCGAAGGCGACCTCGTCGACGACCTCGGCCCGTTCGAGAACCTCGAGCGCGAGGTCCGGCTGCTGATCCGCCGGGCGCAGTCGTCCGGGGCGCGGATCGCGCGCCGGGTGCATCCCGAGCTCGAGGCGAGCGCCTACCCGCTCCTGGCCTTCGTGGCCGAACGGCCCGGCGCCAGAGGGTCCGACCTCGCGTCGTACTTCGGCGTCGGCCGGGCGACGGTGTCCCGCCAGCTCAGCCGGCTTGCCGACCTCGGGCTCGTCGACCGCACCGTCGACCCCGAGGACAGCCGTGGTCAGCGCATCACGCTCACGCCCGACGGCGCCGAGCGCTTCGAGCGGGCGCGCACGAGCCGGGTCGCCATGCTCGAGGG
>DATGOB010000019.1:0-3645 GCA_036010205.1 Promicromonospora sp. | reverse complement strand
GCCGCTGATCTCGGAGATGACGTGGTGGGCGCCGTCCTCGTTGCCGGTGACGACGACCCCGGCGACCCGGTTGTACGCGACGGGCGTGCCGTCGTCGGCGGTCTCGGACAGCATCGCGTCCATGCGCTCGAGCATGCGCTGCGCGATCGACGAGGGTCGTCCCACCCATGTCGGCGTGACGACGACGAGGATCTCGGAGTCGAGCAGCTTGTCGTGCACGCCGGGCCACTGGTCGCCGTCGCCGAGGTCGGTGACGACGCCGGGCGGGACGTCCAGGTCCGCGAGGCGGACGTGCTCGACCGTGACACCGCGCGCGGTGAGCGCGTCGGCCACGACGGACGCGAGCGCCTCGGTGTTGGACGGTGCCGGGGACGCCTTGAGCGTGCAGCTGACGAACAGGGCCTTCATGGGACACCCCTCGGGGTCGTCGGGCAGCCGCTTCTCGACCGCTGCCCACGCTAACCCGGGGCCCGCGCGCTCACGAGCGGGGCGTCAGGTGCCGTCGTCGCCCGGGGTGAAGGCCTCCTCGTAGAGGGCGCCCGCCTCCTCGACGGCCGCGGGGTCGACCGTGGCGACGGGCGTGATGCCGACGAGCAGCGGCTCGCAGTCGGGTCCGCGGCCCGAGACCTCGCCCGTGAGCAGCCACGGGAACCGGTCGGCCACCATGAGGTGCGCGTACTGGCGCAGCTGCCGCGCGACCCAGTGCTCGGGCGGGCGCGTCCACCACGGCTCCGGCGTCATCGGGTTGACGCTCAGGCCGGGCAGCACGCAGCCGCTCTCGTGGTCCTTGCTCACGGTGCTGCGGTCGACCTGGGGCCCGGCGCTGAACCGGACGTAGACGGGGGCGAGGAGCTGCGCGAGCTCGGTGACCTCGGCGAGCGACCCGAGGTGGGGTACGCCGGGGACGAGCTGGTCACGCGGCGGGGTGCTCGACACGGGGGGCCTCCGTCCAGGTCTCGACCGTTCGCCACGCTAGTCCCGCGCGTCGGCGGCGGCCAGCCCACCGAGCGCGGCCACCCCGCGCCACAGGGCGACCACGAGGGCGCCGGCGACGAACATGTCGTGGTCCCCGGTGCGCCGCTCGGCCCGGATCGCCTCGGCCAGCTCCTCGACGGCGGCCTCGCAGCGGGCCGCGGCGTCACGCACGGCGGCCGCGGCGCCGGTGGTGGCGGCCGCGGCACCGTCCGCCGCGTCGTCGACATCCCGGCTCTCGGCCCGCAGGCCGTCGCCGAAGGCGCGCAGGGTGCGGGCGAGGACGGGCCGCAGGCGCGGCCCGAAGGCGACCTCCTGCCGGTCGGCGTGCTCCCAGTCGGTGAGCAGGCGCACGACCTCGTCGACGACGGCGGTCGCCGTGCCGAGCTCGCGCGCGCGCCGGTCCTGCGCCGACGCCCAGCCCCCGTACCGGCGTGCGCGCACGTTGGCGCGTGCCGCCTCCCGGGCCGCGGCGACCGACTCGCGGGCGCGGGCGATCGTCGGGGCGACCTCGCGGCGGCGCTCCTGCCACTCCTGCGCGCGCAGCGGCCCCTCGGTCTCCAGGCGCCCGGCGAGCACGTCGACCTCGTCGGCCAGCACGTCGCGCAGCCGGTCCAGCGCGAGCTCGGACGGCGTGAGCGGCAGGGGCGGCACGACGAGGTTGACGGCGACGCCGATGCCGGCGCCGACCACGAGCAGGCCCGCGAAGGCGACCGTGTACTCGACCTTCTCCGCGCCGCCGAGGACGAGCACGAACAGCGCGGAGGTGACCACCCAGGTGCCCATCTCACCGAACAGGCGCCACCCGGCGAACAGGAGCGCGACCGCGACCACGACGGCGATCTCGACGACCACCGGCACGGCGAGGGCGCCGACGACGCGCGCCAGCACCGCCCCGAGCAGCACGGCGCCGACGGCCTGGGCGGAGTCCTTCACCGAGCGGACAGCGGTGCTCGACACCGCTACGACGGCACCCAGCGGCGCGTAGTAGGGGTACTCGGCGAACGGCGGCGGGGCCACCAGGCCGACCAGCCACGCCAGGGAGGCCGCCACGGCGCCCTTGAGCGCCATCGACCACCGTGGGTGGCGGACCCACTGGTGGTGCAGCCAGGTCAGGACGCGCGAGCGCGGGACGACCCGCGGCGTGCCCTCGGCGGGGACAGGCATGCGCCGAGTCTAGGAGCGACCGTGCCCGCCGACCGGCGCTCCCGGTCCTGACGTGCGAGTGGACGCCTCCCGCGCCACAGTGAGCGTGCCAGACGATCCGAGCCCGGGAGGCACGATGAGCGAGAACGACAGCAGCCAGGACACACCGGGTACCGACGAGCGCACGCGCACGCCCGACGTCGACCAGATCCCCCAGGGCGAGCACGGCGAGGCGGGCGACGCGAACTACCGCGACCCGGTCCGCGGCGAGGTCCCGGCGGACGGCCCCGTCCCGGAGGAGTCCCGCAAGGACGACCCGGACAAGGAGGGCGAGGACCGTTTCGACGCGGGCTGAGACGCCAGCGGGATGGACGACCAGCTGCGCGGCGCGGACGGGCTGACCCACAGCTGCGACTCCGACCGCGGCATCCGCAGGCGGCGGCACGGCAAGGGCTTCACGTACCTGGACCACCGGGGCGAGCGCGTCACCGACCCGGAGACCCTCGCACGCGTCAAGGAGCTCGTCGTGCCGCCCGCCTGGACCGACGTGTGGATCTGCGCCGACGCGTCCGGCCACCTCCAGGCCACGGGCCGCGACGTCAAGGGCCGCAAGCAGTTCCTCTACCACCAGCGGTGGCGCGCCTACCGGGACGGGGTCAAGTTCGACGACCTCGTCGCGTTCGGCGACGCCCTGGTCGACCTGCGCAAGCGGGTCGACGCCGACATGCGCTCGCCCCGCCTGGACCTCGACCGGGTCGTCGCCACCGTGGTGTGGCTGCTCGACGCGACGCTCGTGCGCGTCGGCAACGACGAGTACGTGCGCTCGGGCGAGTCGTACGGGCTGACGACGCTGCGCACGCGGCACGCGACGATCACGGGCTCGCAGGTCCGCTTCCGGTTCCCCGGCAAGTCGGGCACGACCAACGACGTCACGGTCCAGGACCGGCGCGTGGCGAACATCGTGCGGCGCTGCCGCGACCTGCCGGGCCAGCAGCTCCTGCAGTACGTGGACGGCGACGGCACACGCGCCGTCGACTCGCGGGACGTCAACGAGTACCTCGCCCGGGTCACCGGCTCCGACCACACGGCCAAGACGTTCCGCACCTGGGGCGCGAGCGCGCTGGCCTTCGGGCACCTGCGGCACCTGGAGCCCACCTCGCAGCGCGAGCACGATGCGCAGCGCGTCGAGGCGGTGCGGCAGGCCGCCGCCCGCCTGCACAACACGCCCGCGGTGTGCCGCAAGAGCTACGTGCACCCCGCGGTGCTGGCCGACGACCGGGCCGAGATCGACCGCCTGCTGCGACGGTCCCGCGCCAACGAGTCGCGCTCCTCGCGGTGGATGGACGCCGACGAACGCGCGCTGCTCAAGTACCTGCGAGCCGCGGGCCGGACGGGTCCGCAGCAGTGAGTGGCCTGCTCAGGGCTCGCATTTCTCCGGGATCGGGTGCAGAGTGTGGTGAGGTGTCCCGGCCCGCAAGGAGCGCTGTGAACGAACCGCAGACCTCGCCCGCGTCGCCCTCGCCCGAG
>DATGOB010000018.1:0-4844 GCA_036010205.1 Promicromonospora sp. | reverse complement strand
GACGCCGACCCGTACAGCCCCGGCGCGACGATGGCGAGCATCGCCCACAGCTCCATGAGGTTGTTCTCGAGCGGCGTGCCGGTGATGGCCAGCTTGAACGGGGCCCTGAGCCGCCGCGCCGCCTCGTTGGCCCGGGTCTGGTGGTTCTTCGCGAACTGCGCCTCGTCCAGCACCAGCCCGCTCCAGTCGACGCCGGCGAAGGCGTCGTGGTCGAGCCGGAAGATCGCGTAGGACGTCACGACGACGTCGGCGTCCCGCGCGACCTCGGCGACCGTCACGCCCGCCTTGCGGGCCGTCGTGGGCAGGGCCACCACGCGCAGGTCCGGGGTGAACCGGGCGGCCTCCGCGACCCAGTTGCCGACCACCGAGGCCGGTGCGACAACGAGGAAGGGTGGCTGGTCGCCCTCGACGGCCTCCTCGCGGGCCTGAGCCATGAACGCGAGGGTCTGGATCGTCTTGCCGAGGCCCATGTCGTCAGCGAGGATCCCGCCGAGCCCGTGCCGCCACAGGAAGGTCAGCCACTCGAAACCGCGGAGCTGGTAGGGGCGCAGCTCCGCCTTCAGCCCCACGGGTGGTGCCAGCGGCCCCGGCCCGTCCACGCCCTCGTCGGTCAGCCGGACCAGGTCGCTCACGGAGCGCCGCCACCGGTCGGACTGCTCGACGACGTCGGCGACCTCCTCGAGCTCGGCCCACAGTCCCGCGTTGAACCGGCTGATGCGGAGCGTGCCCGGCCGGTCGGACAGCCGCCGCGCCTCCTCGATCAGCGCCTTGAGCCGGCCGAACACGGGCAGGTCGGTGCGCAGCCACGTGCCGTCGGTCAGCATGAATCGCCGCTTCCCCCGGGCGAGCGCGTCGAACACCGGGCCGAACGGGATCTCACGGCCGTCGACCGTGACCATGACGCCGAGGTCGAACCAGTCCAGGTCCTCGCTGTCGGACGCGCGCATGCTGACGACAGGCGTGGCTTCCAGCCCGGCGTACTCGGGCAGGTCGGCGCTCTCGACGCGCACGTCGGGCAGCTCGCGGAGCACGGGCAGCACCGTCGTGGCGAAGTCCATCGCCTGCAGGTCGCGGAAGACCTCGGGAGCCACCCGGAAGTGCGCGAAGCCGGGGACCTCGCGCACCGCGTCGACGACCGCGCAGACGGTGGCGGACTCGGCCTCCAGGTCCCGCAGCTCCGCACCGGGCTCGAGCGCCGTCGTCAGCGGGTACTCGGCGTCCGACGGCGGGTAGGCCCACCACCACCGGACCCGGAGCTCCGCGGGCGACGGCGCCTCGACCCCGAGGACGAGCTGCGGCCGGGGCAGCTCGGGCAGCGGAACGTCGTCGTCGGCGCGCACGCGCACCTCGCGACGCAGCCGCGGCAGGTAGTCGGCCAGGAACTCGTCGACGGCGTCGGGCGGGACGGCGACGTCGGCGAGGTGGACCGCCGCGTGCTCCTGGTCGGTGAGCGGGGCCGGTGTCGGGCCCAGGACGACGGTGCGGCCGGAGGGGGACTCCTCGACCGCGAACAGGCCGTGCCTGCCGAGCGTGCCAACGGTGGCCGCGCGGGTCGTCGCGCCGTCGAACGCGACGGTCCGTTCGAGGCGCGCGCCGCCGTCGGGCAGGGAGAGGTCCAGGGCGACGGAGGCCTCGCGGGCCAGGTGCACCGTGTCCCGCTTGGACTTGGCCACGAGCTCGATGCCGAGGTCCGCCGCGTCGGCGAGGTGGCGCCAGAAAGGGCGGGGCAGCACGTCGTCGAGGTTCAGCCAGTCGCCCGCGCTCACGAAACCGTAGCCGCGCGGGCTGGTGGCCCGCAGGGAGTCGAGCGTGGTGAACCACTCCCGGACCGCCGGGTCGATGCCGCGCAGGAAGCCGTTGCGGATGTAGTTCCAGGAGGCCGAGCCGCCGACCCACGCGCCGCGGCCGTTGCGCTCGACGGGACGCACGGACAGCGACAGGTTGTCCGACGACGCGGTGCCGTCCACGCGGAACTGCAGCGCGAGCTGCGGCGCGGTCTCGTCCGGCCCGGTGCCCGGCGTCGGCGCGGCAGGGACGAGCCGCTCGACCGCCGCCTTCCAGGCAGGCACCTGCGGCGCGCGGCTCAGCGACGACGCGCTGCGCACCAGCGACGCCAGGCCGTCCGCGCCGGCCTCCAGGAGCGTGGCCGCCACGTGCTTGCAGGCCGATCCGACGGGGCACGTGCAGTCGGTGCCGACGACGACGCCCCCGCCGTGCCCGTCCGCCGCGAGCTCGACCGAGCACGAGTAGGCGCTGCGCCCGCTGCCCCGCACCCAGGAGACGAGCAGGTGCTCGGCGGGCACCCACTCCCAGGAGATGACGCGCCCCTGCTGCTGGTAGTCCTCGCCGCGCAGGTACGCCCCACTGCCCACCAGCAGCTTGATCGCCGCAGGGTGGACGCGGGGCACGGGCACGGACTCTGACACCCCTCCATGGTTCCACGCGCCTCTGACACCCCCGCGGATCCGTCCACAGCGCGCCGCAGGACGCCCGTCACCGGTGCTTCGCGCCACGCGACGTCGCCGTGGTCTGCAAGAGTGTGGGCATGAAGAGCCTGCCCGACGCCGGACGGCGCCCCGCCGCCCTGAGCCTCCTGCTCCTCGCTGTCGCCGTGTGGACGTCGGTCCCGCTGCGTCTGCTGGTCCCTGGGACGGAGCTCGACCTCGGCTTCACGACGGGCAACACCGTCTACCTGATCGAGAACGCGGCCATGGCGGGGACCATCGTCGTCGCGGTCGGTGCCACCGTGCTGCGCGCCCGCCGGGTCCTGACCGCCGTCATCGTCGTCGTGGGTCTGCACCTGCTGCTGCAGGTCGGCACGGCGGTGGCCCAGCTCGTGCAGGGCGCTCGGCCCGAGCTCCTGCTCGGCACGCTCCTCTCGATGCTCGAGCTGGGGCTCGTGCTCGTCGGTGCGCTGCTCGCCCGGCTCCTGCACGAGCCGACGTCGGCGCGCCGCACCGGCTTCTGGGTCGTGCTCGCCGGGGCGACGCTCTACGTCGTGTGGGGCAGCGTGCTCGAGCCGGTCATCGCGATGATGCCGTACGGCGGTCCGCTGCCGGGGATGCTGGGCTCGTACCTGGTGATCCTGGTGCTCAACCTGCTCGCCGTCGCCGCGGCGCTGCTGTGCGGCTGGCCCTCGGCGGTGACCCGCCGGATCGGTGCGGTCCTGGCCGGCGTCTTCGGCGTCCTCGGGATCGCGGGGGCTGTGGGCTCGGCAGAGGTCTGGAGCGAGACCTACCGTGCCGTCCAGGTGGTGCAGGGCGGGCTGCTGCTCGCCGTCGTGCCGTTCGCGGTGGTCGCCGCCCGCCGTGTGGCGGACGCCCGACGGGCGGCGGGCTCTACCTCGCCGAGCTCGCTCGGATCTCCTCGAGTGCGATGACCTCGAGGATCTGCTTCACGATCACGGGGCCGACCGACTCCCACGAGAGCATCTCGGCGATGACCATGTAGGAGAGGTCGTCACCGGTGAAGCAGCCACCGCGGTGCAGCGCGTTGAGCAGCCGGTGCTTGGGCCAGGTGAGGTCGTCGAGCCGCTCCACCCGCCGCACTGCGGGGAAGAGCCGGCCCACGGGGAGCGACTTGAGGCGTGTCACGGCGGCGTCCGCGAGGCGGGCGGTGCCGATGTCGGTCTTGCTGTCGACCGGACCCACGTACCAGGCGTCGTCCTCTGCCATGACCTCGCGGAACCAGGGGAACACCTCACCCCAGGTGGGCGTGGGGGTGACGGCGGGTGCGTCGGACATGAACTGATGCCTCCAGTCCCTCTGTAGGTAAGTGCATCAATCCTTGCATCGATCTGCGGCCAAAACAGGCATCTCAGCCTCTAGAGAGCAGACCTCATCCACAATTCACCCTCTGTCGGGTTGCCTGACCAGGACTGCTGTGCGAGCCCCCTTGAGACCAAACAGGAGGGCGGCGGCCAGGTAGGCGACCGAGAGCGCGACGAACAGCCCGGGCGACCAGCCGACGTCGGGCACGAGGAAGGCGGCGAGGGCGGCGGCGCCCACGAACGCCGCGTTGTAGAGGACGTCGTAGAAGGCGAACGCGCGGCCGCGGTACACGTCCTCGGAGTCGCGCTGGACGATGGTGTCGACGGCGATCTTCGCCCCCTGGGCCGCGAGCCCCAGCAGGCCCGCCGCGGTCACCACCGTGGCGAAACCGGGCTCCGGGACGAGGATCAGCTGCGACAGGCCGGCCAGGACCAGCATGGTGGCGATCCACGTCTGCGGCGCCATGCGCCGCGCGAGCACGGCCGTGAGCAGGATCGCCAGCCCTCCGCCGGCGCCGGTGGCGCCGATGACCGTCGCGAAGGTCGCGAGACCACCGGTGCTGTCGCCGGGCGCGGCCAGCAGGTTGCGCGACATGAGGATGGACGCGATGAACACCACACCGTAGAGGAAGCGGTGCAGCGCCATGACGAGCAGCGCCTGGCCCGGGGTGCGGCGGGCGGTGAGGTAGCGGGCGCCGTCGGCCAGGCCGCGTGCGACGGCCAGCAGGTCGTTGCGGATCGAGCCGACGGCGGGACGCACCGGGCCCAGCAGCGTGCGCGACATGCGCAGGCCGAGGAGCGACGCACAGCCCATGACGACGCACGCGCAGGCCAGCGCGGTCGCGTCCTGCACACGGCCGGCAGGCATGACCAGGCCGAGCAGGAAGCCGACGCCGCCCCCGAGGAACGCCGCGCCGGCGCCGAGGGTGGGGGTGAGGGCGTTGGCGGTGAGCAGCAGGTCGCCCTGGACGACGCGGGGCAGCCCTGCCGACAGGCCGGCCAGCAGGAAGCGGTTGACGCTCAGCGCGGCGAGGCCCAGCACGTAGATGGCGGGCGTGACGCCCTGGGTCAGCAT
>DATGOB010000017.1:0-3921 GCA_036010205.1 Promicromonospora sp. | reverse complement strand
GACACTCCGCCGGAGCGACCGGTCGGCGACCGTGACGAGCAACGCACCGGCCGCGAGCGCCAGGACGACGATCGCGATGACGTGCATCCCCTGGTCGGACGGCGCGTCGCCGAACACGGGCCCGAGGATGCTCGAGGCGGCGATGGCGCCGATCTGCACGGACGTGCGGGACAGCCCGGAGGCCGAGCCGATCTGCGCGGCCGGCGCGCGGCGGAAGAGCACCGCCTGGTTCGACACCGAGGAGAGTCCCTGCGCGACGCCGAACAGCCCCATGATGAGGAGCAGGAACCAGACGGGCGATCCGACGTCGAGGAAGAGCAGGAAGGCGCCGCCGACCACGGATGCGGTGGCCGCGACCAGGAGGGAGCCGCGCACGCGTGGCGTGCGGGCGATCGCGAGCGAGGTGACGGCGGCGCCGACCGCGGAGGGCAGCTGCAGGAGCCCGGCGGCGTCGCTGGTGTAGCCGGCGACGGCCTGGGCCCACTGCGTGAACCCGTACACCACGAGGTAGATGCCGGTGTAGACGAGGAAGAGGCGCGCGTAGGTCGCGGTCAGCGCGTGGTTGGACGCGAGCATCCGTACGTCGACGAACGGCGCCTGCTGCCCGCGCTCCCACAGCGCGAGCCCGACGAGCGCGACGACGGCGACCGCGACGAGCCACAGGGCGCGGGTCTCGAGGTGCAGGAAGAAGAACACGGCGCTGGTGATCCCGACCGCGAACAGGAGCATGCCGGGGAGGTCGAGCGACCGGACCCCGACGGTCCCTCGCGCGCCGGAGCGGGTGCGGTCGGACGGGAGCCACAGGAGGGTGAGCACGATGGTCAGGGCCGCGAAGGGGACGTTGACGAGGAAGATCGACTGCCAGGTGAAGTGCTGGAGCAGGAGGCCGCCGAGCACCGGGCCGATGGCGGCGGTGACCAGGCCGGAGATCGACAGCCCGGAGAGGAGGACCTGCGGGGCCTTGCGGTCGAGCCGCTTCTCCTGATCCCGGATGATCGTCATCGCGGCGGGGTAGGCGGACGAGGTGCCGATCCCGATCGCCAGGCGGGCGACGAGGGCTCCGGCGAAGGTCGGGGCGAGGAGCGGCACCAGTCCCCCGACGCCGGCGATGACCAGGCCGGCGAGGTACACGCGGCGCGGGCCGAAGAGGTCCGCGAGCTTGCCCATCGTGGGCTGGAAGACCGAGCTGACGATGTACAGGCCGGCGACCAGCCAGATCACGACCGAGGCTGAGGTGTGTGTCGCCCTCGCGATCGGCACCAGGGCGACCGAGATCATCGTCGTGTTGATCGGGTTCAGCGCGGGCCCGATGAGGACGGGAGCCCCGAACCGCCCGCCGAACCCGACCGCCGACGGCGCGCTCATGCGTGGTGTCCGAGGTCTTCCAGCATCGACAGCACGGTGGAGAGCTGCGCCCGCTGATCCGTCGTGAGCTCGCGCTCGAGCAGGCGCGCCAGGTCGCGGTCGCGGCGCTCGTTGACCTGTGCCATCGCGGCCACGCCGTCGTCGGTCAGCCGCACGTTCTCCCGACGTCCGTCCGTCTCGTCCGGGACCTTCGTGACCAGCCCCTTCTCCACGAGGGCACGAACCACGGCGCCCATCGTCTGGGGGCGCAGCGCCTCCTGCTGCGCGAGGGCCGCGGTCGTGAGCTCCCCGTGCCGGAACAGCCTGCTCAGCACCATCTCCTCGGAGCGCGTCAGCCCGTCGAGCCGCCCGGGCTGCCGGACCACGCGCCGCAGCCGGTCGGTCGCCAGACGGAGGCGTTGCGCGAGCCGCAGTGCGGGCTCTTCCGTCGTCGTCTCGTCCATGTCCCGAGCGTACGACTTAGGAAGAAAACCTTGCAAGTTTTCCTTCCTACTGCCTACGCTCGAGGCACCATCACGAAGGGATCGTCACCGTGTCGTTCATCGGCAAGTCGCTCCGACGCGTCCGCGCGGGGCATGCGCGGAGCCTCTGGGAGTCCTCCGCGCTCCAGGGCCCCGAGACCCTCACCGTCACGAGCGCGGCGTTCGCGCCCGGCGGGCAGATCCCACCCGAGGCGCACCGGGGCGAGGGCGCCGGGGCGAACCAGTCCCCACCGCTGGCCTGGAGCGACGTCCCGGGCGGCACGCGGCAGGTCGTGCTCGTCATCGACGACACGGACGTGCCGCTGCGGCGGCCGCTGGTGCACACCATCGCGGTACTGCCGCCGGACGTCACGTCGCTCGCCGAGAACGCCCTGACCCCCGACAGCGCGGTCGCGACGTTCGTCCCGGGCGCGTTCGGGCGGGTCGGGTACCACGGGCCGCGGCCGATCGTCGGGCACGGGGTGCACCACTACGGGTTCGCCGTCTACGCGCTGTCGGTGGCGGTGGGCCACGTGACGAGCGTGCAGGAACTGCTCGCGGCGGCAGACGGGACGGTGCTCGCGCGGGGGCGGATCATCGGGACGGACCAGCGGTAGTCGTCGACCGACGGAGCGCGTCAGCGCCCCGCCTCGTCCAGGAGACCCGCGTCCCGGACCACCATCGCCGCCGACACCCGGTTGTCGACCCGCAGCTTGCCGAACACCCGGGTGAGGTTCGCCTTCACGGTCGCGACGCTGAGGTGCATGTGGTTCCCGATCTCCGCGTTCGACAGCCCACGGGCCATCAGCACGGCGGCCTCACGCTCACGCCCGGTGAGCTCGGCGGCAGCTCGCGCGGCGTCCGGGTCGGTCCGGGGGCGGCGGGCGGCCGCGGCGATGACCGTCGTCGTGATCGCGGGAGACAGCACCGGGTCGCCCCGGTGCACCGCCTTGACGGCCGCGATCATCTCGGGTGGTTCGGCGTCCTTGAGCAGGAACCCCGCCGCGCCGTCGGCCAGGGCCGTGAGGACGTCGTCGCCGGTGTGGAAGGTGGTGAGCACCACCACGCGAGGGCCCGGCGTCGAGCGGCTCCGGAGCCGGCGGAGCACGGCGAGCCCGTCGAGCACCGGCATCCTGATGTCGAGCAGCACGACGTCCGGCTGCAGACGCTCGATCTGTGCCAGCCCCTCGGCGCCGTCCCCTGCCTCGCCGACGATCACCAGGCCGGGGTCACCGCCGAGGACGAGACGCAGGCCCCTGCGCACCATGGGGTCGTCGTCGACCAGGAGGACCGAGACCTGCCCGGGCACCTCGTCCGCCTTCACCGCGCCTCCCCGGTGGGCAGGACGGCGTCCAGGACGAACTCACCGTCGACGATCTCGTGCCGGGCGGTCCCCGCGACGGCGGCGGTCCGCTCGGCCACGCCGACCAGCCCGTACCCCGGCCGCCCGGGGACGCCGGACGCCGGCACCGGGTTGCTGACCCGGATCCGCACCGCGTGGCCGGTGTGCGTGACCCGCACCGTGACGGGCTCGCCGGGCGCGTGCTTGCGCGCGTTGGTCAGCGCCTCCTGGACGATCCGGTACGCCTGCCGGCTCACGTGCTGGGGCACGGAGTCCGCCCCGGTGATCTGCTGGTCGATCGTCTGCCCCGACTCCTCCGCCTCCGCGACGAGGACGGGCAGCTCCAGCAGCGTGGGTTGCGGCGCCTCGGGCTCACCACCGGGCGCCCGGCGCAGGGTGCCCAGCACCGTCCGGAGGTCGGCCAGCGACTGGCGCGCGTCGGACTGGATCTGCGCGGCCGTGTCCCGCGCCGTGTCGGAGTCGAGGTCCGTGCGGTAGGCCAGCGCGCCGGCATTGAGCGCGACGAGCGACAGGCGATGAGCCAGGACGTCGTGCATCTCGCGCGCGATGCGCTCGCGCTCGGCCATGCGGGCCTGCTCGAGCCGGGCCTCATCGGCCTCGCGCCGCGCGAGGGCGGCCGCCGACTGCTGCCGCGTCTCGGCCGTCCGGCTCGTGACCAGCCAGCCGGTCAGCGTCGCCAGCGCGATGCCCGCGACTGCCAGGGTGAGCTCGAAGCTCGAGGCAGAGCTCCAC